>JBGPPE010000123.1:0-7531 GCA_041488395.1 Gallionellaceae bacterium
CCTTATTCAACAACTGAGGAGTTTAATAAATGCAAAAGAAAATTATCGCTCTGGCAATCGCTGCTGCTTTCTCTGCACCTGCATTCGCTGATACGACTGTATACGGCTTGGTTGACGTTGCTGTGGCACGCGCTTCCGGCGACGGCCAGAAGAGCGACATGCAGGTTGTTTCCGGTGGCCTGGCTGGTTCTCGCCTCGGTGTGAACAGCTCCGAAGATCTGGGCAACGGCATGAAGGCCCTGGTTAACCTGGAATACAGCCTGGACGTAGGTAAGTCTGACGGTATTGGCAATGCACGCCAGGAAATGCTGGCTGTTGCTGGCGGTTTCGGTACCGTTGCTACTGGCTACCTGCAAACTACTGGCTATGACTTCGGCAAGAGCTTCGACCCGACAGCCGGTTCTACCGTATCTCCGCTGGACAACATCACCGCTGGCGCTGGCTTCTTCATCGGTACCAACGCTGGTTTGAATCGTGCTCCTCGCGCTCTGGCCTACATCTCTCCAGATATGAGCGGTCTGACTCTGGCTGTGAACTACTCCACAGACGCAACAGGTGGTTTGGGTGATCTGGGTAAGGCTGACACCGCTACTGCCCTGAAGACAACAGCAATGTTGCTGTCCGCTAACTACAAGGCTGGCCCTCTGGCCGTTGGCGCAGTGTATGCAGCATTGAATGACACTACTTCCGGCGCTAACAACACATCGGAAATGGCTTTCGGTGCATCCTATGATCTGGAAATGGTAAAATTGTTCGCAACTTACCAGACTCAGAAGCTCGACAATGCTGCTGGCTCCGCCAACACGGCAATGTCTCTGAGTGCTGCAGCTCCAGTAACAAGTACTGGCTCTGTGGTATTTACCTATGCTACTACTAAGCTGAACCACGCTACTGCTGCTATGGCGACATACGGCTATGCAGTAACAGCCGGTGCTGACATTTCGAATGCGGAAGCAAAAGCTAGTGGTATGACTCTGGCTTGGGTGCAAGGTCTGTCCAAAACCACTACTTTCTACGCAGCCTATTCTCGTATGAGCAATGGCTCTGACGTTAACAACTTCAGCGTAGACAAGAATGGTCTGGTAGGTGCTACTCTTGCAGCTAATACACTCGCAGCTGGTGGTAGCTCTTCCATGCTCGCTGTTGGTCTGAGCAAGAAGTTCTAATCCGGTTTTTCCGGTGTAGTAAGCCGGCTTTGCCGGTGAAAACGAAACGGCCACCTACGGGTGGCCGTTTTTTTTGCGTACGATTTTTGAATGAAAGTGTTGCAGGATCAGGGCAGGTGTAAGCAATTGGTGCGGCTTTGCCGGAATTCTGGCAGAAAAACGGCTACAATTAGCCCTTGATTAGGGCGATGAGACCAACAGGAAGGGATTGCATTTTGGCTAATATCAACAGGTGTTTGGCAGTTGTATTTTTCTTGATTAGTGCGCCGGCCTTTGCCGATGACGTTGCTGATCCATTCCAGCAGGTGGTGACCCAGTATCGGGCCGCGAATCCCAAGCCGGTGATGCCGGAAGCGGCGCGCAAGTTCAAGGTGCAGGCCGAGTTTGCAGTGCAGGAAAAACGCCTCGACCAGGCGGTCGAGCTGTATGGCAAGGCGCTGGATATCGTGCCGTGGTGGCCGGAAGGGCATTACAACTTGGCGCTGGTGCTGGGCGAGAAGAAAAAATATCTGGACGCGATGCGTGAAATGAAGCGCTATCTGCTGCTGGCGCCTGAAGCGCCCGAAGCACGCGCTGCACAGGACAAGATTTACCAGTGGGAAAGTGTAGTTGGCCCCGTGGCCGGCAAGACGATCAAGGATTGTCCTGAGTGCCCGGAGATGGTGGAGATACCGGAAGGCAGCTTTGCCATGGGCTCGAATCATGGCGAACCGGACGAGCAGCCGCTGCATAACGTGACCATCACCAAACCTTTTGCTATCGGCAAGACCGAGGTGACCCAGGCGCAGTGGCGTGCAGTGATGGGCAAAGACCCGAGCTACTTCACGGACTGCGGCGATAACTGCCCGGTGGAGCAGGTCAGCTGGGATGATGCGCAGGCCTTTGTCCAGAAGCTTAATGCCAGGACTGGCAAGCAGTACCGATTGCCTACTGAGGCTGAGTGGGAATATGCCTGCCGTGCCGGCGACCAGCAGGAATATTGCGGCAGCGACAATGCGGACCAGGTGTCGTGGAATGGTTACAACAGCGGCAGCTTCTTTTTCAAGACGCCGCATCCAGTGGCTACCAAGCAGCCTAATGCCTTTGGCCTGTATGACATGAGCGGCAACGTGTGGGAATGGGTGGAAGACACTTATCACGACAACTACAACGGTGCTCCGGCCGATGGGAGTGCGTGGGTGGGGAGCTCGCTGCATGTGCTGCGTGGTGGTTCATGGGGGTACGATCAGCCGTTCAGCCGTGCGGCTGCGCGCTCCAAATTTGCCGCCAATTACCGCTATTACAGCTACGGTTTTCGTCTGGTGCGCACGTTGCCGTAGCTTTGTTGCAGGGTAATCATGGTTAAAACAGGCATCTTTGGGGTGCCTGTTTTTTTTGCTCAGGCTTGGCGCTGAAAGTGGGATATGACGGGGCTTATTGTGCTTGACGATGTTGCTTAGCCAGACTAGACTAAGTTCGTTATTCAGGAGGCTCTATGCATACAGTCAACATGTTGGAAGCGAAATCAAGCTTGTCTCGTCTGGTGGAAGTAATTGAGCAGGGTGGAGAGCGTGAAATAATTATCGCCCGAAATGGACGACCTGCGGCGAAACTGGTGCCCATGGATACGGCAATGCCAGGGCAGCGAATTGGTGTCGCAAAAGGTGCGTTCGATGTGCCAGACAATATCGACACAAGTAATGATGAAGTAGCCAGATTGTTTTTTGCAGGAGCGGGCCGTTGAATCTCCTTCTGGATACGCATGTGGCTTTGTGGGCGATTACGGACAACCCCAGCCTTTCGGCCAAGGCGCGTGAACTCATTCTGGCTCCGCGTAGTACTGTATGGGTTAGCTCGGTCTGCATATGGGAAATTGCTATCAAGCATAGCCTGGGGCGAGGTGAAATGCCTGTTTCCGGCCAGGCAGCTCTGCGCTATTTTCGTGAGGCTGGGTATCGCTTGCTTGCCATTGAGCCAGAGCATGCGGCTGCCGTTGAAGGGTTGCCTGACCACCACCAGGACCCATTCGATCGGTTGCTGGTGGCTCAGGCAATGGTCGAGCCGATGCGATTAATGACTCACGATATGACAGTGGTTCGCTACAGCGACACGATTATCTTCGTTTGACCAAAAAGTATTGAAAGGATGGAAACATGCTGAACATGGATAGTTTGATCATCGAATTCGACAAGGGGCTGCGCACCCTGTTTAGCCAGGCGCACAGTGCGCGCCCTTACCCTGATACCGGCCTGGCGGAGGCCAGCCTGAGTGAGGGCGAGAAGCAGCATGCAGCGGCGCTGATGCGCGTTAACCACAGCGGCGAGATCTGTGCACAGGCTTTGTATCAGGGCCAGGCACTGACCGCGCGCGACCCGCTGGTGCAGCACGAGCTGGAGCAGGCAGCGCAGGAGGAGACCGAGCACCTGGCCTGGACCGCAAAGCGCGTGCACGAGCTGGGCAGCTACCTGAGCCTGCTTAACCCGGTGTGGTACACCAGCTCGCTGGCTATCGGTGCTTGTGCCGGGCTGCTGGGAGATAAATGGAATCTGGGCTTCCTGGCCGAGACCGAGCGCCAGGTGGGGGCGCACCTGCAAAGCCATCTGGCCACCCTGCCGCAGCAGGACGAGAAGAGCCGTGCCGTGGTGCAGCAGATGTACGTGGACGAGGTGCAGCACTCCGAGATGGCGGTGAGGCTGGGCGGCGTTGAGCTGCCACTGCCGGTGAAGCTGGCGATGCGGGTGAGCGGCAAGGTGATGACGCGTACTGCGTACTGGGTTTAACGCCTCACCGTCATTCCCGCGCAGGCGGGAATCCAGCAAATCAAATGTCCCGCGAAGCGGACAATTTCACAACTTGGCGCTTGTCCACTTCGCGGAATTCTCTAATAACTGGATTCCTCGCCTGATAAAACTACTAGCCATTCGACTAAGCTGGCAAACAACGCCAGCCAAGTCGCTGGTTATGCGCGGGAATGACAGGTATGGCGGGGGCGAAGTAGAGCGAGTGTGACGGAGCGGTTAAATAATCTCGCCCCATAAATCACGCCAGTCTGGGTTGGTTGACTCTATCAACCGGATTTTCCAGGCACGATTCCATTTCTTGATTTGTTTTTCCCGTGTGATCGCCGCGGTCATGTCGGCGTGCAACTCGTAATACACCAAAATATGCACACCATAGCGTTTGGTGAATCCCGCTACAAAATCACTTTTATGTTCCCAAGTGCGTTGCACCAACCCCCTGGTTACGCCGGTATATAGCGTGCCGTTGCGTTGGCTGGCCAGAATATAGACGGCGGGTTGCATGGATAGAGGGCTATAGATTATCGCCTGAATTTATTTGTCGTTCCCGCGAAGGCGGGAACCCAGTTAAATAAAAGCGCTGGATCCCCGCCTTCGCGGGGATGACAGGGTGGGGGTGTGTAAGTTACTCCTGCACCACCTCAAAATCATGCGTCATCGCTGCAGTGGCGCCCAGCATGATGGAGGCTGAGCAGTATTTCTCCGCAGACAGCTTGATGGCTTTTTCCACCACCTCGGGTTTGATGTCCTTGCCCTTGACGACAAAGTGCATGTGGATTTTGGTGAACACTTTGGGCTCTGTATCGGCGCGTTCCGCATCTATCTCCACATAGCAATCCGATACCGCCTGGCGGCTCTTCTTCAGGATGGTGATGACATCGAAGCTGGTGCAACCGCCTGCGCCGAGCAGGAGCATTTCCATCGGGCGCGGTCCGAGGTTGCGGCCGCCGGCTGCGGGTGCGCCGTCCATCAACACGGCATGGCCGCTTTCGCTTTCACCCAGAAAGGCTACCTGCTCTACCCATTTGACGCGTGCTTTCATGTTGTTGTTACCTTTCTTGATTTCACATTAATGTCATTTCCGCGAAGGCGGGAATGATGCCGCTTTAGAGTATCGCTTTATGAGGCGGATTTTAACCGATACCACAGCAGACCTATCGCTTCATGCACGAATATCGAGCTGTCGCGCAGCGCTGTCGCGCGCGGCAGGAAGCTCAGCAGGCTGGTGTGGTAGCAGGTGGTGTAGGCAGTGGCTGCCGGGGTGACGCTAAAGCCTGCCGCGCGGAATGCGCGCGCTGCACGCGGCATGTGCCAGGCGTGGGTGACCAGGTAAACATGCGTGATACCGGCCTGTTGCAGTTTCTTGAAGCTGTAGCGAGCACTTTCTGCCGTGTTGTCAGATTCGCCCTCGACCCATTGCACGGGAATCTTGAATTCATATTCCAGCACGTGCTGCATCTGCTCTGCCTCGGACAGCGTATTGCCGAGCGGTTTGCCGCCGCTGACCAGGATTGGTACGCCTGTCTCGCGGTAGAGTTTTGCGGCATAGCGCAGGCGCAGCAGGGAAGCTTCATTGACGGTGTCGCCGCCATATTCGGGCGCCTGGAAATAGGTGCCGCCACCGAGAACAACAATCACCATATCTTTATGGGGGTTTATATCCAGCTGGCGTGCGTCCAGAGCCTGCGGGCTTGCCTCCAGGGATTGCAGCAGGGATTCGGCAACGAAGGGGGTGGAGAGCAGCCACAACAGGGCCAGCGCGCTGCCGACCAGGAAGCGTGCGACACGCGGGCGTTTGTGCCAGAGCAGCAGGCCGGCCAGCGCCAGTAACAGCAGGTTGAGCGGGGGCAGCAGGAATGCGCTGATCAGGTTGGTGATGAGCCAAGACATTGCAGAATCAATGGTGAAAAAGAACGCGCATCATACTGCATGCGCGTTTAAAGGAGGTATGGGGTGCTCTTGCAGGTTAGCGCCGTGACTGATTCACAGGGCATGGCCGCCGGCAGGGCTGTATGGAGTGTTGTGGTTGCGCTGCTCGATAAACAGGCTGTTCCCCTGGGTGCGCTTGGCCAATTTTTTTGCGGCCGTCGCAGCAGCGGAAACCTCGTGATGTGAAAAGTACTGCTCGTTACTCACACGACATGCGCCGATCGACAGGCTGACCAAAGGATGGAAGCGGATTTGATTGTTGCGATCTTCGCTTTCATAGCCTTGAGCGGCGAGATGTTCCGGACGGTATAACAGCTCTGCCGCCTGTTCAAAGGAGCGTAATGCACGCTCGCAACGTGCCTGCCAGTCGCGGCTTTGCATCAGCAGGATAAAGTCATCGCCACCGATATGGCCGATGAAATCGAGCTTGGGGTCGCACGCCCAGCTCAGGATGCGCCCGGTGAGCTGGATCATTTCGTCGCCTTTGCGATAGCTGTAGGCGTCGTTGTAGGGCTTGAAGTTGTCCAGGTCGCAGTAACAGGCAACAAAAGGTTTGCCCGCCTGGAGCAAACGCTCTATTTGTTCATTGATGGGCACGTTGCCGGGCAGCAGGGTAAGGGGGTTGGCATAACGTGCGGCTTCGATCTGCAGTTGGGTCAGTTCGCGCAACAAGTCCTGGCCGGAGGCAACGCCCAGATAGCGGCCCTGTTCGGTGATGATAAAGCCCTCGTTGAAGTAGCGTTCGTCGGCATCGGCCAGAAAGTGACTCAGTTCTTCTATGGGCATGTTTTTTTCCACTAGCAGCGGCTTGTCCTGGCAGGTGGTGAAACATGGTTTCTTGCTTAACAATTCGCGCTGATAGGGTTGGGCGAAACGGTCGATAAAGCTGTAGCGGTTGATCAGGCCAACCGGTATGCCGTTATCGACGATTGGAATGGCACGCAATTTGGGGTTTTCGGAGAAACGCTGAAAGATGCACTCGTTTTCTGTTTGCGGATGTGCGGACTCGATATGGTTCATCAGTTTGTGCGCAGTGCCCTTGCTATAAGTGTTCACCCGGGTAGCTGGAGATGCAGAAAAATTGGCTGAATTGATCGAGCTGCATATTTCCGGTGAGGCCAGCAATGGCGGCGTCGGGTTGGGGCGGGCAATGTAATAGCCTTGACCAAAGGCGATGCCGAGGTTTTTTACTGCCATCAATTCGGCTCCGGCTTCAATACCTTCGGCGATCACCAAGGTGCCGCTGCTTTCGGCAATCTGTTGTATGGACTTGAGAAATTGCAATTTGACGGGGTCGGTATCGACGCCCTGAACAAAGTGCATGTCGATTTTTATGTATTCGGGACGTAGTTCCGACCACAGGCGCAGACTGGAGAATCCTGCGCCAAGGTCGTCTATGGCAATCTGGAAGCCCATGGCGCGGTAATGCAGCAAGGCGTTACACATGGCGGAAAAGTCATAAGTCGGCTGGTTTTCGGTAATTTCAATGACTACGCGCTCTGGGGAAAGCCCCACTTTGGCCATGCAGGCGAGTGTCTGGCCTTCCTTGAAGCTGGGGTGGAGCAGGGTTTCCGGGCTGACATTGAGGAAAAGTCGGCCAGGCAGGTTCAGGCGAACGAATGTTTCCAGCACAATCTGGCGACACAGCATTTCGACTTC
>JBGPPE010000124.1:0-7524 GCA_041488395.1 Gallionellaceae bacterium
CGGGAGACGGATTAATTTAATCCGCCATCAATAAATCTGGCCCCATTTTCACGCAGAGTTAAATTCTCGCCAGCCAAATAGCGGGCTCTCTGCTGCCATGGAATACGGCCAGAACAACAATGCGATGCTGCTCCGCACGAAAATAAACGCTGTAAGGAAAACGATTGGCGACGACGTGCCGTATGTCCTCGTGAACAACGGCAAACTGGAGAGGGTGCTCGGATGCTTGTGATACGCAACGGTCAATCTCGGCCATGAACTCAAGGGCAAGACCAAGTCGCTTGCTTTCATACCATGCACTAGCTTCGATGAACTCTACGCTGGCGGCGCGATGAAAAGTGATGGGCAGGCTCATTGCCTGATTTTGGCCAGCGCGGCGGCCTTTACTTCACTCCATGGAACAACATCGTCTGGGTTCGCCAGATGGTCAGCGAGGCGGCGGTCCAGTTCCTTTTTCTGCGCTTCAGTCAATGGTGGCACTGCACCACGACTGACAATACCGTCCCAGATCGCTTCAACCAGCTCAATCTGCTCGTCAATGTCGAGCACACGCGCTTGTTGTAAAAGTTGTGTGTTCATGCTCCAGGCTCCATTCAAACATGATGCGGCGATTTTAGCGCTTCTCGCCATATTGTGTCTAACACATGGCGCAGTTCATGAAGGAAATCAACATAGTCCGTCATGGTCAAGCTGACACCCTGCTTCATCAGCATAGGCAGGGTTTGCGACAAAAGCGGATGCAGCGAGGATGAACGTACCGCAGGAAAAAGCGCAACGCCAATACGGCTAATGCAGAAAGCCACCTGCCCTGGCGATGCCAATCAGCCCAATCAATATCCAGAATGCATTCAGCAAGGTATAGGCCGAATCCTTGCGCAAGGTCGCACACCAGGTAAGTAGAACTGCATCGATGGTATTAAATATCCACACGAACATGAAGGGACTGGCCGGGCCCATCCAGCTCACCAGGGTAAAGCTGACAATCCGCATCAGCACACCGGTCATTTCCATGGCTTTCATATTCGCCAAAATAAAGCCATTCACAGCAACAGCATTCAAAACTCTCTCCCATCAATAAAAAGCTAAGGATGCGCTGAATAAGTTGTCATACCCGCGAAGGCGGGTATCCAGTTTATTGATTTGACTGGGTTCCCGCCTTCGCGGGAACGACGATTGGAACTTGTTCAGCGTTTCCCTGATTATGCCTGATAGCCCAGGCCTGCGCCCGTCAGGGCTGCCGCGCATAGCTGACTGTCAGCATTTCCCATTGGTGCCCGTCCGGTTCGTTCCAGTAAAGCATGCGCCCGCCAAATTGCGTGTTGATCTGCATATCCACGCTGCCCTGCACCGTGCTGCGATACTTGATGCCGGCCGCCTTGATCCGCGCCAGTATGGAATCAAACTCCTCCTCGCTGACGCGGAAGCAGAAATGATAGATGGGGAAGGCCTCATCCGTATCCTGAAAATCCAGGGTCAGCCCGTCATTCACGTAAACGGGTGTAAATGCCCCGGCTCCCTTGGCCGCCCACGGCACGCCCAGCAGATCCGCCAGAGCCTGGCAGACTTCACCTGGCTGCGCGAAGGCACAATGGTGTGATCCAGCTGTATGCTCACCGCAGCTCTCCTTGACGCATGGATCATGCGTGGCCAGGCTAATCCGGAATCTCAGCTTCGACCAACTGCGCCAGCAACGTGAGGGATTCCTGCCAGCCGAGATAGCAGGCCTCGGGTGGAATGGCCTCGGGTATGCCTTCCTGCACGATGTTCAGCTCGGTGCCGCAGGACACCTGCTGCAGCTTGATCGTGGTCAGCATTTCTCCGGGCAGGTTGGGGTCGTCGAACTTGTCGGTATGGCGAATCAGCTCGGACGGCACCAGCTCCAGATACTTGCCGCCAAAAGACTCACTGTGGCCGGTGGAGAAATTGGTGAACGACATCCTGTAGCTGCCGCCCACCTGGGCATCCAGCTGGTGCACCTTGCCGGTGAAGCCGTGCGGCGGCAACCACTTGGCCATGGCATCCGCATCGAGGAAAGCCAGGTAGATTCTTTCAGGCGGTGCGCGCAGCACACGGTGTAGCCGGATAGTGTTGGTAGCCATGATCGTCCCCTTTCTATGTGTGGTTGGAGCCAGTTAGATTGGGGGCTGGTGTGAAAATTCCACGGTCATGGCGGCGGTGGGGATTTATTACGGAGTGGAAAACTATTGCGAAGCTGCCCTTAATCGCTTATGCGCTCATGTTCCGTAACTGTTCCTTCAAACCGAATATATTTGCATTTGCATTCGTATTGAGCGCGCCAATCCATCAAGATCTCCATACAGACTCTTGCTAGTTATGTTCATCTTGCGTAGTAACGCGAATATGCCCGCATAAAGTTCATTCGATATTCGTAGCTTGTACATCTCGACATTTGCATATGGCACTGAATCAAGCACTTCCTGAATACGAAGACTACGGTTTCCTGACAGAAGAAATGAACCGGCTTGTCGATCCAGTCTTGCGTTCAGTTGCTTTGGCTCAGCAACCCAAGCAATATCGTATGCAAAGCGGTCAACCACCTCATCGAAAATCTTATCTTGTTTTTCATAAACAGTGACTCGTGTTTCTGTAAAAGCTCTATCTTTCGAACTAATGTGTGCAATAGAGCAATCCATGATTGCACTGTAATCGAGTGCAAAAATCGCGAAGTCGGCGCATGTCAGCGGGTTGTAAGCCTCCATTGCAAAATAAAGTGCGACATACGGACTTTCCGTGAAATCCAAAAGTCTTGTTGGCACTCCATAATGTTGCATGATGGACAACCAAGCAAGCTTTGATTCGGGCTTCACATTCTCACAATCATAGAGGTGAAATTTGGACTGGAACTGCACTAAGGAATACTCCTCGAATCGCCTTGCTTCTTTAGCTGACCACTTAGAGCCGATAATTCTCTCTAGCGAGGACTGTAATGGCCAATCTGCATTTGCGTGTCCACGATAAAGATAGTGATTTGGCAAACTATTTATCCGCTCAATGAGTTCCGCTATGGAACGTATCTCAATCTCTTCCATCACTTCTTACCCGATGATACAGCTTGGTTAGATCAGCTAAAACAACTTCAGGGTTGTGCTCGTCTTCGTTATAACCCAGTTTGATGGGATCACCCTTCAGGTTGATGTTTATGGCTTTTTGGGAATTTTTTTTAATGATTCTGGCTGATGCCTCATTACCAGTAGCCGCAGTGCTCCTAGTTACCTCTTGCAGAACCATTCGATTTAAATCATCCCCCTGTATCTGTGCCTTACCCTTCTCGCCATTTGCAGCAGATAAATAAACAGACAAAGGTTTTTGGAAGTGCTCGTCTGCATCGAATGGATTAGGGCCACGAAAAGTAGCAGCGAATCGCATAACACGATATGCCGTATCGAGTGAACGCAGGAAACTTTCAGGATCAGGTATGGGTGCAATTTCTACAGAGATATTATTTTCAACTATCACTCTGGTACTAGACAAAAGTTGACCAATACGTTCTGCCACCCCTTTGGTTGTTGGAGCCAAACTTGCTTTCCGGGCAATCCCGATGAATCCAACATCAGCATTAAAAACGCAGTGGGTATATGGGCTTTCCTCAAGCTCTTCTTCTATAAAATTACCAGACATGTCGTCAAATTTTTCAATAGTAGAATTTGTTGTTCGACCAACTGCGAAGTAACCTGTGCCTTCAGAAAAGTATTGTATGTTGCCGACATGCCAGATGTATCCTGCACGAAGCTCACCTGAAGGTCTATCTTTCAACGCCTGCAAAAACATATCTCTTGGCGTCAAATTTTGATTTAGAAGAGACATCTGACTTGGTTTAATAAATTTCGCCCTAAAGAGGCTGTATTCGATAGATGCCATGACAAACGCCTTGTAATTAGACCAACAAATTGGGGCTAGTATGAAAAAAATTAGGGGCAGTCTTTAACATGTCAACACCCATCTTGAGCGGGATGTTAGAAGTCAATTAGCGATTTTGGTAGTTCGCTGGTTAGCAATATGCGTGTGATCTCCAAGATGTGTTCGTCCCTTCCAAAGGATGAGAGTACAGAATGTCAAAGTCAGAGCTCCTACAGCGACATGTTTAACACTGAAGGGATAGCCACATCCAAGAATATCTAGGGTAAAGTAGGCCAACACAAGCCAAATGCACAACGTAAATAGATTGACGATTTGGTTCGTTTTCGAGACGGAGATATTGCCAGGCCCAGTAACGTGTTTCTCAAAAAAATCGCCACCTGGTGGACGCCCCAAGATGGTTTTGTAGAGTGGGCCTGTAACTTTGTCTTCCAAAATATCAACGTGATTTTCCCAATTTTCCTGCCATTGCTTACTTCCGCGATTCACTTGAAACCATGCGAACGTGAATAGAAAGCCAACGCACGCGACGATGAAAGCCAGAAATTTCTTGTCGTGCAGATGAACGGAACTCAAAATTACAAAGTAACCTGCGAACGCTGCGGCAATAAGCGTCCAGAAGTAAGCTGCTCTCTTCCAATACAGTTCGATCTCAAACTTCCGAATATCAAGAGCGTGCTCAAGCGCAGCCCTCAATTTCTTGCAGTTCTCCGGCTCAATGCCAAAATCACTCTTGTACTTCGACTCGTCGATTTTCATAGTTTCATCCGATACTGGCTGCTAATGTAAAAGAACGTAGAATCAGGTTGGGGAAATTTAGCATTTCCGGACACATTCGCAATGTCGACTGCATAACCAAACCATTCTTTCCGGGGAATAATAAGAACTCGGATATGCACACTAACAACAAATACCCCTGCCCACAATATGCCAAAAGGCCTAGTTTGCTAAACCCGTCCCCATTTCATCATCGCCCTAGCCATCCGGCATAAAACTGAACTATTTTTTAACGCTCTCTTTGCAGATGCGCATAAGCCGCAATCGTCTGCAGTCGCTCATCATTCACCGCCCCACCCACGGTGAAATGATACATGCTCTGAAAATTCTGGCTGCTGATGCCGAGCAGCTCATGCACTGCATCATCAAAATAACAGCCGATGCCGGTGCCGCGCACCTTGGCGGCTTCGGCTTCCAGATAGAGCACTTGCCCCAGCATGCCGGCCTCCCAGAACAGCTGGCGGTAAACCCACGGGCTTTGCGTGATGCTGCTTTGATATTCCGCCAGCATGCCCAGGCTGAAGGCGCCGCGCGAGGCGATGTCCTGGTGGCAGGACAAGGTGCGCGCGGCCTTTTGCGTATCGGCGCTTTGCAGCCGGAAAAATTTGAAATGCGCGGGGCAGCCGGCTACCGGCAGCCACTCGAACTCGGCGGAGAGTTCTGCGCGCAGTTGTGCTTCGACCTGATCGTTGCGCAGGAAAAGGTAGAATCCGGGCACCAGCCCCTCTACCCGATGCACGAACAGGAACAGGTGGATGCGCGGCTGCCAGGCGATGGCGTCCCATGGCGCAATGTGGGCGCGCGGCAGGGTCAAGTCCAGCATGCGGTAGAACGCCGCGGCAGAGATCACAGTGCTGCCGTCAAAGCGCTGCGCACTGCGGCGCTGCCTGATGATGGCGGCAGCGCCCTGTGTGCAGGCGCTGACTAGCGGTGCGGGCAAACCCGGCGCTGGCCAGGGCGCTGGCTGGGTATGCGGTTTGCGGCTGGCCTCGGCAGCCTGCGCTATCACCGGCCAGGTTAACGGTTTTTCGGGGGACAAGACATTGGCTTGCCCCTGCCATGCACCGCCCTGTGCCACTTGCAGCAGCGCGCTTGCGGCGAACCCGCTTGCCACAGCAGCCGTGCCTGATGTGGTGACCAGCAGCATGAGGTCAGGGTGTTCACGTTCTGCCGTGCCGAAATCTGCTGCCCGCTCCACGCCCAGGATCGCGCCGATCTCATCATCGCTCCACGCATCCAGCAACTGCACCTGCCAGCCCAGCGTGGCGGCTGCGTAGCGCACTGCGGCAATGGCATGGCCTGCGTCATGCTGACAATAGCGAAAGGCGCGTTCGCCGTATTTCCACGATTCGCGTATATGGATGGAGGATAGCCCGAGCAGGAATGAGCCCGGCGGAAGCATGGGTGTGCCAGGCGAAAAACGGCAACGCTGCTCCAGCAGGTGGTCGCGGCTGAGGTAGTGATGCACGCCATCGGCGATGCCCTCACAGCCCTGCACCACCAGATAAGCCTCGGTGGGGTGCAGATTGCCGCTGGAGGGATTGCAGCGCAACGCCCAGCGCGTGTTGTCGTATTGCTTCCAGGCGGAAAGGCCGAAGGAAAGCTCAAACAGTGCGGCGATGTTGGGCAGGGTGAACGCTTGCGCGGCGACGGCACCGGGCTGGTAAAGCTCGGCATACAACGGCTGCGGTTGTGCACCGAGCAGGGGCAGCTCCAGCTTGGCGCTGCCGGCAAAGGTGCGGAAGGGGTCGGGCTGGCTGTCCCAGTCCAACCCGTCCGGCCCGGCGGCATATCTTTGCAGATGGTGCTTGGTGCGCTGGTGGTAGTCGAGGATGGTGGCGAGCGGGGTGGTCATGTTGGCTTGTGCCTGTGAACGGTTTCAGTCATGCATGTGTGCAAGCCAACCAATTCAGGCTTGAACGCCGAGAGATGGGCAGCATACATCGATACTGGTTTTGTTGGGTTACGGCGCAAACAACCGCGCCTGACCCAAGCTGCACAACTCGTCATTCCGGCGCAGGCCGGAATCCAGTCTGATATATCAGTTCCGCGTAGCGGGAAACGCTTATTAGGTGTTGTCCCACTGCGTGGTGTGTGTTGTATGCACTGGATTCCCGCCTGCGCGGGAATGACGGCTAAGTCAGGCCATTGCGCCACCCGCCGCACTCAAGGTTTCCGAAACAAACTCGGCTCTGGCTGCGGCATTGTTCTCCTTGCCGTTCGCCTCGCACCAGGCAAAAAAATCCTGCGGGACGATGTGGCATTCGACTGCGCGCACGCCGGAACGTTGCAGCTCGCGGCGCGCCTGGTTGGCCATTTTTTCCCACGCGGGAAATGACGCCTCGAAACACTCGGGGTCGGTTGCGCTGGCCTTTACCTCGGCCCAGCTTGCCGCGTTGTACCAAGTGACGCCGACCAGGATGGACTGGTTGCGTTTTTTGGCGCGCAGGCGTTGCATTAACGAAGGTTTTTTCATGTTTTAAAGTGCCATGAGATTTTCATAATCAGTAACAACCCGCCCTCCGCTACTTCGTCATTCCGGCGCGCCGGAATCCAGCTACTTAACTATCCCCGCGCAGCGGGACAACATCGCGGTTTTGTTCGCTGCGCGGGTTGTTTTTTCGCTGGATTCCGGCCTCCGCCGGAATGACGGTTCGCCTGATGAACAATCCCGGTTAAAGTCTGTAGCCCTCTTCCAGCAGCACTCTTCGCACCGCAGGCCGTTGCAGCATGCGCTGGTAATGCGCCAGGCAATTTGGCGGCAGTTCCAGCTTGATTTTGTCGGCCCAGAATTCTACATAGAACAGCGCGGCATCGGCAATGCTGAAGCTGCCGGCCACGTAATCCTTGCCGGCCAGCACTTCGTTCACC
>JBGPPE010000125.1:0-7497 GCA_041488395.1 Gallionellaceae bacterium
AGTTGGGTCAGTTGCTCGACCACACCGGTCCAGTCGCCGCTTCCGAGCGCAACGCGGCGCGCATCTTCAATGCCGATCACTTGTTCTTCGTCACCAACGGCACCTCGACTTCCAACAAGATTGTGTGGCACTCGATGGTGGCACCGGACGACATCGTGGTGGTGGACCGCAACTGCCACAAATCCATACTGCACGCGATCATGATGACCGGCGCAGTGCCGGTGTTTCTGACGCCAACGCGCAACAACTTCGGCATTATCGGGCCGATTCCGAAATCCGAATTCGAACCGGGAAGCATCCAGAAAAAAATCGACGCCAATCCCTTCATCAAGGACAAGAGCAAGAAGCCGCGCATCCTGACCATCACGCAGAGCACTTACGACGGCGTGCTGTACAACGTCGAGATGCTGAAGGAGATGCTGGACGGCAAGATCGATGCGCTGCATTTCGACGAAGCATGGTTGCCGCACGCGGCCTTCCACGAGTTCTATCAGGACATGCATGCCATCGGGCCAAAGCGGCCGCGCACCAAGGAGTCGATGGTGTTCTCCACCCAGTCCACGCATAAGCTGCTCGCCGGCCTGTCGCAGGCCTCGCAGATCCTGGTGCAGGACAGCGAGCAGCGCAAACTGGATCGCGACTGCTTCAATGAAGCCTATCTGATGCACACCTCGACCAGCCCGCAATACGCGATTATCGCCTCGTGTGACGTCGCCGCGGCGATGATGGAGCCGCCGGGCGGTACGGCACTGGTGGAAGAATCCATCGCTGAAGCGCTCGATTTTCGCCGCGCCATGCGCAAGGTGGATGCCGAGTTCGGCGCCGACTGGTGGTTCAAGGTGTGGGGGCCGGAATATCTGGTCGAGGAAGGCATGGCTGCGCGCGACGACTGGGTGCTGCGCACCGACGACCGCTGGCATGGTTTCGGCAAACTCGCCGAAGGCTTCAATATGCTCGACCCGATCAAGGCTACCGTCATCACACCGGGGCTGGATGTCGATGGCGACTTTGCCGACAGCGGCATCCCTGCCAGCATCGTGACCAAATATCTTTCCGAACACGGCGTGGTGGTGGAGAAGTGCGGCCTGTATTCCTTCTTCATCATGTTCACCATCGGCATCACCAAGGGGCGCTGGAACACCATGGTGACCGAGCTGCAGCAGTTCAAGGACGACTACGACAGGAACCAACCGCTGTGGCGTGTGCTGCCGGAATTCATTGCCAAGCATCCGCGCTACGAGAAGATCGGCCTGCGCGACCTGTGCGACCAGATCCACGGCATTTACAAGGCCAACGATGTGGCACGCCTGACCACCGAGATGTACCTCTCCAGTATGGTGCCGGCGATGAAACCCTCCGACGCATTCGCCAAGATGGCGCACGGCGAAATCGAGCGTGTGGCTATCGACGATCTGGAAGGGCGCGTCACCGCGGTGTTGCTGACGCCCTATCCGCCGGGCATCCCGCTGCTGATTCCGGGCGAGCGCTTTAACAAGACTATCGTCGATTACCTCAAATTCGCGCGCGACTTCAACCAGAAATTCCCTGGCTTCGAGACTGATATACACGGCCTGGTCGCGGAGAAGATGAATGGCAACAAGGTGTATTACGTGGATTGCGTGCGTCAGGACTAGCTGCCCCCTGTGCACAAAAAAAGCGGATGCATGGCATCCGCTTTTTTTGTGACTGAACTCGCCTGCCAGCTTAGTAGCGGCCACCGCCGGGGCGCATCATGCCGCCGCCCCCGGGGCCCATTCCATCCCTTGGACCCATACCGCCACCGGGCCCCATCATGCCGCCGCGTGCGGGCACTTCATCCGGCAGCGTCACGCCCTTCTCCTTGGCGCGCGCCTGCATTTTCTTGTGTTCCTCCAGACGATACGCTTCGCGCTCTTCATAGGTCTTGAGGCTGCGCATCTTGTTGCGATGCTCGATGCGTTCCTGCTCGGTCATCAACTGGCTGCCGTAAATCGGCTCATCATCACGCAGCCGGGTTTGATCGCGAGCCTGATCTTTGGTTCTGTCCTGATCACGCAGTTGTGTCTGGTCTTTGCTGCGATCGCGGGTCTGATCTTTGTTCTGGTCTTTATCAGCGGCGAGCGCAATACCCGCGCAAAATATCAACGAGCTGGCCAGCGCTGACAAGGTTGCTGTACGAAATTCCATGATTGCCTCCGAATACACGGGGTCACAAGAAATGACATGGCAGCTAACCCCGCTCTGCAGCCACACCAGGTGGACAATTGGTGCTGTCCGGAAGTTTTATTATTGATGATATGAAGTGGAACTACAAGGAAGATGGTGAAGTGACCATGGCTGTAGTGCAGGTACTGTATGCGTTGTGCATAGCAGGATGGATTGAATGTGATTAAAAAAAACTTCGCCAGGCAAGCCCGGCGAAGTCATATGTGGATATGCTTTTAATTAGAGCTCGCCTTGCTTCTCATGGCGAGCTATCTGAACACTGGGCTATTTTAGTTTTTCATCCAGATTGTTTATTGCAGTGCGCACTGCTTCCTGGGAAATATCAACCAGTTTGGGATATAGCGCAGCAGTGTTGCCTATGCCCATGACTTTTCCGATGCTGTCCTTGGAAGTCACTTCAACCATGTCGCGCCAGATTACTTCGTTGGCATTGTTCACGACGACAATAGCGAGGTTGACATGACCACTGGCCGAGCCGACAGAAACCGGTATCGGCACCGGCAGAAAGCCGGACACCGACAGGCCGCTGTTCTTCAGTGTGTAGGCAGCCGTAATCTGTATAACGCCGGTGAGCTTCAACTCGCTCATCAGTTTTTTCAGATTGGCAGCCTCGCTGTTGTCGGTAACGTCAAACTTCTTGTAACCATTGGCCACTTTGCCGGTAAACATGCCGTCGGCGGACTGACCCTTGATGGCGGCATAGCTATGGCTTTGCTTTACCAGGGACGAGCTGACCATCCGGAAATCCTTGGACTGGTTAAGTTCTTTGGAAACCACTTCATCAACCTTGCTCAGCAGGTTGATTTCCTCATTTTCGGACATGCCGAAGCCTGACGTCATGCCGGTAACCGACACGATTGCGAAGCGGTTGGGTTTCTTCAGCTCCGATGACTTGATGACTTGCTGCGAGCAACCGGATATAAGCAATAGCGCGGGGACAAGCAGCGCTGCGAATCTTGGATTCATCATTTCTCCCTTGTTGTAGTTGGTCTTGCACCATGGCGGCATACCCACACTACACTGCAGGGAATTTACTCGTCAAGATAAAACGATCTGTTAGCGTCAGGTCTTGATCTTGTGTTAAGTGAATATCAAATCGAGGCAACAAGCCGCAGCATGCTGGGCCCTACCTGCCCGGCATTTTTTTGTGAAAAGCGATAGGCGCCATGGATGGTGGCGGAGTCTTCAGGATGTGCTTCTTCATCTTGCCCATCACGTGCATCTCGCACGCCCGGCAATCAAATTTCAGCATCAGCCGCTCGCTGCCGTTGACCAGCGTCATCGGCTCGGCGCGCACCTGGCCTTGCACACCGATGACACCCTTGGCCTGCTGGGGCGCAGGCTCAGGCTGTAACGGATGCAATGGCGCGTGATCATCAGCGACACTTCGCCTGCTTCCCCGTGTGCTTCATAGGCATCGGCAATCAGTTTTCGCGGGCATAACAAAGTCAGGCAATCCACTAAGGGCTAAAGCCCTTGTGGAATTGACACTGGCCCGCTCCTACATCCGGTGATAGGTGACGAAGTGATAGGACAGCGGCTGCGGCGTGTCCTGCTGGCGTGGGTCGCGTGCGACCTCCTGCCATTCCCTGGTGTTGAACTCAGGAAAGTGCGCATCACCGGCGACATCCTGCTGGATTTCGGTGAGGTAGAGCGTATCGGCCAGCGCTAATGCCTGGGTGTAAAGCTCGGCGCCGCCCACGATAAAAATTTCCGCATCACTCGCGCACGCCGCAATGGCAGCGTGCAGGGAATACGCCATGACGCAGCCCTCGATTTGCAGTGCCTGGTTACGCGTCACCACCACGGTGGTGCGGCCGGGCAGCGGTTTGCCGATGGAGTCGAAGGTCTTGCGTCCCATGATCATGTGGTGGCCCATGGTGAGTGCCTTGAAGTGCTTGAGGTCTTCCGGGCAGCGCCACGGCAGGGTGTTGTTCACGCCTATGGTGCGGTTCTTCGCCATGGCGACGATGATGGAAATTTTTTGTTTGCTCATGAAAACTCCGCTTGTGTTTACCAGTGCAGGGTGCGCATCTGCGCGGTTTCGAGATGTGTCCATGGCCTATCTCGATGGCTGGCTTTATATGGCTACCGGAGCCTTGATCGCCGGATGCGGGTCGTAACCTTGCAGCGTGAAGTCCTCGAACTTGAAGCTGAAGATGTCTTTCACCTCAGGGTTGATATGCATGCTCGGCAAGGCGCGCGGCTCGCGCGACAGCTGCTCGCGGGTCTGCTCCATGTGATTTGAATACAGGTGCGCATCGCCCAGCGTGTGCACGAAATCGCCCGCTTTGAGGCCGCACACCTGCGCGATTATCAGGGTGAGCAGGGCGTAGCTGGCGATGTTGAACGGCACGCCGAGGAAGATGTCGGCGCTGCGCTGGTACAGCTGGCACGACAGCTTGCCATCCGCCACATAGAACTGGAAGAAGGCGTGGCAGGGCGCCAGCGCCATCTGGTCGAGTTCGCCTACGTTCCAGGCAGAAACGATCAGGCGGCGCGAATCGGGGTTGCTCTTGATCTGCGCGATCACCTCGGAAATCTGGTCGATGACGCGGCCGTCGGGCGTAGACCACGAGCGCCACTGCTTGCCATACACCGGCCCCAGGTTGCCGTTTTCGTCGGCCCATTCGTCCCAGATGCTGACGCCGTTTTCCTTGAGGTAACGAATGTTGGTATCGCCCTGCAAAAACCACAGCAGCTCATGGACGATGGATTTCAAATGGCACTTCTTGGTGGTGACCAGAGGAAAACCTTCAGCCAGGTTAAAGCGCATCTGGTAGCCGAACACGCTGACGGTGCCGGTGCCGGTGCGGTCGGATTTTTTTGTGCCGTGGTCCAGCACGTGCTGCATCAGATCTAGATACTGTCGCATGGTTTCATCCAGAAACGTTAACCACAGAGACACAGAGACACAGAGGAAAACCAGTCAGATTCGCTCAAGTCGCAACTCAAGGATTGATTTAAATATCAGGTTTGCTTTTCTCTGTGTCTCTGTGTCTCTGTGGTGAATAGTTTGTATTTAGGGCATCTCTAATAATCCAAATTTCGTCGCAATACTGCGTTGCTCACAAAAAATTACTCCTTACATATCAGACATATGCTACGTCGCAATTTTTTGTTCGCGCCTTGTCTTGCTTAGAACTTTAAATTATTAGAGGTGCCCTTTAATGTTTCTTCTTCGGCGCGTACAGGTCGGTGATCGTCCCCTCCGCCATCTCCGCCGCAAAGCACAGTGTCTCCGACAGGGTGGGGTGCGGGTGGATGGTGAGGCCGAGGTCTTCCATGTCAGCGCCCATCTCCAGTGCCAGCACACCTTCGGCGATCAGCTCGCCGGCATTCACGCCGACGATGCCCATGCCGAGGATGCGGCGTGTCTCCGGGTCGAGCAGCACCTTGGTGGCGCCTTCTTCACGCGCGATGGACAGCGCGCGGCCGGATGCGGCCCACGGGAACGAAGCTTTCTCATAGGTGATGCCCTGCGCCTTGGCCTGGGTCTCGGTGAGGCCCATCCACGCCACTTCCGGGTCGGTGTAGGCCACGGAAGGAATGGTCAGCGGCTCGAAGAAGGCCTTGTGTCCGGCGATGTTTTCGGCCGCCACCTTGCCCTCATGCACCGCCTTGTGCGCCAGCATGGGGTCGCCGACGATGTCGCCGATGGCGAAGATGTGCGGCACATTGGTGCGCATCTGCTTGTCGACCGGGATGAAGCCGCGCTCGTTGACGATGAGCCCGGCTGCTTCGGCAGCGATCTCGCGTCCGTTCGGGCGGCGGCCCACGGCCATCAGCACCTTGTCATAAACCTGCGCTTCAGCGGGTGCCTGCTCGCCTTCGAAGGTGACTTTCAGACCGGCCTTGCTCGCTTCGATCTTGGTGACCTTGGTTTTCAGCATGATGGCTTCGTAGCGCTTGCCGATGCGCGTGTGCAACGGCTTGACCATGTCCTTGTCGGCGCCGGGCATCAATTGATCCATCAGCTCGACCACGGAGATCTTGCTGCCTAACGCCTCGTACACCGTCGCCATCTCCAGGCCGATGATGCCGCCGCCGATGACCAGCATGCGCTTGGGCACGTCAGCCAGCGCCAGTGCGCCAGTGGAGTCGATGATGCGCGGATCGTCATAGGGGAAGCCGGGGATGCGTGCCACGCTGGAGCCGGCGGCGACGATAGCGTTGTCGAAGGTAACGGTCTTTTTGCCTTCCCTGGTTTCCACCACGAGGCTGTTGGGCGAGCTGAACTTGGCCACGCCCTGCACCACCTGCACCTTGCGCTGCTTGGCCAGGCCAGCGAGGCCGCCGGTGAGCTTGCCGATCACGCTTTCTTTCCAGCCGCGGATCTTGTCGATGTCGATCTTGGGTTTGCCGAAGGTCACGCCGTGATGCGACACCTCTTCTGCCTCGCTGATTACCTTGGCGACATGCAGCAGCGCCTTGGACGGAATGCAGCCCACGTTGAGGCACACACCGCCGAGCGAGGCGTGCTTCTCGATCAGCACCACCTGTTTGCCCAGGTCAGCCGCGCGGAAAGCGGCGGTGTAGCCGCCGGGGCCGGCGCCCAGCACCACCACTTCGGCGTGGATGTCGCCTTTTTCGAAGCTGCGCGGAGCGGCCACTGGTGCGGCCTGTGGTGCAGCGGCGGGTGCTGCAGCCTTGGCTGGCGCCGGCGCTGCTGCAGGTGCCGGAGCAGCTGCACTACCTGTCGCTTCCAGCATCACAATCACGCTGCCTTCGCTGACCTTGTCGCCCACCTTGATCTTGAGCTGTTTCACCACGCCGGCAACGGGTGAGGGCACATCCATGGTGGCCTTGTCGGTTTCCAGCGTGATCAGCGACTGTTCCGCGCTGACGCTGTCGCCAGCCTTGACCATCACCTCGATCACGGGGATGTCCTTGAAGTTGCCGATATCTGGAACCTTGATTTCGATGATATTGCTCATGTGTTCTCCGTCCTGTTGTGCCGTCATTCCCGCGCAGGCGGGAATCCAGTCATTCATTAAATGTTTCCTCGCAAAGCGAGGGCAAAACCTGTTTAAAGCATTTTGAATAAAATCGCTGGATTCCCGCCTGCGCGGGAATGACGATCATTACTTCCGTATTTGCCCGTTGCCAAGCACGATGTATTTCTGCGAAGTCAGCCCCTCCAGCACGACCGGGCCGCGTGCATGGATCTTGTCGGTGGAAATGCCGATCTCCGCGCCGAGGCCGTATTCAAAGCCGTCGGCAAAGCGGGTTGAGGCGTTCACCATCACCGAGCTGGAATCCACCACGCGCAAGAAGTGCATCGCCCTGCTG
>JBGPPE010000126.1:0-7464 GCA_041488395.1 Gallionellaceae bacterium
AAAACTCCTCGGTGAAGGCTTTCAGGTCGACGTTGGCCGCGTCCATTTTGGCGTAGAAGTCGCGCCGCGCCTGCTCGTGCATATAGCCTGCGGTGACGGCCACGGTCTGGATGCCCTGCTCATGGCAGGCATCGGCCACATCCATGGCGTATTCAGTGAAGATCACCGGGTCGTTGTAGGTGAACGCCACGCTCTTGCAGCCCAGTCGCTTGGCACTGCTGGCAATCGCTTCGGGGCTGGCCTGGTCGGCCAGCCTGTCGAAGTTGTGCGATTTGGAGATGTCCCAGTTCTGGCAGAATTTGCAGGCGAGGTTGCAGCCTGCGGTGCCGAAGGAAAGCACGCTGGAGCCGGGGTAGAAATGATTGAGCGGTTTCTTCTCGATCGGGTCGACGCAGAAGCCGGAGCTGCGGCCATAGGTAGTCAGCACCATTTCATTGCCCACGCGTGCGCGCACGAAGCAGGCGCCGCGCTGGCCTTCATGCAGCTTGCAGTCGCGCGGGCACAGGTCGCACTGGATGCGGCCATCGTCGATGACGTGCCAGTAACGTGCCGGGTGGCGCTGGCTGCTGTCGAATTCTTCTCTCTTCATGCGTGCTCCATGATGTCTGCTTCGCGCCACTTGGTCACGCTGTAGCGCGACAGCCTGATCTCTTCGTGCCAGAAATCCTGCGGCAGGCCGGCCTTGCGCTTGAGCTGCGCCAGGAATTGTTGCGGGTGCGGCAGTTGCTCCCACACCTGCGGCAAGAAGGTGCTGCGCCAGGACTGGAATTCAAACACCACGCCATCCACCTGCGGGCGCAGTTGCGTCAGCGCATCGATCTCGTCGCGGAAGCTCATCGCCTGCGTGGGCGAAAGCAGGGAGATTTCAACTTCGGTGCTGGCGAATTCCTCGCGCGCCAGCGGCAGGAAGCGCGGGTCATGCAGCGCGGCTGCGACGGCATTGTTTTTGACATCGGCCAGCAGAGGACGATGCGCCTGCAGGGTGCCGATGCAGCCGCGCAGTTCGCCTTCCTGGGTGAGGGTGACAAAACAGGCGCCGGGCTGGTTCAGCCAGGCAGCACTTTCATCCGCGCCGAGCGGCGGCATGTCGAGCGCGCGGCCTATCGCTGCGCGTGCAATGGGAAGCAGTATCCTGCCTTGTGCTGTCGTCATGCTTTTTCTCCTGTGCTGTTTGCTGCGGTAAATGCCAGTGCTGCGTAACCCACCACGCCATCGCGCGAACCGGCGGTGTCGCCGGAATTGCGCAGGTCGAGCAGGTGAGGGATAAGGTGGTGGCGGCTGGCGGCAAGCAGCAAGCCATTGATCGGTGTGGCACCACAGGCCTCTTCGTGCGCAATCGGCTGTTCCAGCCTGAGCACATGCTGCACCGTTGCCTTGTCTATGTTTTTTGCCACCTCGTAAGGCAGGTAGTGGGATAGGTCGGAGCTGATCACAATCAGCGTCTCATCGCCTCCCCACAGCAGTTCCAGCACCTCGGCCACTTCCTCCGCGGTGGCCATGCCCACTACCAGCGGCAGCAGCCTGAAGTCGCCCAGTACGCTTTGCAGGAATGGCAATTGCACTTCCAGTGAGTGCTCTTCTGCGTGGGCTTGCGGGCTAAGCACGACTTGCGGCAGGTGCGAGATGGCGCGTGCCGCATCCTGGTCCAGCGCAATTTCACCCAGCGGGGTGGCAAAGCTATCTGCGCCCGGCAGTGCCAGCCCGCGCACGGCAACCCGGTGCGCCGGGCCGAGCAGCACCACGCGGCGTATGCGCGCAGCACCACTGCCCAGCGTGGCATAGGCGCTGGCGGCAATCGCTCCTGAATAGATATAGCCGGCATGCGGGACCAGCAGCACTTTGGCTGCCAGCACTGGCGCTTGCGCAGCAGCCAGCAGCTTGCGCACATCGCGCAATAACACGTCAGGATCACCCGGATAAAACAGGCCGGCAACAGCAGCTTGTCGGACAGCAGGCATGCAACACCTCCCCTTCAACTCTATATTTATATATGTGGGGTAATGCAGCCAAAATCAAGTGCTCTTGGCTACGACACTCCAACAGGTTAGAGAGTCAACAGGAGGCGGAAGTTCAAGCGGGTTGGAGAATTATTTGGGTGGCGTGAGCATGGCAATAATTGCCTCATGCTTGCCTTTGGTGGCCAGGGTGAGTGCGGTGCAGCCTTCCTGATACTCTACAGTTGGATCAGCACCCTTCGAGAGCAGCAGCCTGACCAGATCGGTATGGCCATTGGCGGCGGCTTTGTGCAGTGCGGTCCATTTGTCCTGGCTGATGATGTTGATATGTGCGCCGCCGGCAAGCAGTTGCGCCGCAGCCAGGATGTGGCCGCGCGTAGCGGCCTGCATCAACGGGGTCCAGCCAAAATTGCTCAGTGCATTGGGGTTGGCACCGCTGCGTATCAGCAAACCCACCACGTTGGAGTAACCGTTGAACGCTGCCCAATGGATAGGGCTGTAGCCGTTGCTGTCTTTTGCATCAATGCGCGCGCCGTTCTGGATCAGCAGGAAGGCAACGGCTTCCTTGCCGTTGAAGGAAGACATCATCAGCGGTGTCCAGTTGCGTTCATCGCGAGTTTCCAGATTGGCGCCACCATTAAGGAAGACCTGGATGGCTCGCGTGTTGCCAGACTCCGATGCCTGCATGAAGCCTTGCGGAGAAAATTTGAAACCAAGCTGTTCAACTTCCTGCCGGTATTTTTCGGCAATGCCACCCCACACATCGGTGCTGCTTTGCTTTTGCTGTTGGCTGTGAATCAGGCTGAGGCGCAGAATTTCCGAGGCTACTTCAGGAGGAAAGCCCTGGCGACGGCCATCACGGCTATCCATCATCAATTCACTCAGATAGTTTTCCAGAGCGGGTTTGTCCCACTGTTCCATGATTTTCTCGAGCACACGCGGGTATTGCTGCTCCAGCTTGTGTGGATAGAGGGGCTCTCTGCCATTCAATAATTGCAATATTTTTTCGTTCATTGGATGCTTCAGTCAATTCGGTGGTGATAATCCATCTTCGCGAAGGGCGCTTCGGTCAGTTCATTTGCCAAAATTCTTTATGGCACGTTCACGTTGTTCGCTGTTAATCCGGCCGAGTCGCATGATGTCGGTGGCAACTTCGGCGGGAAACCCCTGGCGCTGGTGATCGCGCGTATCCAGCATGAGTTGCTGCAGGTAGGGATCCAGCCCGGGGGAATTCCATAGTTCGACGATCTTCTTGAGCATCTGCGGGAACTGTTTTTCGAGTGCGTGCGGGTAGTAGTTTTCTGCACTCCCGATCAACTGCAGAACCTTTTCATTCATCCTGACCTCCCTCAAGGTAGCTGAATCGAAAAGCACGCCTGGGACAGTTAACAAAAAAGTGGCAAGCGCGCGGCTAACTGCTGTACCCCGATCAGAATCATCTGATTGGCTGACATGTTACTCCATTTCCCCGCTTGTGGCTTCAGTGCCGGCCTCGGCTATGGCGGCCTGCGCGAAGAATGCCACCGCCTCCTGTGCCTCGCGCGTGCGCCTGAACGGCGGCAAACTTTGCCAGATACGTTTGCCATAAGGTTTGGAAATCAGGCGCGGATCGCAGATCATCAGCACGCCGCGATCGCTCTCGTCGCGGATCAGGCGGCCGGCGCCCTGCTTGAGGTTGATCACCGCGCGCGGCAACTGGTACTCCATAAAGGCATTGCGTCCCTGCTTGCTGATCTGCGCGATGCGCGCCGCTAGCACCGGGTCATCCGGCGGCGCGAAGGGCAGCTTGTCAATGACCACCAGCGACAGCGCCTCGCCGCGCACGTCCACGCCTTCCCAGAACGACTGGCTGCCCAGCAGCACGGCATTGCCATGCTCGCGGAAGCGCGCCAGCAGCTCGTTGCGCGAGCTTTCGCCCTGCAGCATCAGTGGGTAAGCAAGATGCTTGCGGTCAAATTCCGCAGTGAGGATTTCATGCGCGCGCTGCATGGCGCGCAGGCTGGTAAACAGCAGGAAGGCGCGCCCCTTGCTCGCCTCGATCAGCGGCAGTGCGGCCTCTACCACGGCCTCGGTGTAGCCGGGACTGTTGGGCTCGGGCAGGTGTTGCGGCACATACAGCAGCGCCTGCTCGGGGTAGTTGAAGGGGCTGTCCCAGCACGCGGTGCGCGCCTCCAGCAGGCCCATCTCGCTCTGGTAGTGGGAGAAATTCTGCTTCACCGCCAGCGTGGCGGAAGTGAAGATCCACGCGCGCGGATGCCCGCCGATCTGGCGCGCAAAAATCTCGGCGATGGACAGCGGGGTGGTGTTGAGCTGCACCGAGTGGTGGAAGATTTCCAGCCAGCGTACCGATTCCGTTTGTGCAGTGTCCTGCCACTGGCTGATTTTCTGCGCCAGCGCCAGCCCGCGCTGCCAGCAGTTCTCCAGGCCTTCGCTGCGTTCGGCCTGTTTTTCCAGCAGCTCATTGAGCTGCTTCAGCTGCTTCTCCACTTTGCTCAGCGCATCGGCAAAGCCGGTCAGGTCGCTGCTGGCCTCGGCGGCCATGCGGCCTTCGCTCTTCTTGAACACCAGGCGCAGGTCGCGCGCGGCTTTTTCCAGCGCATCGCAGGCGCTGGGCAGATGCTTGAAATCCTTGGCGGTCGTCATCGCTTCCAGCTGGGTATCGCGCGCCAGCTCCAGCAGCTGCGAGGTGGAGATGCTCTCGCCAAAAAACAGGCTGGCGGTTTCCGGCAGCTGGTGCGCTTCGTCGAAGATTACCGTGTTGCAGGCGGGAAGCAGCTCGGCCACGCCTTCGTCGCGCAGCATCACGTCGGCAAAGAACAGGTGATGGTTGACCACCACCACATCGGCCTCCATCGCTTCCTTGCGCGCCTTGAGCACGAAGCATTCCTTGTGCTGCGGGCATTCCTGCCCGAGGCAGTTGTCGCGCGTGGAGGTGACCTGGCTCCAAACCTGGGCGGTTTCCGGTACTTCGGCCAGGCCGCTCTTGTCGCCACTGTGGGTGATCTTGGCGTACTGCACGATCCTGGCGAGGTGGCGCACGTCCTCGCGCGTGGCAAAGCGCCCGTCGTTTTGCGCGCGCTCCAGGTGGTAATGACACAGGTAGTTGGAGCGCCCCTTGAGCAGTGCGATGGAAACCGGCGCCTTCAGCGCATCGCGCACCGTCGGCAGGTCGCGCTGGAACAGCTGGTCCTGCAGGTTCTTGGTGCCGGTGGAAATCACCACCTTGCCGCCGGCGAGCAGGGCCGGCACCAGGTAGGCAAAGGTCTTGCCGGTGCCGGTGCCGGCCTCGGCGATGAGCTGGCCGTTGCTGTTGATGGCCTCGGCAATCGCCAGTGCCAGCTCCACCTGTTGCGGGCGTGCGCGGAAATTGGCGATATGTTCGGCCAGTGCGCCGCCGGGCGCAAACAGGGCGTTTATGTGTTCAGGTGTTATCAAAGCGAATCTGCAGGGTGGTTTATAACCGGATAATGGTCCGGCATCAGGGGTGAAGTGCGTAGGCAGGCGTGATTTTACGCGATGCCATCGAAGGCCGTGATTATTTCGCCGTGGTTATTTCTTCAGGCATCTTCCGTATTGCTCACCACGTTCTGGTAGAGCAGGGCGGTGATCACCAGCTTGTCCTGTGCGCTGAGTTCCTCGAACGACACCCCGTGCTGTATGGAAGGCACATTATCGCCGCTGATCATGGCAATGTTGACCGAACGAATCTGGCAGGGCAGGGTCAGCAGGTGTTCGACCTCGCTGACGATCACGCGCAGCCTGAGCGTCAGTTTTTCCCCGCTCGCGCCGATCTGCTCACGTGAGGCAAGCAGTGCGCCGCCCATGCTGATATCGCGGGCCACGCAGGCAACACTGTTGCCGCCAGCGACGATGGCGCTGCAAATGATGTTGGCCTGGGCACGCGCGCTGCTGCGCACCACGATGCCGCGCACTTCCTTGGGGTAGCTCAGATGCAGGTGGGGGAACGGCGAGTTGGTAACGCGCTTGACCAGGGCGGTGAAGGCATAGGCGCTCTTGCCGCTGAACAGACGCACCACGAATGACTGTCCATCGCGCATCAGCAGCACGTTGCCATCCAGCGTCGGCGTGGTGACGATCACGCTCTGTCCGGCGAGGTAGCCCACCAGCGTGACGTAATAGCGGGTGTTGTCGGTTTCGGACTGCACCTGCAGCTGGATGGAGTCGCCGATGTTCAGTTTGACCTGCTCCAGCGGCATACTCCCGGTTGATTCCGGCGCGGGGGCAGCATTGCCCGCTTTGTCGGCTGGCTTGACCCTGGCATCGCGATCGCGGCTCAGGCCGCTGGTCAGCAGGGATTTAACCTGTTGCTCGGTGCCCGGAACAAAGCCGGCCTTCAGCACGACGAGGCCGGAGGCATCATACAGCGGCCACGGCAGGGGTCTGCCTGCGGCCAGTTCATCGGGCTTGATCGGAATGAGTCGCATATATTGGGAATTCCTGTCTGCTTGGGTACAAAAACCGGAACCGAGTTTACTGTATAAAATCCAATAGTTCGAGTGCATGCGCAGAGATATTGGAATTGATCACATGACATCATGGCCGGATCGCGTTTTAATAGGCAGCCGGCTTTAATCAAGGAGAAAGCGATGACAAGATATTTACGCAGCGCGCTGTTTTCTGTGGGGCTCGCTGTCCTACTGCTCACTGCATGCAGTACAACGCCCCAGATTAACTCGGTCTGGATTGACCCTGACTACAAGGCGCACCCGCACCGGGTGATGGTCATAGGCATGGCGCGCGAGCCGCTGCAAAGGCGAATCTTCGAGGACGAATTTGTTGCCCAGCTCAAGGCACTTGGTGCGGATGCCATTGCCAGCTACACGACCCTGCCCGACGCGAAAATGGAAGACAAGGCTGCTGTGGCAAAGATCGTGAGCGAACAGGCGCCCGATACGGTGTTACTGACCCGGCTGGTCAGCAAGAAAAACCTGCAAACTTACATGCCGGGCACGGTCTATTACTACCCTGCGTATTACGGCACCTGGCCTGACTATTATTACCATGTCTATGACGCAATGGTGACGCCGGGCTATGTCACCCAATCCGAATACGCGCTGATGGAAACCAATCTCTACGATGCGCGCAGCGAAAAACTGATCTGGGCTGCCGCCTATGAAACTCAAGTTACCAGCCCCGATCGCAAGCGCATCAAGCCCTATATCACGATGATCGTGAACAGCATGCTCGAGCATGGGCTGTTTCGTCAGTAAGCCAGTGTGCCTGCGGCTGTGACAGGCGGCCTGCAGGCATGGCATGTTATGATTTCAACATGAAAAATACACCTGATACCCAACCATTGGACTCCTCGCAGTGGGACTCCCTGCAAAGATTCCTGTTTGAACATGAACCCATCCGTGGCGAGCTGGTGCACCTCGACCAGACCTGGAAAAACGTGCTGGAGCGGCGTGAATATCCCGAAATACTGCGCAACATGATGGGTGAGCTGGCCGCTGCTGCCGTGCTGCTGGCTGCCACCCTGAAGCTGAAG
>JBGPPE010000127.1:0-7454 GCA_041488395.1 Gallionellaceae bacterium
GGACTTCTTGCTGAGATAAGCCAGTATCGGGTTCCAGATCTGTGCGGTGAGCATGACCGGGCGCTGGTTGGCGACGCCAAATTTCAGGGCTTCGTCCGCCTGCACTGACTGTGGCAAGCAGAGGAGCAAAAATAACAGGCCCGCGTGCTTCATTACTTACTCCTGGCATCACTATTGATGGGCAACAGAGTGCCATGTGTTGATGTTACTCCTATGGCGGCGGGTGGGGAAAGCCTGTGCGCGATTACCCAATGTTTGGTCATGGGTATGTATTACTTGCCGGGGGTAATTGTGATTGCACCAACCAGCCGGGTCATTGGCTGAATGCTGCTAAATTCTTCTTCACCACTTCAACAGCGTTTTTCCCAGCCACAGGCCGATAAGGCTTACTCCGATCATGGGCAGGTAGTGCCATTGCATCACATGCAGGATGGAATCAGTCTGCTCGGAAAGCCTGAGCGACAGGGCGCCAATGCTGAAGGCGGCCAGCAGTGCAATGCTGCCGGCCAGGTAGTGGTGCGTACTGGCAAATTTGCGCATCGAGTAAAACATCCAGGCGGCAGGCAATAGCGCAAGGAAGGCAATATAAAGCAGGCATTCCACACTATGCACAGGTGGCGGCGAGGGCGGATAATCAGCCTGCCAGGAGATGACGATCAGTACAGCCAGCAGGGCGAACATCAGCACAGGCGAGAAAACCATGCGGCGTTTCTGGTGCATGTCCGGGAACACCAGCAGGGCCGCACTTAGCGCGGCAGTGGCAATAATGCCCAGCAGCAAAACGAGCTCCAGCAAATACAGCGGGGAATGCAGCCTGGCCAGCAAGTCCAGGCGCAAGCCGGAGTAAAGCAGGGTCAGTGCAATATAGACCACAGCACCGCCCATCCATTGCGCGAACAGTACAAATGGGTGCGGTGCCTGCCTTACCGGCCTGGCTTCCCGAGCCAGCGCCGCGATGAGTGTGTCGACGTCTTTCATTATCTCACCAGTTTTTCTTTCAATATCTTGTAAGCCCGGTGCGCGGCCACTTTCACTGCGCTCTCTTTCATGCCGATTTTTTCGGCCACTTCTTTGGCGGTATACCCTTCCTGGTGCATCATCTGCAGGATGGTTGCCTGCTTCTCGGGAAGCTGCTTGATTTCGGCACTGATAGATTCGTAGGTAAACGATGATTCGGTTACATTCTCCGGCAGAATATTTTCCACCTCGGATATTTCAACCGCATGGCGCAGGTGATCAGCGTAATGGCTGCGCAGGTAATCGAGCAGCCTGAACTGGGCAATGGCAAAGGCCCATGGCTTGTATGGTCTTTGCCCGTCATAAGTATGGCGTGCCTTGTGGATGGAGAGCAGAATCTCCTGCAGCAGATCCTCCACCTCGCTGGCACCATTGAGCCTGCGCGACAAAAATGGGCGCAGGAAGCGCGCGGTTTCCAGCAACAAGGCTGAGTAAGCCTGCTGGTCGCCTGCCAGCGCTTTGCGCATCAGGGATTCAAGTTTGCTGGGAGCGCCCGTCACTTTAAATCCAGTTCCATTGATGTAACCTTTTGGCGGAGTGTACCGAATTTAGTTGCAAGAACCACTGGGCCTGCTAGCGGTCTTATACGGTTACCAGGGGGCTCGATTTTTTATACTAACAGATCAGGAGAACGAAATGGACAGGCGCACATTTATCCAGCTGGCAGCAGGCGGGGCCGGCGTGCTGATGATGGGGCGTGTCATCGCGGCAAGCCGGAGCATGAGCGCTGCCGAGGTCATTACACGCATTAACAGAAGCGATGCCGAATGGCTGAAATTGCTTAACGCACAACAGTATGATGTGCTGCGCAAGGAAGGCACAGAGCGCCCCTTTAGCAGCCCGCTTAACTCGGAAAAACGCAAGGGAATTTTCATCTGTGCAGGCTGCGATCTGCCGCTGTTTCCCTCCGAATTTAAATACGACAGCGGCACCGGCTGGCCAAGTTTCTATGACGCATTACCCGGCCGTCTGGAGACCAAGCAGGATTTTCAGCTCGTATTGCCGCGCACCGAGTATCACTGCGCCCGTTGTGGCGGCCACCATGGCCATGTGTTCAACGATGGCCCCAGACCGACCGGCCTGAGATATTGCAACAATGGCGTGGCGCTGAAATTTATTCCCGAGAAAAGCTGAGAAAGGAGTGGCGATGAAACATATCCAACTGGGGCAGTGGCTGAAGGTGCTGCTACTGGCCATATTGATCATTCCCGTACTGCCGGCCGGTGCGGAAGGGCAGCTGGCCAGGCTGCCTGACCCGGCGCAGGACGAGGCGCTGGCGAAAACTTCCGGCCAGCGAAGTGCCGTGTTTGCCGGTGGCTGCTTCTGGGGTGTGCAGACGGTGTTTCAGCACGTGAAGGGGGTCATCTCGGCTACCTCCGGCTATGCCGGCGGCCCCGCCAGCGGCGCGACTTATGAACAGGTCAGCAGCGGCAGCACAGGCCATGCCGAGTCGGTCAAGGTGGTCTACAACCCGGCAAAAATCAGCTACGGCCAGCTGCTGAAAGTGTATTTTGCGGTGGCGCATAACCCCACCGAGCTGAACCGGCAGGGGCCGGATACGGGCACGCAGTATCGCTCGGAAATTTTTGCGCTGAGCCCGTCGCAACAGAAAATTGCCGATGGCTACATTCATCAGCTTGATGCTGCGAAAATCTATCCCGACAAAATCGTCACCCGGGTATCCACGCTGCCCGCATTTTATGCGGCGGAAGAATACCATCAGGACTTCGCCCGCAAACACCCTAATCATCCGTACATCATGCGCTTTGATGAGCCCAAGGTTGAACACCTGAAGGAGCAATTCCCGCAACTGTTCAAGCCCTATGAGGAGCCAAGATGAATCATGCCAGGGAAATTGTGCATCCGGCATGGCTGCGGCTGACGCACTGGATCAATGTGGTGGCGACCGTGTTGCTGCTGCTGAGCGGCTGGCGCATCTATAACGCCTCGCCCATTTTCCCCTTTACCTTTCCCGATGCGATCACGCTGGGTGGCTGGCTGGGTGGCGCCTTGCTCTGGCACTTCTTTGCCATGTACGTGCTGGTGGCCAACGGCCTGCTTTACCTGGGCCTTAACCTGCTGAGCGGCAGATTTCTGCGCAAATTTTTTCCGTTATCGATCAAGGCAATCCGGGCGGATTTGCGCGCCGCCCTCAGCTTTAAACTGCAGCATGCCGATCTGTCCGAATACAACGCGCTGCAGAAGCTGGCTTACCTGTTCATGGTGCTGGATACGATAGTGCTGGTGCTGTCCGGGCTGGCCATCTGGAAGTCCGTACAGTTCCCGCTGTTGCGCGAATTGATGGGCGGTTACGACATGGCGTGCGTGGTGCATTTTTCTGCCATGGCGGCCTTGCTGGCTGTGCTGGCGGTGCACCTGGTGATGGTGGCAGTGGTGCCGCGTACCCTGGTATTGATGCTGCGCGGTCGTTAAGGAGAACCAGATGTTCAAACCAAAAAGAATTCAGACGCTGGATCAGAATGCCGTGGTCAATGCCGCGCTGAAAGAGCTGCCCATGCCGTCGCGGCGTCTGTTCATGCAGCGCGCACTGAGCCTGGGCGGGCTGTCATTGCTGACAGGCTGTAATCTCAGCGATGAAAACTCGGTCGAGCAGGCCCTGCTCAAAGTATCCAGATTCAACGACAAGGTGCAGGCCTGGCTGTTCGATCCCGCGCATATGGCACCGACCTATCCGGAGTCGATGATCACGCGGCCGTTTCCATTCAATGCTTTCTATGGGCGAGAAGACATCCCGGAAGTGGATGCGGACGACTTCCGTCTCGAAGTGAGCGGCCTGGTGGCTGACAAGCATGCATGGACGCTGCCTGAGTTATATCAATTGCCGCAAACCAGCCAGGTAACTCGCCTCATCTGCGTGGAAGGGTGGAGCGCGATAGGGAAGTGGGGCGGCGTGACGTTTTCAACTTTCCTCAAGCACATCGGTGCTGACCTCTCGGCCAAATACGTCGGCTTCAAATGCGAGGATGACTATTACACCAGCATCGACATGCCCACCGCCTTGCACGCGCAGACACTGCTCGCCTTTACCTATGACGGCAAGACCCTGCCGCCCGAGTATGGCTACCCGATGAAGCTGCGCATACCAACCAAACTGGGCTACAAGAACCCCAAACACATCAACGCAATTTTTGTCACCAATACCTACCCCGGTGGTTACTGGGAAGACCAGGGCTACAACTGGTTTGGCGGTAGCTGAGCGGTTCAGCCTGCTTAAGCAAGGCCTCAAATTGCTCAGCCGGCAGCGGCCGACTGAACAGATAGCCCTGGTATTTGGTGCATCCCGCATGCAGGAGAAATTGCCGTTGCTCCTCCGTCTCCACCCCTTCGGCAATGACGTCCAGGTTCAGGCCTTCCAGCGCGACCAGCAGGATTTTTTACATCCTGGCGTTGTTGAACATTGGCAATTTGGGCCATATCGGTGGTATGGTGGCGTCCTATGAAAGAAATTCTTCAATATCTGAAAACGCATGGCGAGCGACTCGATACCGAGATCGCTGAAGCCGTGGGTATCTCTCTCGCCAAGGTGCGCATTCAGCTGGCAGAACTGGCAGAGCAGAGAGAGATTATGGTTTACCACTCGATCAAGTTCGAGAAGGGCAAGAAAATCGAGGGTATCCGCTGCCGCCTGGCCGGCTTTATTCCTCCGGCAGCACCGGGCAGGAAACCCAAGTCACAGTTGAAATTATCGTAATCCTGCAGCATCTCGCACATACCCGGTTGATTTAAGCATGGCAAGCCGCAACCACTATCACGTCTACGTGATCGAGCTGTCCAGGGACGTTCTCTACGAAGGCAAATTCAAAAAGTGCAACCCCGCTTACATCACCGGCAAGCCCTGTGTTTATGTCGGCATGACCGGGCTGGACCCCGACCTGCGCTTCGATAAACACAAGGCCGGCATCCAGTCCAACCGCTATGTAAAACAATACGGCTTGCGCCTGCTGCCGGAGCTCTACGAACTGTATAACCCGCTTTCCTATGATGCCGCGCGCGACCTGGAAGTGGAGCTGGCGATTGATTTTCGTGCCGGCGGCTATGGTGTCTGGCAGGCTTGAATCAACCGGTGTTGAACTAGCCACTACATTCCATTGTGTAGTTGATTCGCAGCGTTAACCGGCGCTCAGCCTGTGCCGCTACGCCGGCCATGTCCTATAGTTGGCATTCGAATGCTCGAACTCTCGCGCAGACATGGTGTCCCATTAGCAATTCTCCACTGTCACTATTAACAATTAACAGAGCAGAAAATGCGCCTGATCGGGTGCTCTCTCCGACATGCTGCAAAGGTTGGGTAGCCACGACTGGACTAGCAAAGCATTGTCCGGAAGTGGGAAAAAAATGACGGTTAACAGTGCTCCATGAATTCAGAACAAGGAGTCAAACCATGTCAGGAAAGGAGTGAATCATGTTTAAAATTATTTTATGCAGATTTTCTTCACTGCTCTTTGTGGCCCTTGGTCTGGGAGTCTACAGCGCAGCAATGGCGGTCGAGAACATGGGGCTACCCTATGTGGAAACTACGCAGTACCAGCGGGTAAAGGATCTGGATATCTACTACGGCGTCATGCCGGTTCAGATTGCGGGAAAATCCCCCGCAACCCGTGATGAGCTGTTAATTCATGGCGGCGTGCCAGCAAACAAGAATGAATATCACTTTGTTGTTGCGCTCTTTGATGCCAGCGGCAAACGCATTACCGATGCCAAGGTGACGGCCCGGGTGAGAGAGCTCGGCATGGTGGGCGTGGACAAAACCATGGAGCCCATGCAGATAGGTGATGTTACGAGTTTTGGCAATTATTTCGAGCTGCGTCATGGCGGCATTTACCGCCTTGAAATCGGAATACGCAGCGTTGCAAAACAAAGCCAGGAAAATATCGAAGCAATATTCGAGTACCGTCTGCAATAGTTGACGACAAACACGATGCGGGGCTCGCTTCGGGCCAGCCATTGGCAGCGCAGTGGGCGGCAGCCAGGCCAGAAGTCATCAAGGAGTGAAAAATGTGGGGTCATATGGGTGATTACGGTTGGGGCGGCATGGGCATAGGTATGCTGTTGCTCTGGGGCATATTGATCGCAGCCATCGTGCTGCTGATCAAATACACCTGGGGCGCCGGCACTTTTGCGGGACGAGATCGCCGCGAGAAGAATGCACTGGAGCTGTTAAAAGAACGCTACGCACGCGGTGAAATCGGGCGCGAGGAATTCGAGCAAAAGAAGAGTGATATAGAAAGCTGAGATGTGTTGCGCATCTGCCCGGACATCTGGCCTGGACGCAGCTAGGGGGCAGGGCAGGCATGAGCTTGTTGTCGCTGTTCCCGCCCAATTTGGATATGATTAGCCATATCTGCTGCGTGACCCGAAAAATTTTTGAAAGAGTAACGAAGTGTCCAAACTGATTTCCGACCAGAAGCAACAAATCGTGCAGTTCCACGCCATCCTGATCAACAACGTGGTGATGGCCTGCAATAACCGCGAGCTCCTGCCGCAACTGGAGCAGATGCTGGAGATGACCGCAAAGAATGGCTGGGACACCCTGGTGGCGGCAATACGCCAGGTGGTCAACGGCAAGCGCGATGTCAGCGTGCTGATTGGGCTGGATGATGAAGACGGCACCATCATTGAAGCCATCCTGATGGGAATACAAGACCCTTCCAGCCTGCCCGATCCCAATGCCAGGCCCGATGCCAGCCAGGCCGCACCGGGGCTGGCCAGCATTATCGATGCGGCAGGGAAGGGCAACGCACAGGCATTGCACATGCTGGCCAATATGGCGGAACAGATGGTGCGCGCCGGCGGCGACATGGCCAAGCTGGGCGCCGTGATGCGCAAACTGGTGGACGGTGAACGCGATGCCGACAAGCTGGCCCAGGGCATGAACGTGCAAGGGCAGGAGCTGGTGTATTCGATCCTGACGGAACTGGGTAAGCTGGCCAGGCACTAAGTGTGAAGCAAGCAGCCGTTCGTGTTGACCCTGCGACAGGGCTCAGGCCGAACGGAACAGTATTTCTTTCGTGCCTGATTAATAGCCGCTTACGCAAAGGGAGGAGTCATGAACCTCGTCAACCTTCGTAGCAACACACCCGCAACCGGGGCAACCCTGGAACCCGATGTGCCCCTGTGGCAAATCGTGCCCACGCGTGGAGCAGACGGCCGCCCACTGCTGGATTTCATGATGCTGATCCCCGGCTTGCGCAACCGCCCGCAGCAACATATCAACACCACCATGATCAACCTCCAGCTCGCGCTGGCGCCGTATCACGACGTTGTTTTCGTTAACTTCAATCTCAAGATCAATGTGCTGTGGGTGTCTGCCAATGCCCGGCCGGGCATCATTCTGGAACTGGTGGCGGCAATACGCCAGGTGGTCAACGGCAAGCGCGATGTCAGCGTGCTGATTGGGCTGGATGATGAAGACGGCA
>JBGPPE010000128.1:0-7332 GCA_041488395.1 Gallionellaceae bacterium
AGGTGGCGACGCTTTGCGAGAACAGTTGAAGGCTCTTCTTAGAGATTACAAAAGTATGGATGCAAGAACACGGAAAATACTAGAGGATATGGGCTTTGGTGTTTCTGATGACGGAAAGCATTTTAAACTCGTTTTTCAGGGTGATGATCGGTACACGTTTGTACTACCTAAATCTGGAAGTGATTATCGTGGCGGCCTAAATGCTGTAAGTGACATATCTCGTTTGTTGTTTTAGGAGCGAATCAGTCTTGCAAATCATATTTTTCAATCAAGTTCTGGGCTCAGCCGGCCCCTATTGATTTTCCATTGACGAGACAGTCCTTAACCATCAGAAAGTGTAGCGATGATTAACATTGGTGAACAACTTGTAGCCTCGTATCTTCAATACATTAGGGGGTGTGAGTTCATTCAAACAAATCTTTATACGGTCGAGTCTCAAGGGGAAATTGATGTCGTCGGAATAAATCTTAAGGAGAAAAAGGTGTACGTTGCCGAGGTGGCAGTTCATCTCACGACGGGACTTCAATATGTCAAGAACAAGAGGCCCAATAATGTTCAAAAATTGACTGAGAAATTTTCCAGAGATATTGAGTACACAAACAACTACTTTAAGAAGTACGACAAGCATTTCATGCTCTGGAGTCCGGTAGTCAAGAGTGGTAACAAGGCACCTCAATACAATCAGCTTGGTCACATAAATGACATTGGTGCAAACATTCAGGCGAAGTACGGCGTCGATGTCGAATTCGTCATAAATGAAAAGTTTCTTTCTTGCATTGGCGAGATGCGTGCCTTCGCGAAATCAGCAACGGCCGATCTAAAGTGTCCCGTTATGAGGCTGTTCCAAATCGAGGAATGGCTAGCCAAGCATGTCGGAAAACTGCCAGTTAACAACGGCACTATAGGTGATACCTCGTCAATGAATAGTGCACTCCACATTGAACTTGAACGTTGAGTATCTGCTTATAGGATGATCGGACGCCTCCTTTGAGCTGCAAAGAAGTCACTAAACTAAATCCCCAGTCCGCAGTCATAATATGACCTGCAACCCTTTCTATTTCTGAGCACATGAAACGCGTTTCCAACTTCCCCTCTGATTCCGACCACGAAGCCGACAAATTGCGCATCGACAAATGGCTGTGGGCGGCCCATTTTTTCAAGACGCGCGCGCTGGCCATCACAGCCATTGAGTCCGGCAAGGTGCTGGTGAATGAGGCGCGGGCCAAGCCGGCCAAGACGGTGGGGCCGGGCGACTTGGTGGCGATCCGCCTGGGGCCGTATACCTTTGTGGTGGAGGTGCTGGCCCTTTCCGACAAGCGCGGCCCGGCGCCGCAGGCGCAGCTGCTTTACCGCGAAACGCCAGAGAGCATCAAGCAGCGCGAGGCGCTGGCTTTTGAGCGCAAAGCACAGGAGCAGAACGTCACCCGCGAGGGGCGGCCAACCAAGAAGGAAAGGCGCGATATCGATCGCTTCAGGAGCGGGGCCTGGTGAAACTCAAGGTGTCAGCTTGAATCACTGGTGCTGGGGTGAAGTAGCTGTCTCTTTTTCAACAAATGGTTAAGGAGCGTTGATTAAGTCCACAATCGTCGTTCCCGCGAAGGCGGGAACCCAGTCAAATCAAACAGCTGGATACCCGCCTTCGCGGGTATGACGACTTAATCAGCGCTTCCTTAAACCTTTGCCACAGAGTTCACAGAGATTGCCGCTGATACTTTGCGTGCAGTGCCTTTCTCTGTGCGCTCTGTACCCGCAAGGGGTAGGCCGTGGTTGTAAGGGACTAAAGTCCCAACAACACACGCTCTGTGCTCTGTGGCTGAATTGGGGTTTGAATTTAGGAATCAGCGCTTCAGCTTGGCCAGAAACACCGTCACTTCTTCGCGGTCATGGTACAGCTGCTTGGCCTGCAAACGATACTTGAAGCCCTTTTTATCCAGCACCTCGCGCACGCTGGCCAGCGCTTCGTGCAGGGCATCGACGCGTTTCTTCATTGGCAGCTTGAGGTTGAAAATGGCGCGGTTGGTTGCGCCGCTGGCCACCCAGTCTGCCACCAGTGCTGCCACGCGTCCCGGTTGTTCGATCATGTCGCACACCAGCCAGTCTACCGCGTGCTTGGGACGGTAACGGAAGCCGTCCTGGCGCAGGTGCCTCACCGAGGGATGGTCGGCCACCACGCCCTTGAGCGGGCCGTTGTCGATGGCTTCTACCTGCAAACCCAGGCTGACCAAGTGCCAGGTCCAGCCACCGGGGGCGGCACCCAGATCAACCGCGCGCATGCCCGGCCTGATCCACTGGGTCTTTTCTTCTTCCGACAAAAACACCTCGAAGGCTTCGGCCAGCTTGAGCACAGAGCGACTGGGTGCTTCGTACGGCATCTTCATGCGCAGGATGCCCATCGGGGCGGCGGCGCTGTTGCGCGGGTCGCTGCTGCCGATCAGGGCGCGGTTCTTGTCGGGGAAAAAGATGTGCAAGCGCGGCAGGCTGGCATCGTCGAGCAGGCGCCCACTGGCGCGCAGCTTGGCTTCCAGCAGGGGCTGAAAGCGGCGGGTAAAGCCGGAGAGGGTCTTGCCCTCGTTGGTGTCCGGCGTCTCCAGCCACAGCGCGCCAAACTTCTGCGGTTCGTCGGGAATGGCGGCGAGCAGGGGGGTAAGGCGGTCACGCTCGGGCAGCTCGTTCACTTCGCCATGCAGGCGAATCAGCTGGCGGGTGAAGGTGAGCTGCGCATAGTGCAGGCGCGGCTTGCCCTGAACGACGATAAAGCCGCTGTTGGCCTCGGCCTCGCGCGCCGAGGCCTGGGTTTCCTGCAGGCAGTCGCGTTCAAAACCGGGGCGGCAATACAGCAGCCATTGTGGGGGAGTAGAGGTTTGCATGGCGCGCATGCTAGGCGCAGACGCGAGCTTAGGCAACTTATTCTGTGAGTTGGCAGCATGGATGTTTATGAAGGCTGTGGCAAAAATGCTAAAATCCGCGTCTTATTTTTTGGCTGACTGAAATGGCAAAACGATACGATCTGATTGTGTTCGACTGGGATGGCACGGTGATGGATTCCACCGCGGTGATTGCGACTTCCATCCAGTCCGCCGCGCGCGACCTCAAGCTGCCGGTGCCGACCGACGAAGCCGCGCGCTACGTGATCGGCATGGGGCTGGCGCAGGCGCTGCGCCATGCCGTGCCGGAAGCGCCGGAAGAAATGTACGGTGCGCTGGTTGAACGTTACAAGCACTACTTCCTGGCACAGGATCAGTCGATTCCGCTGTTCGCCCACGCCGAAAACACCATCCGCGAATTGCAGCAGCAGGGCTTTATGCTCGCCATCGCCACCGGCAAGAGTCGCGCCGGCCTGAGCCGTGTGCTCAAGACCTCGGGCATCGAGGATTGCTTCATCGCCTCGCGCACCGCCGACGAAACCCATTCCAAGCCCCACCCCGCCATGCTGCATGAAATCATGGACGAGCTGGCCGTGGCGCCCGAACGCACGCTAATGATAGGCGACACCACGCACGATCTGCAGATGGCGATCAACGCCGGTGTGGATGCGGTCGGCGTGACGCATGGCGCGCATCCTTCCGAACAGTTGCGGGCGCTGAAGCCGCTGGCGCTGGTGGACGACTTTGCCCAGCTGCGCGACTGGCTCCGGGCGAATGCCTGATCTGCTTCAACCTGTTTGGCCCATGGGAACGCAGCACTCCTGTAGGAGCACGCCATGCGTGCGATCGCGGCCAGGGGCCGCTCCTACTGTGATGCTCAGGTGGCCGAATGATAAACTGGGTGCAACTTTGTTTGCTTGCCTTTGAATTGAAATCTGACAACCAATGAACTTTAAGCTGCCGCAACTTTCCCCTCTTGCCATTAGCGCAGGTTACGGCGTGTTGCTGCTGGCCGCCGCGGTGCCGCTGTTCAACCGCTATGTGGCGCCCCAGCCTGAGCCCAGGCTGCTGATCGCCGACGCCACTGCACTCAACCGCAGCGCGCCGGCCATGAGCATGGGCTATGCCTGCGAGACTTGCCCCACGCCTTCGGTGCATGGCGCCAACGTAATCGAAACGCGCGACGGCGGCCTGCTCGCCACCTGGTTTGGCGGCACGCGTGAAGGTGCCACCGACGTGGCCTTGTGGGGCGCAGACTATTCGCCGCAAACCCGCCGCTGGAGCGAGCCGCGCCGCATCATTGGCGCCGCCGGAACGCAGGCAGCGCTGGGCCGCCACATCAAGACCGTGGGCAACTCGGTACTGGTGCGCGATGTGCTGGGCGAGCTGTCGTTGTATTACGTCAGCGTGTCAGTTGGCGGCTGGGCCGGCTCTGCACTCAACGTGATGCATTCAAGCGACGAGGGGCAAAGCTGGGATGCGCCGCGCCGCCTGATCACCTCGCCGTTTTTCAACATCAGCACCCTCAACAAGTGCGCGCCGCTGGCCTATGACGATGGCAGCATCGGGCTGCCGGTGTACCACGAGTTCATCGGCAAGTTTGCCGAGCTGCTGCGCCTCGACCCATACGGGCGCGTCCTCGACAAGGTGCGCATCACGCATGGCCGTCGTGCCATTCAGCCGCTGCTGTTGCCGCTGGCGCAGGATCAGCTGCTGGCGCTGATGCGCGACACCGGCCCGTTCCCCGGCCATGTGCTGTTCAGCCGCAGCGCGGATGCCGGCATGAGCTGGCCGGTGCATGGCGAGCTGCCGCTGCCCAACCCGGATTCCGCCGTGGCCGGCCTGCGCCGCCCCGATGGCAGCCTGCTGCTGGTGTTCAACGATGTGGAAGCCGGGCGCAGCAGCCTGGCACTGGCCGTGTCGCGCGACGACGGCGTGAGCTGGCGCATCGTGCGCCACTTCGAGCAGTCGGCCGACAAGGAAGAATTTTCCTATCCCCACCTGATCCGCAGCCACGACGGCAGCATGCACCTGCTCTATACCTGGAACCGCAAACGTATTCGCCACATTGTCTTTAACGACCGCTGGGTAGACGGAGGCAAGCCATGAGCGCCATGTTCAGTGTATTGCCCTGGTTGAGCCAACTGCTGCTGATGGCGGCGTTGTTCGCCTTGTTGCTGGGCCGCTGGGTAGTACAGCCGCTGGCGCGCAATGTGCTGCTAGTCATTCTGCTGGTGCTGGGTTTCACCGTGCCGCTGGCCGGCTCGACGCTGGCGCAATGGCTGCGCAGCGTGCTGGGCGACCTGAGCGTGTTTACGCTGGTGTTGCTGGCCGACATCGCGGCGCGGCGCTGGTGGAACCACACGCTGCTGGCCCCGGCCACGCGCAAAACGTTGCTGCTGGGGGCGGCTGTGATTGGTGTGGTGTTTTATCCGCTGGCGCTGGGCGTCGGCCCGCTCGATCCATATCGCTTGGGCTTTGCGCCGACGCTGCTGGTGGCTGCACTGTGTCTGGGTTCGATCAGCGCCTGGCTGATGCGTGCACGCGGCCTCGCCGTGATCCTGCTGCTGCCGCTGCTGGCCTACAACCTGCACCTGCTGGAAGCGGACAACCTGTGGAACTACCTGCTGGATCCGGTGCTGGTGGTGTATGCGCTGGTGCAGATTGCCTGGGAAGGCTTATGGACGAAGCGGCAGGCACGCCAGTAAACGTTTTTTCTTGACAACTTGTCACGAAAAAAGCAGGATGGCAGTCTGGAATTGCAGGAGTGATGAATATGAAAACAATGACTGTCGGTGAGCTGAAGGCGCACTTCTCTGAAGTGCTCGGGCAATTGATTAAGAGCGGTGAGCCAGTCGCAATCAGCTATGGCAAGAAGAAAGAAAAAATTGCTGCCATTATTCCGTACCACCAGCTCAAGCTGCAAACAGAGCGCCCACTGGGGCTGATGCAGAAGCACGCTCGTTGCGTGATTCATGATGATTTTGCACTGAGCGATGAAGAAGTATTGAGCGCATGAACTATCTGCTCGATACGCATACCTTCCTTTGGGCTGCGTTTTCACCTGACAAGCTGAGTGCAAAGGTGCGCAAGGAAGTACGCTCCGCAGAAAATCACGTCTTTCTGAGTACCATTACCTTCTGGGAGATTTCACTCAAATTTTTCCTGGGCAAAATCGAGCTGGCTAATTGCACGCCGGACGACATGCCCGGGATTGCCGAGCAGATGGGCATCGAGATCATTCAGCCCAGCCCGCAGGAAACCGCATCGTCTTACCGGCTACCCAAGGTGGCACACAAAGACCCGTTTGACCGGATGATCATCTGGCAGGCAATCCAGCAGCAGCTGGTGCTGGTTTCGAAAGATGCCCATTTCCCTGAGTACAAGCAGTTTGATCTACAGGTGCTCTGGTAGTATTTCAAGGCAGCATCCAGCGAATCCATTCAACCTGAAAAACTTAGTCAGCCACAGAGATCACAGACGAGAAACAGGCTATTGTGACGAAATTGGATTCACCTTTTGGGTGAGCCATGCAAACCATGGGGAAACCTGATCTTTCTCTGTCTCTCTGTGGGCTCTGTGGCTTGTATTGCGGTTTTTAGGTTTAATTGGACTCCCGCTCTTGCGGGAGTGAGGCAACCAATTATTGATTGCCCATCATCTCGCCCATACGGATAGCTTTTGTAGGTGCCCATGCCGGGTTGAACTTCAACGCATTATTCGGGAACAGCATCACCACGGTGGAGCCGAGCAGGAAGCGGCCCATCTCCTCGCCTTTTTTCAGCACTACCGGCTTGTCGTCATAGCGCCATTCGCGCACTTCGCGGCTGCGCGGCGGGTTGACTACGCCGTGCCACACGGTGGCCATGCTGCCGACGATGGTGGCGCCGACCAGGGTGAGGATAAAGGGCCCGAGTGGTGAATCGAATTCGCACACCACGCGTTCATTGCGCGCAAACAGGCCGGGCACGCCACGCGCGGTGGTGGGGTTGACCGAGAACAAGGCGCCGGGCACATAGATCATGCGCTTGAGCACGCCGTCGCACGGCATGTGGATGCGGTGGTAATCGCGCGGGCTGAGGTAGAGCGTGGCAAAGCTGCCGTTTTCGAATTTGGCAGCCAGTGTGCTGTCGCCGCCGACCAGCGCAGTGGTGGAGTAGCTGTGGCCCTTGGCCTGGAAAATCTGGTCGCGCTCGATCGGGCCGAACTGGCTGATGGCGCCATCCACCGGGCTGATGAAAGCGGCCGCTGCCTGCGGGCGGGCATCGGCGCGCAGCGGGCGGGTAAAGAATTCGTTGAAGGTGGGGTAGACCGAAATATCAGGGTTGGCGGCTTCCGCCATGTTGACCTGGTAGCGTGCGACAAACCAGTGGATCACGCGGGTGGTCAGCTTGCCGGCGCGGGCATTGGCGAACTTGCCGGCGAGGATGGTCAAAGCCTGCTTGGGCAGAAGGTATTGCAGCAATAC
>JBGPPE010000129.1:0-7297 GCA_041488395.1 Gallionellaceae bacterium
CGCTGGTAGCGCCGTCTTTCTCCTGGCCATAGAGGGTGACCTTGGCGCTGGCTTCATCACCCACTTTCAGCAGCAGCGAGCCCGAGCCGCAGGTCGGGTCATACACAGTGGTGTCGTTGCTCGTCTGCGCATCGCGAATGCCGATGATCCGCGCCATGATGCGGCTGACTTCGGATGGGGTGTAGAACTGGCCTTTACTCTTGCCGCTTTCGGTGGCGAAATGGCGCATCAGGTATTCGTAGGCGTCGCCCAGGATGTCGTCGCCCTCTGCCCTGTTCTTGCTGAAATCGAGCGCCTTGTTTTCAAAGATGGCGATGAGGTTGGTAAGGCGCTCGACAATTTCCTGTCCGCTGCCCAGCTTGCTCGGGTCGTTGAAGTCCGGCATGTCCGACAGCTTGTTGGCATTGGCCAGCGGCGCGATGATCTTCTTGTTGATCTGGTCACCGATGTCGGACTTGCCTTTGAGCGCGACCATGTCACGGAATGAGGCCCCGGCCGGAATAGTGATTGGCGCATAAGGTACGCCATCGTATTTATCGCTGACGTATTTGATGAACAACATCATCAGGACGTAGTCCTTGTACTGGCTGGCATCCATGCCGCCGCGCAGTTCGTCGCAGCTAGACCAGAGGGAGGAATAAAGTTCGGATTTCTTGATTGCCATAGAGTGATTCAGACCAACATTTAATTTTCTAAGATTAACATAGCAATGCTGCTAAAACCCCTTAGTCTTAATCTCAAGAGCTTCTGCCTGCGCATAAACCATCAGGGGGAAACTACGATTTCAGCACAACTGATCAATGCACCAGCGCATAAACCGCCACACAAAACGCCAATCCTGCCATCGTTGTTGAAATGATTAACAGCGTATGCGCACGGTTCAGTTTCTTTTCCATCTCCGCTGCGCCATTTTGCAGTGCCTCTATGGTGTGCTGCATTTCGGTTGCCAGGAGTTTTATTGATTCTGCATTTTGTGTGGCCACATTTTGCAGCTCGGCTATTTGCCGGGGGATGACATCGGGTTCTTTATCTTTGGCGCTGCCCCGCGTGAATAGTGGGCGGGCGAGCTGAATAATCTCGGGGATGTAGGGTGCTGCTATTGCTAGCCATCCAGCCATGTTGATCTCCTGTTCGTTAGGGATATGCTGAATAATTCCCAATCGTCGTTCCCGCGAATGCGGGAACCCAGTCAAATTAATAAGCTGGATACCCGCCTGCGCGGGTATGACGACATAAATCAGCGCTTCCTTAGTTATTTAAGCTACTGCGTGATGCCTATTTTGCACTGTTTTGTGTCATTGCTTTTGCTCACTTTCAATGGTGATCAGAGTGATCTCCGGTGCGGCAAATAGCCGTATCGGCGGCCCCCAGGTGCCGGTGCCGCGGCTGACATAGAGCTGGCGCCCGTCACTCAGCCGGGTGAGGCCGGTGTTCACGTGGTAGGTAAGCTGCGTTAATAGCCCGAACGGCCATATCTGGCCGCCATGGATGTGGCCGGAGAGTTGCAGGTCGAAGGGGGTGCTGTCATCGACCACCGGCTGGTGCTTGAGCAGCACGATGCAGCTGCCTTTAGGCAGTGCAGCGAGCGCCTGTTGGGTATCTGCCCTCACCTCCTGGCCGCGTGCGCCTGCCGTTGCATCATCCACACCCACCAGCACAATGCCACCGGTTGCGGCCGCTTCGCCGCGCAGCACGGTGAAGCCGGCGTTGCGCAGGAAGCGCACAGAGTTTTCCAGGCCGATAAAGTATTCGTGATTGCCAAGGATGGCGTAGGCACCCTTGGGCGGCTTGAGGGCGTGCAGGCGCTGGGCCAGCGCATTGAGGTTGTCGCCCTGGCCATCGATGATGTCGCCGGTGGCGACGATGATGTCGGGATGCAGTGCTTGCAGTTGGGCGATGACGCGCTGCAGGAATTCATCGCCCAGCATGGTGCCGAGGTGCAGGTCGGAGATCTGCGCGATGGTGACGCGGCCGATGGCGGGAGAGAGCTTGGGAGTGGTGATTTTTATTTGTTCAAGCTGGATCTGCCTGGCCTCGATAAAGCCGTAGCCCAGCAGCACAAGAGCCAGCAGGACTGTGATGGGCAGCGCCAGCGCGGCCTGCAGCGGCCACTTGATGCCTGCGAGCATTGCCAGCAGGTGGCCGAGGTCGAACACCAGGGCGATGCAGCAAAACAGGAAGACAAAGGCCATCCAGAGATAAACCAGCCAGGATGCGACGACGCTGGCGCCGTGCCAGTTGAGCCTGCCCAGCTGCCACAGCAGCAGCGGCGACAGGGTCAGGACAATCCCTGCCAGCAGCAGCGCGATGGCCAGCCCGGCGGAGTGCGGCAGTGCCAGCCACAGCTTGCTCAGGGCATACAGGTGCATGCTGCCGTAGATCAGGAAGGCGACGCTGAGGAAGGTTAGCATTTGCATGCTCCTTGGTTGTTATTGCTGTGAGTGCAGGATGGCATAGGCTATGCGGCTCTCGAAACCCAGATAATCTGGACTCTGTGTAGGAGCGGGCCATGCCCGCGAAACGAAAGAACAATCGCGGGCATAACAAAGTCAGGCAATCCACTAAGGGCTAAAGCCCTTGTGGAGTTGACACTGGCCCGCTCCTGCCCTAATGAGTTTTCGGGTGCGTTCAGTCCTCTGCAATCAGTAGACCAGGTTATGGTCGCCCACATTCACCGGAATGATCTCTTCATCCAATCAATCGATGTAATTGGCCGAGAATATGCCACCTTGTTACCGGCCGATTATTTAATGCGCTTGGCTGCCGCCGCATAAACCACGCTGTCTTCACGCTTGCCGACTGAGAGCACCAGCACGAGCAGCGCATCGTCTTCAACCATATAAACCAGACGATAACCTTGCTTGAGCAGTTTTATTTTGTAACAGCCGGCCAATTCGCGGTGCAGGAGTGCGCCTGGAACATGCGGGCTTTGCAGGCGCTTGGCCAGCAGCGCTTTGAGTGCCTGCTTGATGGAGCCGTCCAGCGCTTGCCATTCGCGCCATGCGTCCGGCACGAATTTGAGGGTGTATTTTGTGGCGGTTTTGCGCGCTGCCGGTTTAGAGCTCATCCAGCGAGACCTCAATGGCGCGGTCTTTTTGCTTGAGGCGTTCTTTTACCACGCGCACAAGGTGCAGGTCGTCGATCTCTTCAAGCATGGCCTCGTAACGCTCGGGGGGCACCATGTAGAACGCCGGCTTGTTGTGGCTGAGCACAGCGACTGTCTGTCCGCCTGACTCTCTCAGCGCTTCATTGGGGTTTTTCTTGAATTCCGACATGCTTACCGACAAGTCGGCCAGTATCGTTTCCATTGCCATTTTATAGCTCCTTAATTGGCTCTTAATTTAACCCTAATTAAGCCAGCAGCCATGTCGCCAGTCAAGCCCTTGCGCCTGGTTTGCCTGGAGGAAACTAACACTACCCCTATTCCTTCAGCGCCAGCCTCACCATCTCGATTGCGCCCTCTTTGGTGGTGTGTGCGCCGACAAAGCGGGCACGGTGGCAAAACACGCAGCCCTTGATGCCGGTGACTTTGTCCAGCTCTGCGCCATCCAGCCCGGCCCAGGCGGCAGGCAGTGACTTGCGGTTGGCGAAGCTGCCGGGTTTATCCGGTACGCAGCTGACGTGCCATTTGGCTTGTGCGTCGGGGTAGACGACATACAGCAGTGCGTCGTATTTGCGCGACTCCAGCACGCTTTCTTTCCATGGCACACCGTGGGCCAGCACCAGCAAGCGCCCCTGTTCCAGCAAGGTGCCCTGCTCCACGATTTCTTTGGCTTTTTCAACACCGCTGGCCTGGCGGATGACGTTTTGCAATATGGTTTTGGCCAGGGTGACGGCCTCTTCAAAGGCTGCCGTCATCGCGGCCGGGGTGGTGGTGTCTTGCCAGCCGGGGTTGAAGCTGCCCAGCACGGCGGAAACCGACATTAGTTTCACCGGCAGGATTTCCTTGCTGATGGTGACGCCGCAATCCATGGCGTCCACGCCCTGCACCAGGGCAAGATCAACGCGGCTGGCCGCATCGGCCGAGCCGCACAGTGCGGCACCCAGCTCGCGCCAGACCAGGCCGAAGGAGCTGTAGGGAATGCCGTTGTCGCGCGCCTCCTTGTATTCCAGCTGGTGGTGGTCAAAGCGGCAGGTGGCGGGGTCAAACACGCGGCCCACGTCGAACAGGATATCGGCGGCATTGAGCTCGTCGTTGTCGCGCGAGCGCAAGACGGTGAGCGCGGGTTGCAGCAGGCGCATGGCGGCGGCGGCGAATACATCGTCGGCGTGGAATGCGCCGGAATGGGTGGCGGCAACAACGCCCGGTTTTTGCAGTATGACAGTAAGTTTTGACACGTGAGTCCTTTGCTTGATGGTTATTGGGTGCGCTATGCAGAAGCAGAATACGGTGTTTGATAGTTTAACGTGAACTCACTGTTCGCCCACCTGGGCTTTTGCGCGCGCAATGGCTGCGCCTTTCTTGCGGCCAAATAAGCAGGCGACGGCGGCAGTGCAGGCGAGCATGAGGTTTTTTGCACCAAGCACAGTGTAGACCCACGCTTTTTGCCAGCGGTGCTGGATGACGAACACATGCAGGTGCAGGTTGGCGCGCTTGCGGATGGAGGCACCGCTGTGGATCAGCATGAAGGCCTGCGGGTCACCCACCGCGGCATGTGCAAGCTCATGCGCTTGCGCGAGAAAGAAGCCGAGCAGTTGCTCGCGGGGTTGCGCTGGCGCGCCGGCAGCCGGCGCGTGACAGAGCACAAAACAATGCCTGAGCAAGGGCAGCCGGTACTTGACCAGCAGGCAGGAGCGCTCTGCATAACCGGGCGGCACGAGAGTCTGGCGATCGAGCATGAAGTTTCGCATGCGCGTTAGCCGGCGTCAGCTGGCAGATTTTTCACGATACGCTTCCTCGTCCGCATCCGGGCTCTGCTCTTCGGCGGGCAGTGACGCAGGCGCCAGGAACCAGTGGATATGGCCGCAGCGTGCGCAAACCGCGCAGTCGGCCACGCGGTTCCATTCTTCCATATCCAGGAAAGTCATCAGCGGGGTGTGCAGCTGCACCTGATGCTCCCAGAAGATGCCATGAGTACACACGTTGCAGCTCAGTTGCCGCCCGCCGACAACGATCGGGCCATACTTGCGGTCTCTGGCCGCTTCTTTGCGGAATGTTCTGATTAACCAGCGCAGCATGATTTTGGGGCCTGTGGTTTGAGTTCTAGAAAGAGGGCTATATCTTAGCGCAGCGTTTTAATCTTGAGTCAGCTCTGCCCATGAAGAGAATTTTTTCACGGCAGGATGGTGTTATCTCAAGCCGTCACCCCGAACAGCGCGCCCACCCCGGCGGTCAGCGCCATGGCCAGGGCACCCCAGAAGGTCACCCGTGCCGCGGAAACCAGCAGAGAAGCACCGCCGGCTTGCGCCGCCACCGTGCCCAGCAGGGCGAGAAACAACAGCGAGCTGAGCGAAACCACCCACATCAGCGCAGACAGCGGCACCAGCAGGACCACCAGCAGCGGCAACGCCGCACCGACTGAAAACGTGGCGGCCGAGGCCAGTGCGGCCTGCACCGGCCGTGCGCTCAGGGTGGCGGAGATGCCCAGCTCGTCGCGCGCGTGGGCGCCGAGTGCATCGTAGGCGGTCAACTGGGTGGCGACCTGGGCGGCCAGCTCTGCATCCAGCCCGCGCCCGACGTAGATCGCCGTCAGTTCGGCGTGCTCGTGCTCGGGATAGCTCGCCAGCTCCCTGCTCTCTTTCTCCAGATCGGCGCGCTCGGTATCGGCTTGCGAGCTGACCGAAACATACTCGCCGGCCGCCATCGACATGGCCCCCGCCACCAGGCCGGCCACACCGGCGATCAGAATATTGGCCGAGCTGGCACCTGCTGCCGCCACCCCCAGCACCAGGCTGGCGGTGGAAACAATGCCGTCATTGGCGCCGAGGACAGCCGCACGCAGCCAGCCGATGCGGTGCACTCTGTGTATTTCAATGTGTCTTCTCATGGCATCCTCTCTCCCCAGCGATATCTGGCGACTGCAGCCAAGCCGCTACTCCCCGAAGTAGTGATTGGCGGAACGCCGTTGCAGGCGGTAGAAAACATACGGCGCCATCGTTACCCAAAGCAGCACCAGCAGCCACACGCGCCCGGCAAGAATATTGTAGTCATGCAGCAGTGAGCGCCAGGAGTGCCCCGCCACATAATGCATGAATAAAAATTCGAAGGCCACGGTCATGCCCAGCCAGAGCAGGCCGATGTGCAGCGCCTGCCTGGCTGATTCCGGCCGCCAGTAATCAATCAGTGCGCGAATGTAGATGCCAAACAGGATTACGCCCAATGCGGTGGAGAGCTGATGGGCCTGCAATTCGCCAAGATAACGCCCGTAAAAGCCGACGCGAAGTGCGCCATTGAGCAGCGCGATGATGAGCAACGGCAGCCACGCCAGAACATACTTAAACATCACACCCCTCCATGTACTCTTAAAACAAGCATGGTATTACCGATAGCGCCCGCCGGTTAAACACTTGCGGGGCCTGCCTCGTCGCTTCACTTCTCTTCCTTGCAGGGGCTCTTGTCGTTAAATGCCTGCACCGGGTTTTGAATTAATTCATTGTTGGGCCATACGTCAGGGAAGGTATAGCCGGGCCCTTCGAGCAGCTTTTGAGACTCCCAGATTTTTTCGCCTTCCCGGGAGAAATAAACCCGGTGTTCGAGCCGGGTGCCGTTATAGGCACCCGCGACAATAAAAGCAAACCTCAATTTCCCGCTCTCATCGTAGAACATTTCTCTTTTTACCGCAGAATCATCAGAGCCACCCTCATATTGGTAGATACGCACCTTCTTGTTCCGGTCAAGATAAAGTGTGCGGGCATCATCCTCATAAGGCTCGCAAGTTGAGGTATCGAATTTTCGTTCTTTCCTGAGCAGTTTACCGGCAGCCCTGGACTCATTTATTTTTTGATAAAGCGATCTCACCTCTACGATTGACGGGTGATTCACCCAGTTTTTCTCGGTAATAGCCTCTGCGGCATATGCGGCATTAGCAGCCAGCAACAAGAGCGCAATAATCAAAGGCATCTTTTTTAATGTGGTCCGCATGTCACTCCATGCCTGATTGTTGTCATCATCGGTTCGCCATCAGCGAGTTATGCGGGAAGTGAATTATGCCCCCAGCTTCGGCCGGCAGGTTCAGTGTGCCGGCGTGGTTTCGCCCGGCGCTTGAATTATGCCTCAGCTTCGCCGAGTGCACTTTCATAAACGACGAGGTCGCTGTGGCTGAAGCAGCAGAAGATCACTTCCTGTATGGCGGGAAAC
>JBGPPE010000130.1:0-7249 GCA_041488395.1 Gallionellaceae bacterium
AGCAGGAGCCGCTCTCGGCCCGCTTTGCCGAGAAGGGCGGGGACAAGTTTGCCGATGTGGACTGGAGCGAGGGCAGCCGCGGAGTGCCGCTGATCCAGGGCGCCCTGGCCTGCCTGGAATGCCGCAAGATCATCCGGATGCACGATGGCCAGCAACAGCCCTGGATCTGCTGAAAACTCCCCGGCATCATAGCCAGTTATCGCCTTGCAGGAAGGCGATACGTAAATCACCTCGCCTTGCAAACCTATCCAGTATTCCCAATCAGAAGTGTAATCCGCCACCAGGTGGTATTTCTGTTCACTCTCACGCAGCTCATCAGCCGTCTTCTCTTGTTCTGCGGCCTGTTGGCGGTCACGCCGGTAGGAGAAACCCAATCCGGCCAGCCCGATCAACCAGATTGCGCCGTGCGTCAGTGCCAGGCTGCTTTTGAGTTCGCGCTCACGCGCCAGATAAGGTGTCAGCGCAACGGCGGTGCTTAGCCCGCCACGAATTTCCCCCACCTTGTAGCCCTGGAAGCCATGGCATTTCAGGCAGCCGGTCTCGACAACTAAAGGCAGCATCATTCTCAGGTAAGGCTGCCCATCCATCTGCTGCACTTCCAGCCGTTCTTTCTCACCCTGATCAAAAGCATGCAATGCACTGGTTTCCCAGGCATCCGGGGCATTTTTCGGGTTGAGCAGTTTCAGGCTGGTGATGTGGCTCTTGGTACCGTAATCGCCGGGGAAATCCGTCTGCAACTCGCGCAGCATGTAAGCGGGGTTCATCAAAGTCAGATTTTTGCCTGTGGTTGTGACCACATCCCGGTCGGGTACTTTGAGATAGGGATTCGGCGGGGTATGTTCGGTGGGCGGGACATAAACGCCACCGTGGGAAGTCGCCCAGCGGCGGAAGCCAAGATCCTTGCTGATATTGGCTCGGGCGGCGGCATTGGCAATACCCAGGGTATTGCGCGTTTCCTGATGCATGGCCCATAGCAGCGATCCGCCCAGCAATGCGCTCCAGATAAGCAACAAGAGGCTATACCTTAGCGTTGAACTGCTTGGGCTTGCATAGGCTGTTTTCATTTTGAGCTTGCCTCGCGGATGGATGTCAAACTCAATAAAGTGGCGTCAAGGGCAGCGCATTTCTTAGCGCATCCCAGGCTGTCGCTTTCCTTGCTAACAGGTACAGCATACCCCCCTCCTTTTACCGCCCCGGCAGCAGCGCCGCTTTTACTGCCCCTGCCGCACCGCGCCAGGCAGAACATGCTTTGACGCCGGAACATACCACTAATATTCCGCACTAACCATATGCCAAAAGGCATAGATACACCCTTAATTCCGCAGCAACTTATGCCAAATGGCATAGAAAATCACAAACACCAAGCGTCGCCGCGCTAAAATGACGCCATGTTACGACTCACCGAAATCAAACTCCCCCTCACCCACTCCGCAGGCGAGCTGCAGGCCGCGATACTCAAGCGGCTTGGCATTCCCGCCAGCGAGCTGATCGCCCACCACATCTTTCGTCGCGGCTATGATGCGCGCAAGCCTGCCAATATCCACTTCATCTACACCCTGGATGTGGAGGTCAGCAACGAAGCGGCCCTGCTCAAGCGCCTGCTTAACACGCCGCATGTGGCGCAGAGCCCGGACACCAGCTACCACTTCGTCGCCCAGGCACCGGCCAATCTGGGCAGCCGCCCCGTCGTCATCGGCCTCGGTCCCTGCGGCATTTTTGCCGGGCTGCTGCTGGCGCAGATGGGCTTCCGCCCGATCATCGTCGAGCGTGGCAAGGCCGTGCGCGAGCGCACCAAGGACACCTTCGGCCTGTGGCGCAAACACGAACTCAACCCGGAATCCAACGTGCAGTTCGGCGAAGGCGGCGCCGGCACCTTCTCCGACGGCAAGCTGCACAGCCAGATCAAGGATCCGAAATTTTACGGACGCAAGGTGCTCACCGAGTTCGTCAAGGCCGGTGCACCCGAAGAAATTCTCTACGTCAGCAAGCCGCATATCGGCACCTTCCGCCTGGTCGGCATGGTCGAGGAAATGCGCGCCAACATCATCGCACTCGGTGGCGAGGTTCGTTTCCAGAGTCGCGTCGATGACATCGAGATTGCGGACGGCAAGGTGCGCGGCGTGCTGCTATCCACTGGTGAGCGCATCGCCAGCGACCACGTAGTGCTGGCCGTGGGCCACAGCGCACGCGACACCTTCGAGATGCTGCACAAGCGTGGCGTGTATATGGAAGCCAAACCCTTCTCCATCGGCTTCCGTATCGAGCATCCGCAATCGCTGATCGATCGCGCCCGCTTCGGCCAGAACGCCGGCAACGAGTTGCTCGGTGCCGCCGATTACAAACTGGTGCACCACTGCAGCAACGGCCGTTCGGTCTACAGCTTCTGCATGTGCCCGGGCGGCACCGTGGTGGCCGCCGCCTCGGAGCCGGGGCGGGTGGTCACCAACGGCATGAGCCAGTATTCGCGCAACGAGCGCAACGCCAACAGCGGCATTGTGGTCGGCATCACCCCCGACGATTACCCCGGCGAACCGCTCGCCGGCATCGCCTTCCAGCGCCAGTGGGAGAGCCGCGCCTACGAGCTGGGCGGCAGCAACTACAACGCCCCGGCACAACTGGTGGGCGATTTCCTCGCCGGCCGCCCCTCCAGCAAACTGGGCAGCGTTATTCCTTCCTATACCCCGGGCATCACCCTCACCGACCTCGCCAGCGCCCTGCCCGACTATGCCATCACTGCCCTGCGCGAAGCCATCCCCGCCTTTGAAAAACAGATCAAGGGCTTCTCCATGAATGATGCCGTGCTCACCGGCGTGGAGACACGCACCTCATCTCCCGTGCGCATCAAGCGCAAGGAGGATTTTCAGAGCATGAATACCGAGGGGCTCTACCCGGCAGGAGAAGGTGCAGGTTATGCCGGCGGAATTTTGTCGGCCGCGGTGGATGGCATTGAGGTGGCCGAAGCGGTAGCGCTGAGCATGATCAAGAACGCAAAATAAATGGATTCCCAGAATTAAATATTAAAAGAATTTAAATTTTTTGATGGCGTCTGAAACCCAATAAGCAATACACAACTGACTATGATCGCCTACCTATCCGCTGCATTAGTTCTATTGGGCTTGCTTATTCATGTGGCCACTCTTGTCCCGCTCCGCAGATTGATAGCGATGCTTCCTGCCGGCTCACTGCGCAATAAGTGGCTTTTCATGACTGGACTGATTTTTCTCTTCATCGCCAGTTACCTGGGCTACATAGTGGTGCTTTGGGGGCAGCAGACCGTGTGGAACGAACTCCCCATTCCCGCCATATTTCTATTCGGTGCCATATTTGTGTGGCTCACGATAAAACTTTCACTACAAACTGCGGCTGATCTGCGGCGAATAGACCATCTTGAAGCCGAGAACATTACCGATCCCCTGACGAAGGTTCACAACCGCCGCTATCTGGATCGCCGCCTTGATGAGGAAGTCGCACGATCAAAAAGATATGGCCTCTCACTTTCCGTTCTTATGCTCGATATCGACTATTTCAAGCGGATTAACGACACCTATGGACACCAGGCCGGGGATCTCACCCTGTCCACTCTGGGCAGGCTGTTAAAAACCTCACTTCGTGATCTGGATGTCATAGCGCGCTATGGAGGAGAAGAGTTCCTGGTAATTTGTACCAACACCGCCATTGAGGGAGCCGCATTAGTAGCAGAGCGCACCCGCAAGCTGATTGAATCGAACCCAGTCGAGATTTCTGATGGTGCTGGCGCAAAGCAAACCATTCAGATCAGGATCAGCGTTGGCGTGGCCTGCCTGGGTGCGAGCATTGATAGCAAAGAGAAGTTGGTTCAAGCCGCAGACCAGGCGTTATATCGCGCAAAAGAAGGTGGCAGAAATCGTGTCATCGTTTCTTAGGAATACGAAAACCTGTAGAGCCAAAAACGGGACTGATGGGTCGCTCGCGTTTTCCAATTCGCCGCGACATAATGCTTGTGGCGCTGTCACTCCTTCGACGGCGCGTCTTCCGGCTCCATGCTTTCTATGCGCGGTATGTCTCGCCGCGGGTGCCCGCGGATGATCCGCTTCAGCGCTTCATCCTGCGCCGGGCTACGGGTGCCGCCGTGCTGCATGCCGAATTCCTCCAGCATGTCCGTGTCGGGCGCAGGCTGCCTGCGGCTAGCCTGTTCCATTAGCCTTGCCTGTTCAAAATCAGCTTCGGCTGCAAGCCAGTCGTCAAGATCATGGCCGGATTCAAAGCCGCGCTGCACACAACGGTAGTATGCGGACTCGCCTATCATGTGCTGGCGCGTAGCGGGGCTGATGCCCGATGATTTGACTGAATCAGAACGGCCAGCCCGGGAGGCTGTTTTACTCGTCATTCTGGCCATGTCTTTGTCCTCAAAGATATAGGTACAGCGTTGGGCGAGCAGGCTGTAGTTCGCCCGCTGCGATGGTGAATTATTGGCGCCGTGCGCTGGCGGCGCAATGAGGTCAATTGCTTACTTGCACAGGGCAAAAAAACAGACAGCTGTGGTTCCTGGCAGGCGGGTAAAAAATTCAGCGGCGTCTGTCAGTCTGCTGCATCGGGCAGCAATGGCTCACCCGGAGGTGGCGTAAGCAATTCCTCCGATCCCGGCTCACTCTGAACCGGTTTGCTCTGAGATGAGCTTGCGCCAGTTGGCTTACTTAATGACAATTTCAGCAGCAGCTCTCTCAAGCGCATGCTCGCTTGATTCAGAGCCCCACTCTGCGAAACATCTTCTTTGGCTTCGGCAAAGCGTTTGTCTTTTATTTTCTGGATGATGTCAGCTGCAATCAGGTGGAATTCCTGATGCACCACGCGCAGCTCATCGTGAGTTTCCGAGGGAATCATCCGGTACCCCTCGTTGTCGAGCCATTTTCCAAACTCACACTGATCAGTGGCGCTTATTTTTGTAAGGTCAAAAGGTGCCTTACCGTTCAGAATATCCTTGAATTTCTTCCGCCATAAGGAGTGAGCCCTTAATGCCGCTTCGATTTCGCCCTTCATTCCCATTTCTGCTTCTCCCCTCTGTAATCACATGATGGTTAAACAGCCACATAGCAGCGCAAGGGTCAGGTCAATCAACGCACTACTTGCCCGCAATATCAGGGCGCAGGGCTTGGATACTGCAGATGTATCCGCTCTATCGCCTGCAACTGCTCGGCACCGAGTACAGCACTCCCCAGATTTTCCTTGAGCTGCGCCATGCTGGTGGCACCGACGATAGTGCTGCTAACGAAAGGACGGCTGCGCAAAAACCCCAGCGCCAGCTGCGCCGGAGACAGACCAAGCTGCTGCGCCAACTGGGTGTAGGCCGCCACGGCCGCCGGCACGTTGGGCTTGCGGTAGCGCTGCCCGAATGCCGGGAACAGGGTCATGCGCCCATGTTCCGCCGGGTTGTTGACGTACTTCCCTGACAGCAGGCCGAACGCCAGCGGGCTGTAGGCCAGCAGGCTGATTTTTTCGCGGTAGCACATTTCGTGCAGGCCGCTTTCGAAGGTGCGGTTGATCAGGTTATACGGGTTCTGAATCGTAACGATGCGCTGCAGGCCGAGGCGTTCGGCCACTTTGAGAAACTCGGCCACGCCCCACGGCGTTTCGTTGCTCACGCCTATGTGGCGCACCTTGCCGCTCTGCACCAGTTCCGATAGCACGGTCAGCTGCTCTTCCACCGGGGTAGCCGGATGCTCCAGCGCGGGGTCGTAATCGCTCTTGCCGAACATCGGTACATTGCGCGCCGGCCAGTGGATCTGGTAGAGGTCGACATAATCCGTCTGCAGGCGCTGCAGGCTGCTGTCAACGGCGGACAGGATGTTGCTGCGATTTATCGATTGCGGGCCATTGCGGATCCAGCCGAAACCGCGCGCAGGGCCGGCCACTTTGGTGCCGAGAATGATCTTGTCGCGTGCCTGAGTCTGCAGCCACTTGCCGACATATTCTTCGGTGCGCCCCTGCGTTTCCGCCTTGCCCGGCACCGGGTACATTTCGGCAGTGTCGATAAAATTCACCCCCTGTGCCACCGCATAATCCAGCTGGGCACAGGCTTCTGCCAGGGTGTTCTGCTCGCCAAAAGTCATGCTGCCGAGGGCGAATTCGGAAACTTGCAGATCGCTGTTGCCTAGCTGTTTGTATTTCATGGACGTATTGATTCGCAAAGAACACAAAACATTTATCCGCAGATTAAACAGATTCCCACAGATTTTTTCTCATGAATCCGCACTGGTTCTATCACCCTTCAGAGTGAAACACCCTTATCAGAAACAATCTGCAGTTTAATCTGCGTCAATCTTCGCAATCTGCGGATGCAATTGTTTTTTATAAATTCCAGCATTGATTACTGAAGAACACAAAACATTTATCCGCAGATTAAACAGATTCCCACAGATTTTTTCTCATGAATCCGCACTGGTTCTATCACCCTTCAGAGTGAAACACCCTTATCAGAAACAATCTGCAGTTTAATCTGCGTCAATCTGCGCAATCTGCGGATGCAATTGTTTTTTCTCAACTCAGTGTTTGAAATCGCTCGGTGGCAACACCGGTGCCTCGACAAACATCAGCTCCGCATCCACCTTGTCAAACTCATAGCGCTGGTTGCAAAACTCGCAATACACTTCCAGTGAGCCCTGTTCCTGCAGGATGCTGTCCACTTCCTCACGCCCCAGCATCTTGAACATCCTGGCCACGCTTTCACGTGAACAGGTGCAGCGGAAAGCCACTTGCTGCGCCTCAAACAGGCGGATGTCTTCCTCGTGATAGAGCCGTTTGATCACTTCCTGCGCCGGCAGTTGCAACAGCTCTTGCGGGGTGAGCGTGTCGGCCAGGGTGGTCGCGCGATTCCACGCATCGCTGTCGGGCTCATGTTCGGCCGAGTGTTTGATCTGTTCCGGCAGTTTCTGCAACAGCATGCCGGCGGCGGTGTTGCCGTCTGCAGCCAGCCACAGGCGCGACTCCAGCTGCTCGGATTGGCTCATGTAGTTTTGCAATATTTCCGCCACGCTGTTGCCGGCCAGCTCGACGATACCCTGATAGGTGGGGCTGCCGTCCTTGGGGTCGAGGGTGATGGCGAAGTGCCCATTGCCGATCAGCTCAGCCAGGCTGGCCTGGTCAGCATGGGCGGCCAGGCGTTCAGCAGACCATTTCGCGGTCGCGCGCAATTTCATGTCGCCGCTGCACTCCACCACCAGCAGCTGGATGGCGCCCTTGCCCATGATCTGCAGCACCAGTGCGCCCTTCAGCT
>JBGPPE010000131.1:0-7023 GCA_041488395.1 Gallionellaceae bacterium
AATTGATCGTTCACGATCTCGAAACCAAGTAGTTTTAGGGAGTCACTATTTAGAGCACGAGTAAGCGTGGTAATTGGAAAATCATTCGGAACACTGAGCCCATGTTCTTCTGCCCACAAGATCAACTGGGCTGCTCGCCGATTTTGGTCGGTCACTCCTACATGTGCATTGAACAAGGCAATGAGTAATGCGCTCCACGAAACTTGCCCGACACCAGCATTTTCACCTGTATGTTTACGTTTTAAATAATCCAGAATGGTTGGCTCGTCGTCACAGGCCAAGCAATTTATGGTTTCTGACACTTTGACCGGAATCTCTTTTGTGATCCGCTGAACAATGCTGTAGAGCTGCTCGTTTGGCAAGCAAAGCTCCGACCTGGTTAGCAGTTTGAGTGCAGTCACTCGTCGATTGCCATCGCGAACAACCCATTTTCCATCCGCGTTTTGGGCGATCAAGATATGCTCAGGTGATAGGCCGTTTGTCGCAATATCTCGCAACAAACTCATGAAGGTGTCTCGATCTTTGACAATTCGTTCAGTGCAATCGTGCTGGTCTATTCCGTGACGGATGCGTGGATTGAAAGAGTCAAGCAATAGCTCATGTACGTTAACGTCGCTGACTTCGTAAAATTTGGAGCGGGCAACCACATTTCCCTCCTCGCTTAAATTAAGTGGCATTCATGCAGCAGCCGATAATTCTATTCCAGGTATGCAGATCGGACATTGCTATTTAGCCAAAACATAAGGAAGCGGGCTTTTTTGTGGCCAAAACATGCTGCCAAAAAGCTGCCAAAGCGGGACAAATTAGCGCCTATATTTAGGCGTTCCGAAAAATATATGAAATAAAAAAGCCGCTAAATTCAGCGGCTTAGTATTATTTTTCTGGCGGAGAGGGGGGGATTCGAACCCCCGTTAGGCTATAAACCTAAACACGCTTTCCAGGCGTGCGACTTAAACCGCTCATCCACCTCTCCGAAAGGGCGCGCAGGATAAACCAGAACGGCTTTCCCTGCAACCGGAATACGCGATCAGCATTGATCGCGCAATTTGCGCATGGCGGTAAATACAGCCAGTTCGTCGTGATTTGGCAGGGAATGGCCCAGTTTGCGCTCGATGTTGCGGATTACTTCAGCTTCGCTGCAACGCAGGAAGGGATTAGTGGCCTTTTCCAGGGCGATGGTGGAGGGCAGGGTGGGCAGGTTCTGTTCGCGCAGCGCATGGGTGTCCAGCTCGCGCTGTTTGAGCTGGGCATTGCCCGGCTCGCATTGCAGGGCGAAGGGCAGGTTCAGCTCGGTGTATTCGTGCGCGCAGTACATCAGGGTGTCGTCCGGCAACTGGGCGAAGCGCTGCAGGGCGTGGTGCAGTTGTGCGGCGCTGCCTTCGAACAGTTTGCCGCAACCGCAGCCGAACAGGGTGTCGCCGCAAAACAGGTGTTTGTCCCACAGGAAGGCGATGTGGCCGCGGGTATGGCCGGGGACGTCGAGGACAGTCAGGCGCAACGGCAGCTCAGGGAGGTCGATAACATCCCCTTCGCCCGAGGGGTGAGAGTTGGCGGGAATGTTTTCCAGGCGTGGCCCATACACCGGGCTGTTATATACTTCTACCAGTTCGGCGATGCCTCCGGTGTGATCGCGGTGATGATGGGTGCACAGGATGGCACTGAGTTTGAGGCCGTGTTCCGCCAGATAGGCTCGTACCGGGGCCGCATCGCCCGGATCGACCACGACGGCGTGTTGGCCGTTGTGGAGGGTCCAGATGTAATTGTCGGCAAAGGCGGGGATGGGAACGATGTTTAACATGGTGAATATCGGGGCTCTGGTCATGATCAAGGCTGCGGGTATTGGCCATATTTGAGTGAAACGGCAGCGCATGTCAACAGCAAATTCCTTGGCAGAATGGTTTGAGACGCATCAGGGCCGCTACCTGATGGAGCGTGAGCAGGCTTTTTTTGACAATACGGTAACGGATATTTTTGGTTTCAACGCCGTGCAGATTGGCCTGCCGCAGCATGATTTGCTGCGTTCCAGCCGCATACCCTTGCGCTTCAAGGCGGGCAAGGAGTTTGGCGCACAGGTTTGGATGGAGGCCGTCGAGTTGCCTTTTGAAACGGGCAGCCTGGATCTGGTGCTGTTGCCGCATGTGCTGGAGTTCAGCGAGCATCCGCATCACATCCTGCGTGAGGTGGAGCGCGTGCTGCGGCCCGAGGGCAGCGTCATTATCAGCGGCTTTAATCCGCTGAGTCTGTGGGGGCTGCGGCGTGTGCTGGGCAGCAAGGGCGGCTACCCGTGGAATGGGCGCTTTATTGCATTGACACGGATGAAGGACTGGCTGGCCCTGCTCGGCTTTGAGGTGGAGGTGGGACATTTTGCCGGCTATGCTCCGCCATTCAAGCAGGGTGCCTGGCTGAACCGCTCAAATTTTATGGAGCCAGCAGGAGACCGCTGGTGGACAGTTTGCGGCGGTGTCTATTTCCTGCACGCGGTGAAGCGGGTGCCGGGGATGCGCGTGATCAAACCGAACTGGAAAGAGGGGCTGGTAGGCAATCTGCTGCCAGCCTCGACCAAACTGAACAGGAAGCTGTTGCAACGCACACGACAACAATGAATAAAGACATAGTGGAAATTTTTACCGATGGCGCCTGCAAGGGTAATCCGGGTGTGGGTGGCTGGGGCGCTTTGCTGCGCGCCAAGGGCAAGGAGCGCGAGCTGTGCGGTGGCGAAGCTCACACCACCAATAACCGCATGGAGCTGATGGGCGCGATTGCCGCGCTGGAAGCACTGAAGCGGCCATGCCAGGTGCGCTTGCACACTGACTCGAAATACGTGCAACAGGGCATCAGCGAGTGGCTGGCGGGCTGGAAACAGCGCGGCTGGAAAACGGCAGCCAAGCAGCCGGTCAAGAACGAAGACCTGTGGCGCAGGCTGGATGCGGCGGCCAGCCCGCATCAGATTGAGTGGCTGTGGGTGAAGGGACATGCCGGCCATGCGGAAAATGAACGTGCCGATCAACTGGCGAACCGCGGCATTGAAGAGTTGCTGCAAGGGCAAACGATTGTTTGACAGCCACCATATTTAACGGGAAAGCATAATGAGACAAATCATCCTGGACACCGAAACAACCGGCCTGGATCCACGCCATGGGCACCGCATCATCGAGGTGGCGGCGATTGAACTGTGCGACCGCAAGGTGTCGGACCGTACCTACCATCGCTATATCAACCCCGAGCGCGAAATCGATGAAGGTGCAGCCGCTGTACACGGGCTGACGCTGGATCGCCTGCAGGACGAGCCAAAATTCGCCGAGATTGCTCCGGCTCTGCTGGAGTTCATCAGTGGCGCCGAACTGATTATTCACAACGCGCCCTTCGATATGGGCTTCCTGAATGCGGAACTGGCGCTGGCTGGTTTGCCTCTGCTGGAAAACCCTGTACTTGACACCCTAAAGCTGGCCAAGGAGCTGCACCCGGGCAAGAAGAACAACCTGAATGCGCTGTGCGATCGCTATTTTATCGATAACTCGCATCGTACTTTGCACGGCGCGCTGCTGGACACCGAATTGCTGGGGGAGGTGTACCTGGCGATGACACGCGGCCAGGAAAGCCTGCTGGGAGAGGATGTGGCCGAGCACGACGAGCAGGACGCAGCGGCGGCAGGCGAAACACTGCGCCCCAGCGTGCGCGTGGTGCGTGCCAGCGAAGAAGAACTGATGCTGCACTCGCAGCAACTGGCTGATATCGACAAGGCGAGCAAAGGCTTGTGTGTGTGGAAGCAGCTGGAATTACCCGCATGATCCGTGCAGCTGGGCGTTGCCGTAATATTTCCCCGATTTCTACCACACCTTACACTGTGCCAACAGGCACGCACCTTTCATGAAAAACAAGCAGGTAGATGTCGTCATTATCGGTGCCGGTGCCGCCGGCATGATGTGTGCCCTGACGGCGGCGCGGCGCGGGCGTTCCGTGGTGCTGCTGGACCACGCCGGCAAGCTGGCGGAGAAGATCCGCATTTCGGGCGGCGGTCGTTGCAACTTCACCAACATCAATGCGAAACCGGAAAATTACCTGTCCGCCAATCCGCATTTTTGCCGCTCTGCGCTGACGCGTTATACGCCGCAGGATTTCATCAAATGGCTGCATGAAAACGGCATCGGCTACCACGAGAAAAAGCTGGGGCAATTATTTTGCGATGAGGGTTCGGAAGCCATTATTTCCCTGCTCAAGCGCGAATGCGATGCGGCCGGGGTGCACTGGCTGATGTCGTGCGATATTCAGGAGATCGTGCACGGACAGGGGTTCGAGGTCAGCAGCAGTCGCGGGGCGTTCAGTGCGGAGTCGCTGGTGATTGCGACGGGTGGCTTGTCCATCCCGAAAATTGGTGCCACTCCGTTCGGTTACAAGGTTGCGCAGCAGTTTGGCATCCCGGTTACCAAGCTTAAACCCGGCCTGGTGCCCTTGAGCTTTCATCCGCAGGAGTGGAGTGTTTACGGCGAACTGTCCGGGGTTTCTATCGACGCGATAGTGAGTTATGGCAAGCAATCGTTTCGTGAGAATTTGTTGTTCACCCATCGCGGCCTGAGCGGGCCGGCGATACTGCAAATCTCTTCCTGCTGGGAGCATGGCCAGCCGCTGCACATCAATCTGTTGCCGGATTGCGATATGCACGAACTGCTTGCACAGCAGCGCGGCAATAATACGCAGCTGAATAATTTCCTGGCGCACTACCTGCCTAAACGTTTTGTCGAGATATGGTGCAGTCAGTTCAGTGCCAGCAAGCTTGCGGAAAACAAGCCGCTTAACCATTATTCCGCCAAAGAACTGGTGCAGCTCGCAGACAGGCTGCACGACTGGCAGATTACGCCCACGGGGACGCTGGGCTATGCCAAGGCCGAGGTGACTTGCGGCGGCGTGGATACGCACGCCTTGTCTTCCAAAACCATGCAGGCGAATGCTGTGCCGGGACTGTTCTTTGTCGGCGAGGTTGTCGATGTGACGGGCTGGCTGGGCGGGTATAACTTCCAGTGGGCATGGGCCTCAGGTTACGCGGCTGGGCAGGTTTGCTGAGGGCCATATTTGTCGGCAACGCTTTTAAATCTGCGTAAATCTGCGTACCCTAGGGCACAAGAACCTCTTTGAGGTAATCTGCAGATGTGTGTTTTTCTGGTTAGATAAACATGACCGTTGAAACCGAACTCAAGCTGAGCATTTCTCCTGAACATCTGGCGCGCCTCAAGCGTCATCCTCTGCTGCGCTCCCTCTCTTCTGCTCGCGCTGGCACGCGCAAACTCCATAGCGTTTACTTTGACACCCCGGATCTTTATTTGCACAAACACGCCATGGCAATTCGCCTGCGCCGGGTTGGACAGCAATGGCGGCAAGCCCTGAAAGGCGGGGGAGAGGTGCAGGTGGGTTTGCATCTGCGCAATGAATGGGAAACGGCGGTATCAGGTGAGGCGCTTGATTTTGCCGCGCTGGAGGCCTGTGGCGCTAAACATTTGCCCAAGCGTGTGCGCAAGTCATTGCAGGCCGTGTTTGTGACCGATTTTTCCCGCACCGCACGCATGCTGAATTTTGAGGGGGCACAGATTGAGTTGTGCATGGATAGCGGGGAAATCAGGTCGGGGCGGAAGGTGCGTCAATTTGCCGAACTGGAGCTGGAGCTCAAGTCGGGAGCGCCGCTGCAATTGTTTCGCCTGGCCATGCAGTTGCAGGAGATTGTGCCGCTGGATATTGAAGCCATCAGCAAGGCCGAATATGGTTACCGCCTATGGTTGAATGCCGAGCCAGAGGTGGCCAGCGCGGAGAAGATCGCGTTTGCCAGTACAGAGGATGCGGGAGCGGTGTTGCAACGCATGATCTGGTCCTGCCTGAGGGTTTTGCAGGCCGATGCGGCGGGTGCGGTTCACAACCACAATGACGAGTATTTGCACCAGATGCGTGTTGCACTGCGCCGTTTGCGTATCGTAATGAGCATGGCTAACAGGGTAAGTGCCAATGCCGATCTGGGGGGGCTGAGGAGCGATGTGGCCGCACTCGGGGTTGAGCTGGGTCGCTCGCGCGAGTGGGATGTGTTCGTCACGCAGACGTTAGCACCGCTGCGTCAACAGCTGGAAAAACAGGTGGATATAGGGCCGCTGCTGCGCAGCAGCGAGCTAAGGCGCAGGAAGCAACACAAACTGACGAATGAAGTCCTGCAGTCTGCAGCGCTGCAGCGCTTGCTGCTGCGCTTCGGTGTCTGGATGAACGGTGATTATTGGCAGCAACCCAGCTGGCAAGGGCTGGGGCTGCATCAATTTTCTGCTCAAATATTGAAACGGCGCAGCAATCAGGTGCGCAAACGCTTTGCGCTGCTCACCTCAGATGCAGATTCCGGGCAGCTCCATATTTTGCGCATCTCCTGCAAAAAATTGCGCTATAGCGCCGAGCTGTTTGCACCTTTATTCAGTGATAAGAAAGTCAGGTGCTACCTGAGTGCGCTGGCAAAAATTCAGGACAATCTGGGGCAGCTCAATGATATAGCCATTGCACGCCGGCTTCTGGAGGAGATCGGCACAGGCAAGCGGCAGGCAACGGCCGCATTGATACGCGGCTGGCTGGAGCATGGTTATGCTGAGCATTTGGCTGATCTATACCGAAGATGGCAACAGTTTTCCCGTTGTGACGAATTCTGGTCGTGATGCAGGTGGTCGTCGATTCGCACTGAATAGACTTTCCCAGAGTACGTATTTACGCGGGCTAAAAAATGGTAGAGTGAAACTTGGGAGCATGACAATATTGTCCATCTTGTCATGAATATAAGTATAAGTTTGCTGCCATGTGCTCATTTGTCCAGATGTCGTCTGGCGGCGGTAAACGAGAAATCCCGGAGAATTGTTTGAGTCGGAAGATTGAAGATCTGAGAATTAGCCTGATCGGCGGCCTGGTTCTGGCTGCGCTCACGCTATTGTCCGGCTATCTCGTCTATGGTGTCACGCAGAAGCAGGCCGAGTCGATACTCGAACGCAGCCTGGTATCTTCGCTGCAGAATAA
>JBGPPE010000132.1:0-6927 GCA_041488395.1 Gallionellaceae bacterium
CAGGTGCAGGTGGTGTACCGCCAGTCCGGCGACCGCAACCTGTTGATCGAATACGGCCCGCTGATGCTGGACATCAACCTGCGCCTGCGCGTGCATGCCCTGATGGAGTGGGTGCAGGGGGAGATCGATGCGCAACGCCTGCCCGGCATCATCGACCTGACCCCGGGAATCCGTTCGCTGCAGGTGCATTTCGATGCGCGCATCCTGCCGCGCGAAAAGCTGCTACAGATACTGATCGGCGCCGAGAAAAAATTGCCCGCGATCGAGGACATGGAAGTGCCCGCGCGCGTGGTGCATCTGCCGCTGTCGTGGGATGACGCCGCCACCAAACTGGCGATCGAGAAATACATGCAGTCGGTGCGCAAGGACGCGCCCTGGTGCCCGAGCAATATCGAGTTCATCCGCCGCATCAACGGCATGGACAGCATCGAGGACGTGCAGCGCATCCTGTTCGAGGCCAGCTACATGGTGCTGGGGCTGGGCGACGTTTACCTGGGTGCGCCGGTGGCAACACCGGTCGATCCGCGCCACCGCCTGGTGACCACCAAGTACAACCCGGCGCGCACGTGGACGCCGGAGAATGCGGTAGGCATCGGCGGCGCCTATCTGTGCGTGTACGGCATGGAAGGCCCCGGCGGCTACCAGTTCGTCGGGCGCACGGTGCAGATGTGGAACCGCTACCTGCAGACCGCCGATTTCAAGGACGGCAAGCCGTGGCTGCTGCGCTTCTTCGACCAGATCCGTTTTTATCCGGTGAGCGAAAGCGAGCTGCTGGAGCTGCGCAAGGATTTCATCGCCGGGCGCTTCAATCTGCGCGTGGAAGAAACCACCTTCAGCCTGAAGCAGTACAACGCCTACCTGAACGACAACGAGGCCAGCATCACCGCCTTCAAGACCCGCCAGCAGGCGGCGTTCGAGGCCGAGCGCGAGCGCTGGAAGGCCAACGGCCAGGCGGAATACGTGAGCGAGTCGGCGCTGAGCGAGGCGGATACGCAGAGCGAGCTGGACCTGCCGGAAGGCGCCGTGGTGGTCAGTGCGCATGTCACCGGCACGGTGTGGAAACAGCTGGTGCAGGAGGGGCAGCAGGTAAAGGCGGGCGAGTCGCTGCTGGTGGTGGAGTCGATGAAGATGGAAATTGCGGTTGTGGCGCCGCTCAGCGGCAAGGTGCTGCAGATTTTCTGCAAGGAGGGCGGTCACGTCTCCGCCGGGCAGATGTTGCTGGTGATGGCGGGGGAGTAGGCGATGAACATGACACTTGCCCTGGGCGATATTGCCACCCTGCGGGCGCGCTATGCCGCCGGTGAACTGACCCCCAGCATGCTGGTAAAAGCCATTCACGAGCAGGGCCAGGATGATCCGCGGCACGTCTGGATACGCCGGCTGACACGCCATGAAATGCTGGAATATGCACATGCCGTGGAAAGCCGTGGCATGGCGGCACAACCGCTGTATGGCATTCCGTTTGCCATCAAGGACAACATCGACCTGGTCGGAGTGCCCACCACGGCGGGCTGTCCCGACTACAGCTACGTGCCGGAAAGAAGTGCTGCGGTGGTGCAGCGCCTGCTCGATGCCGGCGCGATTCCGATCGGCAAGACCAATCTGGACCAGTTTGCCACCGGCCTCAACGGCACGCGTTCGCCCTATGGCGCCTGCCGCAACGCCTACAATGCCAACTACATCTCGGGCGGCTCCAGCTCCGGTTCTGCGGTGGCGCTGGCCACGGGGCAGGTGTGTTTCAGCCTGGGCACCGACACGGCTGGCTCCGGGCGGGTGCCGGCGGCGTTCAACAATCTGCTGGGAGTGAAGCCGACCTGCGGTTTGCTGTCGACCAGCGGCGTGGTGCCGGCATGCCGTTCGCTCGACTCCGTCTCGATCTTTGCGCTGAACGCGGATGACGCGCAGCGCGTGCTGGCGGTCGCCAGCGGCTTTGATGCGGCCGATCCGTATTCGCGCAAGATGCAGCCGCATGGTTTTGATTTCGGCCGGGCGGCCGGTTTTAATTTTGGCGTGCCGCAGCGCGCGCAGCTCAAGTTCTTCGGCGACAGCGAGGCCGAGCGCCTGTTTGATCAGGCGGTGGCAAAACTGCAAGGGCTGGGCGGCAACAAGATCGAGATCGACTTTGCCCCGTTTCTGGAAACGGCGCGGCTGCTGTATGAAGGCGCCTGGGTGGCGGAGCGTTACCAGGCGATCCGCTCTTTCATCGATACCAGGCCGCAAGCGCTGTTTCCGGTGACGCGCGATATTATTGCCGCGGGCAAGCATCTGAGCGCGGCAGATGCTTTTGCCGGCATCTACCGGTTGTGCGAATTGAAGCGCAGCTGCGATGCGGTGTGGCAAAGCGTGGACTGCGTGCTGACCCCGACGGCCGGCACCATCTTTACCGTGGCAGAAATGCAGGCCGAGCCGCTCAGGCTGAATGCCGAGCTGGGCTACTACACCAACTTCATGAATCTGCTCGATTACAGCGCGCTGGCGCTGCCCGGCGGCTTCACCCCGAACGGCCTGCCCTTCGGCGTCACGGTGTTTGCGCCGGCGCATCAGGACGTGCCCTTGCTGCACCTGGCGCAGCGCTGGGAAGGCAAGCAGGCCGCGGCAACTATTCCGGATGTGGTGCCTTCCGGCCAGGTGAAGGTGGCGGTGTGCGGCGCACACCTTTCCGGCCTGCCGCTCAATGGTCAGCTCACCTCTCGCGGCGCACGTCTGCTCGCCAGCACCACCAGCTCTCCTGATTACAAACTGTATGCCTTGCCTGGCGGCCCGCCCTATCGCCCCGGCATGGTGAAGGTGGCGCAGGGCGGCGCCGCGATCGAGGTGGAGGTGTGGGAATTACCTGCCGCCGAATTCGGTTCCTTTGTGGCGGGTATACCCGCACCGCTGGGCATCGCCACGCTCACGCTGGCCAACGGCGACAAGGTGCAGGGCTTTGTCTGCGAAGCGTATGCCGTTGCCAATGCCGAAGACATCACGCAGTTTGGAGGATGGCGCGCATACCTCGCCAGTAAAGCGGCGGCGTGATGCAGCTGGCACTGTTCAAAAGCCTGTGGGGATATGGCGGCCCGATCGCACAGGCTGCCGAGCAGGCCGCACTGTCCGGCTATGCCGGGCTGGAAGGCTCGGCCAACAAGCCGCCGGCCTACCTTGCGGCATTGGCCACTGCACTGCAAAACCGCCAGCTGCAATTCATCCAGGAAATTGTCACCGGCGGGGATTACGTGCCCAGGCGCCATGCCACGGTGGCCGAGCACCTGGCGGATGCAAAGCGCCAGCTGCTGCTCGGGCAGCTGTTGGCGCCGCGTTTTGTCACGGTCATCGGCGGTTGCGATGCGTGGACGCTGGAGCAAAGCACAAGATTTTTCAGCGAGACGATGGAATATGCCGCACGACTGAATGTCGTGTGCAGCTTCGAAACGCACCGCAGCCGCTCGCTGTTCTGCCCGTGGACAACCTTGCCCCTGCTGCAACGCCTGCCCGAGCTGAAGCTCACCTGCGATTTCAGTCACTGGGTGGTGGTGATGGAGCGCCTGCTGGATGACGACTGGGACGCCGTGCTGCAGGTGGCGCAACACGCGCACCACATCCACGCGCGCGTGGGTTACCCGCAGGGGCCGCAAGTGCCGCATCCCGCCGCGCCGGAATATGCCGCAGCACTAAGATCACACCAGCGCAGCTGGGAAGCCATCTGGCTGGCGCAACGCAGCCGAAACTACAGCGCAACCACGATGACACCGGAATTCGGAGCGGACGGTTATCTGCACGCCCTGCCGTTTTCCGGGCAGCCGGTTGCCGAGCTGGATCAGCTCAATGCGTGGATGGGGGAAACGGAAACGGCGCATTTTGCAGCGTGGAAGAGGTTTTCGCCTCCCTCTGCGGCAAAGCACAAGTGGCTGGAGTAACTGGAGGCATACCGATTAAATCGACGAGCAGCTGGCCGCGAGACGTCACATTTTTTACGGGGGAAAGGCCGATGGGAACTGGAAATGGTTCGCTGGTCGCTGAAAATTATGTTGGTATTTAGTGGGTAGTAGTACTTGCAAAAGGGATAAAAAAGGTCATAATGTCCGCAATTATTCCCAGATGGAGAGCGTCATGGCAACAGTCTTCCATACCGGCCCAGACCGGAGTACTGCAACGAATTACCTCGCAATTGTTCTTAAAACACATAAGCAAGCAGAAATTGCGCGTCATTTGGGTGTTGATGCCCGTACTGTACGTCGCTGGGTCGTTGAACAGTCCGTTCCGGCACATTACGCTTTTGGTCTACAACGTCTTTTGCCCTTGGATTTGCCGCAGACAGGCAGTGCTCCCTTCACCTTTATAGATCTTTTTGCGGGTATTGGCGGTATTCGCATGGCATTCGAAGGTTTGGGCGGGCACTGTGTATTCACCAGCGAATGGGACAGTTACGCGCAGAAAACCTATGCAGACAATTATCCCGGTGGTCACCAGATCAATGGGGACATAACGCAAATGGCCGCAGCTGACATCCCGGATCATGATGTCTTGCTGGCAGGTTTTCCTTGCCAGCCATTTTCAATTGCCGGGGTCAGTAAAAAAAATGCCTTGGGCAAGGCGCACGGCTTTGCATGTGAAACACAGGGCACCCTGTTTTTCGATGTTGCGCGAATTATTGCAGAGAAACAGCCGCGCGCCTTTCTGCTGGAAAACGTCAAAAACCTCGTTTCACATGACAAGGGACGGACCTTCGATGTTATTCGCCGTACGCTCGCTGATGAACTGGGTTATCACATTTACTATCGCGTGATTGACGGTGCTCACTTCGTTCCGCAACACCGCGAGCGGATCCTTATTGTTGGTTTCCGCGAACCAACGAACTTTGATTTTGATGCCCTGCCATTGCCTAAAGGAAGACGTACATTACGTGAGATTCTTCACAAGACTGACGGCAGCGAGCCAAATTTGCCATGGGATGGTGATCGTTTCTTCAATCATGCCAAGCAACAAGTTGATACCAAGTACACACTGACTGACAAGTTGTGGGCGTATTTGCAGGGCTATGCAGAAAAGCATCGTGCCAAGGGAAATGGTTTTGGCTTCGGGCTGGTGACGCCTGATAGCGTTACACGCACCCTGTCTGCGCGTTACTACAAGGATGGCTCTGAGATCCTTGTTTATCAGGGGGAGGGTTCCAATCCGCGACGTCTGACTCCACGCGAGTGCGCCCGGCTGATGGGCTTTCCGGACTCGTTCAGGATACCAGTGTCGGATACGCGAGCTTACATGCAGTTTTCTCAAACAGCCGTCGTGCCAATGATAGAGTCAACTGCTAAACTCCTGATCTCTTCCATTTCTCATAAGGAATCGGCAGGTGTGGTTGCTACCACGCCTACGCCGAAAGGCATCATGGCCACAAAGCTTTGGACAAAAGAGCAAGTGAAATTGGCATTCCACTTGTATTGCCAGCTCCCATACGGGCGAATTCACGGACGCAACCCGGAAATAATTGCATTGGCAAGGATTCTCGGTCGCACATCTGATGCTGTCGCCATGAAGATGCTTAATATTGCAAGCCTTGATCCAGCCATTACGAGCACGGGACGTGCGGGCTTGGGAAATGCCTCTGCATTGGATCGTGAGGTATGGGATGAATTTCACTCGGATTGGGAAAGGCTTGCTGTGGAATGTCAGCTGCTTAGGCTGCAATTAGATCAAAATGTCGTGGAGGGCGTGGAGCTAGAAAACGATGAGCTATTGCCAGAAGATTTCACTGGTGAAACCCGGCAAGTCCTAACAATACAGAGAATCAAACAGCATTTTTTTCGCCGCGCAGTATTAAGCAGTTATCGTGGACGTTGCTGTATGTCCGGTCTGTCAGAATCGCGCCTGTTGATTGCCAGCCATATTGTGCCGTGGAGTAAGGACAAGGCGAATCGCCTCAATCCAAGTAATGGTCTGTGCCTTTCGGCGATTCATGATCGGGCTTTTGATAAAGGGCTGATAACGCTCACCGATGATTTTAAGATCATTGTCTCGGAGGAGCTAAAGCGGAAGGTCGAACCTTTCGTAATAGATGTTTTGTTACCGCTAAATGGTCGCAAGATTGAGCAGCCAGAACGTTTTGCGCCACAGGCCGAGTTTATCGCGTGGCACAGGAATGAGCTCTTCGTGGATAACCGGAAGTAGCCACTATGCAACTCACTGGAAAGCAGGCGGGGATACTGTGTGATGCTCCCAAAGAGTGTTGCATTTTTGAATACCTTTACCGTGATGCATCAAACTATAAGGCTTGGGGAGGAGTTCTTCTTTCAGGCGTTCCATCGCAAAATGACATCGCGGCATTACGAGCCAGTTTGGAATCAGATGAATACTTTGTCGCAGAGCAAGTCGGTATTCCAGCTTTGTACCAAGAACTTTGGGAATTATCGGGCGGCCCTAACAGTGATGATCATGCCTTGCATGAGTTTGTAGCACTACGAGTGGCGAGTGAAGATGAAATAAAATCTTTACCACTATTTGGCGCTTTGTCGAGTTTACTTAAGACGTTCCAAGCCGTAACTACGTGGGATTATTCGCTATCCCCAAATTTCGACGTAGACTAAACTTGAATCATTGTTAGTGGATGAGCAGATATTGTCTCTTCCGTCGTACGTGGATTTTCAGATTTGGATGCAACATTTCTGAGCGCAAGCCAGCAGCGTAAATCACGTGCGGGACGCTCTTTTGAACAGCACATATCAAGGCTTCTTCGCGATGGCCGGATTTCATTTGAGGAGCAAGCTGTAACGGGAGGGCGCCGTCCAGATTTTGTACTGCCTGGCCTCGTGGTTCTTAAGTCGGAGAAAAGGAAGTTCGAAGAAGCGATGGTACTCTCGGCAAAAACTACTCTTCGTGAACGCTGGAAGCAGGTGGCAATGGAAAAATTCAATTGTGCATTGTTCTTGGCAACCGTCGATGATCGTGTATCCG
>JBGPPE010000133.1:0-6911 GCA_041488395.1 Gallionellaceae bacterium
TCAGCAGGCTCACCGCCGGTTCTTTTCACGGCATGCCGTGGTTTCAGTTCGACGGCAAACAGCTGCAGCCCGATGAATGCGTGGCGAGCGCGCCACCCCGGCCGCTGGCTGAGGTGACGCTGCCGGTGGCGACCTTTCCGGCGCGCAATGCGCCGCTGGGCGTGGCCTTTGTGCCCAAGGGCGCGCTGGATGCGCGGCTGGAGTTTGATGCGGTGGTGGCGCTGCACGGCTCCTGGGCCACCAAACCCGGCGGCGGCTTCACCGGCAGCAACGCCACGCGCCGCGTGCCCAAGCTGGTGGCGGTGCGCTTTCAGGATGGGCAGGCAAAGCGCGTGGATGATCTGGTCAGCGGCTTTCAGCTGCCCGATGGCAAGCGCTGGGCGCGCCCGGCGGGCGTGGCGTTCGGGCCGGACGGCGCGCTGTATTTCAGCAGCGACAGCGATAGTGAAGGGCTGTTCCGGCTGCAGCGGGTGCAGTGAATACAGCCACCGTTCGTGGTCTCGCAGAGGTTCTTGATGTCCCTCGGTGTGTGAGCCCGCCGACATCCCTGTGCTGCGCGCCGTCCGTTCCTTCGACAGGCTCAGGACGAACGGGATCAGCGGGCTCGGGGCGAAGGGAGTAAATTGGCGTTACACAATCAATGCCTCATGAGGTGCACTGATGAAAATATATCGCATCACTTCCCCCGTAACCCCATCGACTTCGACGCTGCCATCAAGCGTGCCTCACAGCTGGCGCGGATGAGTTGCTCGGCGACAACATGCTGCTGTCCTGGTATGACCGCGAACGCGACCTGGAGTCGCCGGAGCATGCCAGCGGTCCCATCAAGGGGTACTGGGACTACGGGCTGAATTACGGCGGGGCGCTGGCGATGGATTTTGATGATGGGCGTTTTGTGTTTTGTTTCATGCCGCTCGGGGAGTACACTTTGCTTTGATGTTGCAGCCTGTCAATTGTTGAGGGAGGTCGCCATGCACAAGCTGAAAAATGAAACCGCCTTGTTCAAGGAGGCGTTGCTCGCAGGGGTGAAATACGCAGAGGGACGGGGAGTGGTGGAGTTTGAGCCGACCGATTCGGCCAGCGAGAAGTTGTTATACATCTACCGCCTGCTGGTGCACGATAAGGTCATGCAACCCCTGCCGGAAGAGCAGGTCGCCGAAAAATCCCTGCGCCACAAGCTGTCCCTCTGGTATGCGAAGCAACTGCCCAAGGATCACCCGCTGTTAAAGTAAATGTGCACGGGTGATCTTGAGCACCTGTAGGAGCGGGCCATGCCCGCGAATGAAAAAATATCGCGGGCATAACAAAGTCAGGCAATCCACTAAGGGCTAAAGCCCTTGTGGAGTTGACACTGGCCCGCTCCTACAGATTAAAGGGAGGAGCACCGCCCTCTCCTGAATGGTGACGCTATTCGCAGCGCTCGCCCGCCTTCAGCTCAAAGAAGCGCGGATACTCGCTGGGGTGGCCCGCCAGCACTTTCACGCAATCACCCACCTGGTAGCGCCCGTAGCTCATTACTTCGATGCGTTCCTTGCTGCCCAGCGGCTGCACGGTGTAACGGTTGGCGCCGCGGGCGACCTGCGGCGCTTCATCGCGGCTGTCGTGGCGGTTATCCAGCAGGCCGCCGATGCCCAGCATGCCGCCGCTAAAGTCGCCGCTGCCGATACCAATGCCGAGTCCAACGCTCACGCTGCCGTGGGGGCGGCTGGCTTCTGCCTGCTTGCGCTCTGCATCGGTGAATTCATGCACGTCCACCACCTGTGCCAGCTTCACGTAGCGCGTGTCTTCTTCCAGCCTGGGCGTGCTTTGGCAGGCGGCCAGCAAGACCAGCGCCAGCACTGCAATAAACTTGTTCACTTCGCTCTCCTCGGCGGAATTGGGATGCACCTACAGCAGACAGATTGCCGCCGGGCAAAGTTCCGGCCGCATACCCATTGCATGTCAGCGGGTATGCGGAGAAAGGTGCGCTAGCGACGCCGGCATCCCCTATAATTCATCCCCTCGAATTTCACATTCCCCCACTTTAATCAAGGATAAAACCCAAAATGTATAACACCTTCAAACCAGAACAACCCGTCGGCCTGATGGACTTCGTGCGCGCCGCCAAGTCCTGCATTACCGAGATTTCGCCGCAGGAACTCAAGTCCAAGCTGGATGCCAAGGAAAACTTTGTGCTGATCGACGTGCGCGAAGCAGCCGAGTTCGAACATGGCCATATTGCCACAGCACATCTGGTGCCGCGCGGCATCATCGAAGCGGCTGCCGATACCAGCTACCCCAAGCACTACCCACCCCTGTCCGGCGCGCGTGAGCAGCAGATCGTTGTCTACTGTGCCACCAGCGGCCGTTCCGCCATGGCTGCAGCCGTGCTGCAGATGATGGGCTTCAAGAATGTGCTCAATATGGCTGGCGGCTTTACGCGCTGGGATGCGGAAGGTCTGCCTAAGGTTACTGAAGCGGAATACTAGGTAATAAATGCAGGTGGTTGGTTACAAAATGTAACCAACTGAGAAGCTACTTGATTTGTTCAAGTAGCTTTTTTATTTGCGCGTGCAGTGTAGGTTGAAGTTTGTTGGGTTACGGCGCAAAAACGCGCCTAACCCAACCTACATGCTTGCTGCGAGTTTAGCCCTGCGCCCGCTCATGCAGCACCTTCATCTGAAACAGCGTGTTGCGCTCTTCTTCTTCCAGCGTTGATTCGATGTGGTGGATGGTGCGGTCGTAGGCGGGGATGATGTTGTACTTGAGCGCATTCACCCGTTTCTGCGTCTTGCGCTGTTCGGCCAGCAGGCGCCACAGCGCGCTTTCGGCTTCGCCCAGCTGCGCCAGCAGCACGGCCAGTTGGGCGAGGCGGGTGCGCGCTTCGTCGAAGCTGGCATCGGTCCACATCAGGCCCACCGGTTGCAGGGGCAGGCGCTCGGCCGTTACCGAAGGATATTCCACCCCGATGCTGGAGCGCGGCAGGATCTGCACGCTGATCGCCGGCTTGAGGCCCAGCGCGGACTGGCGCAGCATCTGCGAGCCCATGCGCATGTGGGCAATGCCCAGCCAGCGATAGGCATCCTGCAGCGATTGCCGTGCTTCGCCGCGCATGCTGCGGTATTGCGCCAGCCGTTCATACACCAGGCGCGTCAGCAGCTCGCGCTTGCGTTCCAGCATGTCGTGCCCCTGCCGCAAAAAGCCGGCCTGGCGCTTGAGGCCGAGCAGGGCACTTTTGGTGGGAGGGACTTTGAGCCGTTTCATTTCGAAAAACCCACCGGGATTGTATTTGCGAGGATCATGGCTGCTGCGACATCGGGGTGTGGTATTTGTCGAGGTCTTCTTCGCTGACGCGCGCCAGTGCATTGCGCGGCAGCAGCGAGAGCTGGCGCCAGGCCAGGTCCAGCGTGTCGAAGACGCTGCGCTCTTCGCTTTCTCCCTGTCCGACAAAATTGCGCTCGAAGCTTTCGGCAAACTTGAGGAAGGCGCGGTCCGCTTCGCTCAGCTCTTCCGCGCCGATAATCGAGGCGAGGTTGCGCACTTCCAGCGCGCGCGCATACGAGGCATACAGCTGGTTGGCCACGCGCTGGTGGTCTTCGCGCGTGAATTCCTTGCCGACGCCGTCTTTCATCAGGCGCGACAGTGAAGGCGGCACCGCCACCGGCGGGTACACGCCCTGGTTGTGCAGCTCGCGCGACAGCACGATCTGGCCCTCGGTGATGTAGCCGGTGAGGTCGGGGATGGGGTGGGTGATGTCGTCGGAAGGCATACTCACTACCGGGATCATGGTGATCGAGCCGTGCCTTTCCTTGATGCGCCCGGCGCGTTCATACAGCTCGGCCAGGTCGGAATACAGATAGCCGGGGTAGCCCTTGCGCGAGGGCACGTCGCCCTTGGCGGTGGCCACTTCGCGCAGGGCTTCGGCATAGTGGGTCATGTCGGTCATGATCACCAGCACGTGCAGGTCGAGATCAAACGCCAGATACTCGGCGGCGGTGAGTGCTGCGCGCGGCAGGATCAGGCGCTCGATGGCAGGATCGTCGGCGAGGTTGAGGAACATCACCACCTTGGACAGCACGCCGCTGGATTCAAAATCTTCCTGGAACATGCGCGCATCGGTGTGCGACACCCCCATCGCGGCAAACACCACGGCAAAGCCGCCTTCCTCGTTGGGCAGCTTGGCCTGGCGCACGATCTGCGCGGCGAGGCGGTTGTGCGGCAGGCCGGAGCCGGAAAAAATCGGCAGCTTCTGCCCGCGCACCAGCGCGTCCAACCCGTCGATGGCGGAAATGCCGGTCTGCACAAACTCGCGCGGATAGGCGCGTGCCGCCGGGTTGACCGGCGCACCGTTGACGTTGCGGCGCAGGTTGGAGATCAGTGGCGGGCGGTCGTCCAGCGGCAGGCCGACGCCGTTGAAGATGCGGCCGAGTATCTCGGGCGACAGCGCCAGTTCAAACGGCTGCTCCAGAAAGCGCACCCAGGTGCGCTCCAGGTCGAGGTGCTCGGTGCCTTCAAACACCTGGATCAGCACGCTCTCGTTGGAGCTGCGGATGACCTGGCCGTTGCGGATGCGCCCGGCATGGTCGTGCACCTGCACGCGGTCGCCCAGCGCGACACCGGGCACGTTCTGCATGAACAGCAGGCCGCCGCGTGCGGCCGAGGCGAGGCGGTATTCGCGTTCTTTCATCTGGGGCTATCCTGTGGTTGCCTGGATGTAATTGTAGGAGCGGCCTCTGGCCGCGAATCGCACGCAGGGCGTGCTCCTGCAAATAATTTTTTTGCCAGTGGGCAATAGCTGTTCATTTTTTGGTGCTCCCAGGGCGGGTGTATTCCGTGCGCAGCGCATCAAAGGCCACCTGTATCTCCAGCGAGTTGGCCTTGAGGCGGGCCAGGTCGTCGTTGGCATGTGCCGTCTTGTAGCGGCGCGCACGCCCCAGCAGCGGCAGCGCGAGCAGGCGCTGTACCGGCACGCCCAGTTCGAGCAGGCGGTTGCCCTGCTCGTGGATGGAGAGCAGCAGCTGCAGCAGGGCGAACTGTTTTTCCGGCGAGCAGTAGCTGTCCACTTCGTCCAGCGCGCTTTGCTGCAATATGCCTTCGCGGATCAGACCGGCGCTTTCCAGCGCCCAGCGCTGCAGCGGCGACAGCGCTTCCGGCCCCACCAGGTTGACAATGCGCGCCAGCTCTTCGGCCTGGTTAAGCAGGCCCAGTGCGATGGCGCGCAGTCCTTGCCACTGCGGGTCGATATTTTCTGCCCACCAGCTGGCGGCGGTGTTCACATAGCCGGAGAAGCTTTCCGTCCAGTCCACTGATGGGTAGTGGCGCGCATCGGCCAGCTCCTTGGACAGCGCCCAGAAGGTCTGCACGATTTCCTTGGTGTGGCTGGTCACCGGCTCGGAGAAATCGCCGCCGGGCGGCGACACCGCACCGATCAGGGTGACCGAGCCGAGCTTGCCGGCATAGGTTTCGACGCGGCCGGCGCGTTCGTAAAAGGCCGCCAGGCGCGAGCCGAGGTAAGCCGGGTAACCTTCTTCCACCGGCATCTGGCCGAGGCGGCCGGATACTTCGCGCAGCGCTTCGGCCCAGCGGCTGCTGGAGTCGGCCACCATCACCACGTCATAGCCCTGGTCGCGGAAATATTCGGCCAGCGTCACGCCGACATAGATGGAAGCCTCGCGTGCCACCACCGGCATGTTGGAGGTGTTGGCCACCAGCACGGTGCGTTCCATGATGGAGTGTCCGGTGTGCGGGTCGGTGATCTTGGGGAAGCTTTCCAGGATGTCCACCAGCTCGTTGCCGCGTTCGCCGCAGCCGACAAACACCACGATCTGCGCATTCGACCAGCGCGCGATCTGGTGCTGCACCACGGTCTTGCCCGCGCCGAAGGGGCCGGGCACGGCGGCCTTGCCGCCCTTGAGCAGCGGGAAGAAGGTATCGAGCACGCGCTGCCCGGTGATCAGCGGCGCACTGGCATGGTCGCGGCGGCGATAGGGGCGCGGCGTGCGCACCGGCCAGCGGTGGTAGAGCTTGAGCTTGTGGGTGTGGCCGTGACCATCCTGAATGTGCGCAATCGGCTGCTCCAGGGTGTAGTCGCCGGCAGGGGCAAGCTCGAGCAGGGTGCCGCTGATATCGGGCGGCACCAGGATGTGATGGGTAATATGCGCGGTTTCCTGCACGCTGCCCAGCACACTGCCGGCGGCGATGCTGCTGCCGTTGCCGAGCGCGGCGTTGGGCACGAAGGGCCACAGTTTTTCGCGGTTGAGGCTGTCGACGCTGATGCCGCGCGCCATGTGGTCGCCGCTGATTTCATACAGGGTGCGCAGCGGGCGCTGCACACCGTCGAAGATCTGGCCGAGCAGGCCGGGGCCGAGCTCGACCGAAAGCGGGTGGCCGAGCGCCGCTACCGGCTCGCCCGGGCGCAGGCCGTCGGTGGTTTCATACACCTGCACGATGGCCTCGTCGCCTTCGCGGCCGATCACTTCGCCGGTGAGCTTGAGATGTCCAACCTGTACCTGTTCGCCGGTGAGCACCTCGGGCAGGCGCACGCGCACGATGGGGCCGTTGATCTCGAGGATTTCACCCATGCCTGATTACTCCGGCCGGGGCGCCTGAGAAGAGCCGTTCCATCACTGCCTGTATCAGCATTTCGCTCATGCGCTGTTTGCGTCCCTCGAAGGTCTGGTTCACGCGGATGCGATTGTCGCTATCGTGCAGCAGTGCGCCGCCGACGCTGTGCAGCGGCTGCTGCGAAAGCTGCAGTTTTTTTCCGGGGGCCAGGTCTTGACTGAAGCTTTCCCAGCGTTTGTTCAGGCGTGCCAGGTCCTGTGCGTTGAGCTCCACAACAATGGTGCCGGCATCGATGGCTTGCGCGGCGGAAGAGATAAAGCCGGCGAGGATGGGCAGATATTCGGTTTCATTGTTGGCCAGCACTGCCA
>JBGPPE010000134.1:0-6897 GCA_041488395.1 Gallionellaceae bacterium
AGTGAATCGCCAGTTCTACGATCCTCTGTGGACAGACGCGCGCCTCGTCGAGCCGCAGCGCTTCAACACCTGGCCGCTCGTGTGTTCCCTGGTCTCGCGCTCGCAGCCGCGGCTCGAAGTCGCACCGGGCTTGCGACCGCGGCTTCCGCTCGATGAGACGCATTTCGTGGATTTCAGTCCGCCCGCCGTGGCGAAATTGCGCGCCCGCGGAGCAAACGCCGTCGTCGCGCTGGTATCTGCGCTGCCATTTCCGGATCGTGCATTCGAGCTCGTCTGTGCCTTCGACATCGTCGAGCATGTCGACGACGAAGATGCAATCCTGTCCGAGCTGTCCCGCGTGGCCACCCCCCATGCGTCGTTGTTGCTCTCCGTGCCGTTGCATCCCGGGCGCTGGACGATGTTTGACGATTTCGTTGGGCACCGTCGCCGCTATGAGCCGCGGCGGCTGCTTGCCAAGCTCGCCGAGCACGGATTTTCCGTGGAGCAGAGCGCCGTCTACGGAATGCAACCTAAATCGTCGCGGCTGGTCGATGTCGGCATGTGGTTTCTCACCCATCGCCGCGAGCAGGCGATGTGGTGGTACAACCGAGTCTTCATGCCTCTGGGCGTGCGCTTTCAGAAAAAGCTCGCGCTCGCCCCCGGTCTGATAGACACCGAGAACGTCGATGAGGTACTGCTCGTGTGTCGCAAACATGGTGTGGTCAAGTTTTCATAGAGCAATTTACATGCAGTCAGGTCAAGCGGTCTTCATGCGCGCATCCCAATGCACGATGGACGTGCGAATCAACAGCGTGGGTCGCCAGCGTATATTACGCCTTGGATTGCCGAGCGAAAATCGCGGAGTACATTAGCGCCAGGATGACGCCCGGTGCCACGGTGACGCCCATGGCCTGCAATATCGACACGTTGGAAAACGCAAGCAGGCCAAAACCGGCGACCGTAGTGAGGCTGGCAAACAGCATCGAGGCCAGAGTGCGGGGTGAGATGGTGTGGCTTATTGTTTTGGGGTCAGCCATTGTCTCCTCTCCCGGGCGGTGAGGGTGATCTGCTCGATCAAAAAACAGGGCGTAATTGGAGCCCACGGCGACCACCAGCAGCAAGCCCACCAGATGCAGAATAATCAGTTGCTGGCCAAACAAGGCCAATCCCCCCGTGACGGTGATGACCGCGGCCGCCAGCGGCGCGATGATTCGTACCACACGCATGGGCGAGCGGAAAACCACCAGCAGCAATCCGATAATGGCAACCAGCCCGCCTAGCGACAACAGGATGGCTTCATGCAAGTAGCCGGAATACAGGCGATCGAACTCGGCTTTCATATCCACCAACAGAACATTGGGCAAACCCGCGGCGCTCAACGCAGCGCGTATTCGGCTTGCGTTGATGTCGACATCCTTCGGTGCGGTAAGCGGCAATAGGGTACGCCAGTGGTGTTCATGCTGGATGAGCAGCGCATCAACCGCCATGGCCATTGAGGTCTGTTCAAGATCGGATGATTGCAACAAGGGCTGGCTGCGAGCGGCGGCGATATCGGCAAGAAACGGCGTAAACAGTTGTGCGCGCACCGGTAACCCGTGAACAGCTTGCGCCAGCCGCGTTTCCAACACGGCGGGCGAGGGCAAGCTGGCCTGGCGGGCGCGCTGCGTCGCTGTGCTGGGAAGATAACGGCTGGGACTTTCAAATCCGGCGAGTTCGCCTTGATCGACTTGCGTTTGCAGTATCGTGGAAACTTGTTCGGAAGTACGTAAAACGGTTTCCCGGCTCGCGCCGGATATCACCACCAGATAACGCGCATCAGACACACCCATGTTGGCGCGCAGGCTGGCATCCAACGCCACATCGGCCTGCGATACCGGGCTCAATGAGGATATCTTGTCATTCCACAAATTGGCGCGGTGCTGGACGAGGACGACGCAGGCCATCAGCAACAGTATCGCGGCCGCCCAGCGCAGTGCCGCGGCGCGCTGTACCAGACGGGATAGCACGCGGCCGATAGCCGATACATCATGAATGCGAAAGTTCGGCGGCTGCAGATGCGGCAAGACGAAGCGGGTCACCGTGGCGGCGGCTGCCAGACCGGTAATCGAATACAGGCCGAGTTGCGCCAGACCAGGAAAGCCGGACAGCAGCAGCGCAGCAAAGCCGAATATCGAGGTCAATACGCCGAGACGGATGGTGGGCCAGAAGCGCTTGATCCAGTTCTGCTGGTCCGAATCGCCCTGTTCTGATTGCACGAACAGGTAGATTGAATAATCCACCGCCTCGCCGATCAGTGCGGTGCCAAATCCCAGGGTGATGCCATGTACCGCCCCGAAGCCTACACTGACTGCCGCGATGCCTGCCAGCGCGCCGCTGATAACGGGCAAAAAACCCAATGCCAGTGCCGTGAAGGAACGATAAACCAGCAATAACAGCATAGCGATGAGCACGACGCTGATGATGAACAGGCGGCTGACCTGACTTTTTATAATGTCGCGTGAAGTCACTGAAAACACACCGGGACCGGTCATCACCAATCTGGCGGAAGGGATTGTGCTGGGCGCCGTATCAAATGCTTGGCGGATGGCGGCCATGGCGTCTTGCTGGGCGTCGGTATCGGCACCCGAAGCGCGTGTTTGCATCAGCATCAAGGCGCGCGCGCCGTCGCGTGATGCCCATGCGCCATCCACCATCTGCGGGCGGGTGCCGCTGTTGAACTGGTTGAGTAATTGCACCATTTCACCGGTCGCGTCGCGTGGTAGCAGCGACTTGACCAACAGTCCGGCAGGCGAGGCGAGCAGGTCAATGCTGTCGCTCAAGGCGGCATGCAGGCCGCCTATGCTGAAGCGTGGGGGCGTCACCGCAGGGCTCAGCAGGTAGCGATGATTGAACAGAAAAGCACGGTCGCGCTCGGCGCTGACGGGCTCGCCATTATTGACGCTGACAAAAGCAGCATCAGCGCGCAGGCGCTGGGCGATTTGTTTGGAAAGCCTGGCGCGGGTGGGCGCATCGGCGCCTTCAATGCCCACCAGAATCAGGCGTGAGGCCAAACCGTCACGTATCTGCTCCAGCAGCAGCTGCTGCTCGGGCGTGGGACTACGCGGCAAAAATGCCGATAAATCGGTGGTGAACTGGCTGCGGCTGATGATGATGCCGCAGACGAGGATAAACACCAACCACAGGGCTATCGATGCCCGGCCACGCCGCGCCGGGGCTGGCCTCACGGTGTGGCCAACTTTTCGATAAGCATAAGCGAGCTGTCACCATCGGCCTGGGTGATTTCGACGCTGCGCACCGCGTCGCGCATCCCCGCAATACGGATGCGCTTTACCACGGCCTGCATTTTTTCATCCACCGGCAGTAGTTGCAGTGTCCAGTGCTCGACTGTGCCATCCAGACTCAGCCGGTAATTACGTTCCAGCGCCTTGCGGTCACCCGCCAGGGTGCCGCGAATGCTGTCGATGAAAGCCGCCAGTTCCGGGTAATCCTGCAATGGCAGGCGATGTTTTTGGCGACCACGCTCGATCACCAGGGTGTCGTGATCCAAGATCATGGATTCGGGTTTGGGTTTGAGAGTGCGCTTTTCCAGATGGTTAGGTGCGGTGTAGAACAGCTCCCCGGAAGATTCCACCGGTTTGTCGAGCATGGCGATGGATTTTTTCTCGACAAAGCTGGCATGGTCGGTGTGGGCCTGCGCCAGGCCACGCATGAGCTGGTCAATATCCCACTCGGTGGCGTGACTGATGACAGGTACCAGCATCAGCGTCTGCGCAACGAACAGGTGCCGCATGACGCGCAGCGAAAAGACCGGAGAGGGAAGTAGTGTCATCATGATTTGGGAGGCGTTGTAGCGGGTTCGGACTGCCAGAAATCGAAAAAATTAAACCAGTTGTATGGCGCCTTACGGCAGTAATGGTCCAGCAGCGCGGCATAACGAGTGATGGCCACTTCCAGAGCGGCATCGCGTTGACCGGGCGCAACGGTAGAAAAATCCGCCAGAGGATCGAAATGGATGGCATAGCGGTTGCCGCCCAGATACAGCCCGGTCATGAATACCACGGGACGCCGCAGCAATGCGGCCATGCGGAACGGCCCGCTGGGCAAGTTCGCGTCAGTGCCGAGGATTTGCACAGGGTACAGGGTGTCGTTGCCCAGGGTGCGATCGGCCAACATGCCGATGACGCCGCCTTCTTCCAGATGCTCACGTACCTTGAGCATGGAATCTATGCGACCCAGGCCAATGATGTCCTGCACGGCTTCCGGATTAATGGTAACCAGCATGGCGTTGATTTTTTGTGCGTTATCCTGGTGCATGACCATGGCGATGCGCAAATCCGTGTCTCTCCGGCCAAGCGCGCGGATCACTTCAAAGCTGCCCAGGTGCGCGCCCATCAGGAACAAGCCTTTGCCGCCGGCAAGCAGGTGGCGCAGCGTATCCTCGCCGTGTACTTCAAAATCAAACATATCGAAGCGGCGGTTGACCAGATAGATACGGTCATGAACGGTGGCGGCAAAGGTGAAAAAATGCCGGTGCAGATCGCGCCAGTGGGGAGGACGACCCAACGCCCGCCTGAGATAATTGCTTGAAGCACGACGACTGGCCGGTGCAAACAACAGAAAATAACTGGCGATCAGGTGCAGCACGATGCGCCCTGCGCGTCGCCCTAGACGCAGTGATATCCATGTCATGACGCGCAGCATGAGCATGTTGCTGCGCTCGGGGGTATGCGCCCAGGCGGCTTCGCCGGCTCCCGGGCGCGATGTCATACAGGCGATCCTGGCACGATACTGCCGCTGGCAATTTTGCGCATACCCGCCACGATGTCGAAACGTATCGTGCCGCTGGTCGAGATTACGTACTGGATCACTAACTCATCGCCCGGATTTGCCGGGCTCAGAAACTTGACCGTGCTGATTTCGCAGATTTCCAGCGTGATTCCAGTGGCAGCGGCGATGGCGTGTAGCACGGTGTCCAGCAGCACCACACCGGGGAGAATCGGGGTGCCGGGAAAATGTCCGGCAAAAGCGGGATGATCCAGCGGAACAATCCAGTGCGTGGCGTTATTCATGCGGATTTCCGCGGGCTGTGTGTCTGAAACAGCGCTTGCAGCGCGGCGCGCGGCAGTTTTCCTGTGCAGTTGCGTGGCAGCGCATCCACAAACAGCAGCGGGCGCGGCAGGAAAACCGGGTCAATACGTTCACGTAGCGCCGCCAGCAGGTGCGATGCCTCCATTCCTGGAGCCACCACGCACGCCGCAAGCCGTGTGACATGGTCAGGACTGGTTTCATCAGGCATATAAAAAGCGCCGTCTACTACGCCAGGAATGGAATTAAGCAGGTGATTGAGGCTTGTCAGCGAATGCCGTTTGCCCGCGATATTGACTAGATCGGCCATGCGTCCGTGCAGTAAAAAATGCTCGTCGGTAATCGGTTCAATCATGTCACTCATGGCGAACACTGTCTCGATGTGACTGCCATAAGCGCGCACGCAATCACCCTCCACGACCAATTTTATCCCGGGAAGCAGTTGCCATTCTGCGGTTTGGGTGGTGCGGCGGGTGGCAATCATGCCGGTTTCGGTACTGCCATAGATTTCCATTAGCGGAGCATTGCAACGTGCCTCAATGTCCTGCGCGAGTTGGGCAGACAGCGGTGCCGTGGCGGATAGCACCTGTGTGATTTCTGGCAGCGCCAGCCCCGCATCCAGCAAGGCGCGTAGATGCACGGGCGATGACACCAACACTCGTGGCGTGGGCACAGCCGCCAGTGCCTGGCAAATGTCGGCCGGATAAAACGGCTGCGCATGACTGAGAGCATTGCCGCTGTGCCATGCCATCAGTACCGTGGCTTCAAACCCGTACATGTGTTGCGGCGGAACGGTGCCAATCAGGGTGCAAGGTGCGTTGCGCAGTAGCCCCAGACGCGTTGCCTCGGCCTGTACACCGCTGACCAGTGCACCCCAGGTTTTGGGATGCGGTTGCGGGGCACCGGTCGAGCCTGAAGTAAACAGCACCGCGATGCGCTGCTTGCTGTCAATTTGCGGAATGGCAAATGCGTCCGCTTGACTAACGCCCATGACCGGGTATAGCAGTTGGGGCAGATCCACTTTACATAGGTCGCTATCGGTCAAACAAAACACATCCGGCGCAAAAATCTTGATCTGGCGCACCGCTTCCGGTGTGTCGGCAGGCGGCAGCAGGCTGACTTTGCCGGCCACCATGGCGGCTGCCAAACCCACGCTGAAACGGTAACGATCTCTGCACAAGTTGAGCAGGTGCCCCCCTGCGGGAAACAGGGCGGTAAGCTGCCTGACCTCGGCCAGGAATTGGCGCAGCGTGACGGCGCCATCGGCGCGCCAGGCGATGATGCTGTCCGGGGAGACGTGTGATACGAGTGGTAGTGAAGACATGATTAAGGCTGTAAGGACTAGCCTGGAAGCGCCGAGGTGTTCCTGAACGCCAGCACCGCATGGTGTGCCATTAGCGGGTTCTCTGTGCGGCGATATGGTCGGAGAGGCTACGCAGCGAGCTGAAAATGTGCCGATTGCCTGCGCTGTCGGAACGCAGTTGCAGACCATAACGCTTGGAGACCATCAATGCGACTTCCAGCACATCAATCGAGTCCAGGCCCAAGCCATTGCCATACAACGGAGTGTCAGGGGTGATTTGATCTGCCGTGACCTCGAGGTTGAGACATTCGATCATCAATTCAGCAACTTCACGTTGCAAATCCGCGGTACTAGAGACATCAGGTTTCTGGATATTTTGCATGGTGTTTATAAAAGTGTATTAAGCCAAAACCAGTAAAGCGACAAACAATCCATTAAAGGCGCATTTTACCTGCTGGAATTGGATTGCTTCAATAAATTAGATTATTTAAATAATGCTGGGCATCACAAATGGAACCGATTATTGGCAT
>JBGPPE010000135.1:0-6870 GCA_041488395.1 Gallionellaceae bacterium
AACGCGGCAACTCGTGGTGTTGCAGGGGCTGGATGCAGTGCAGCGGGCGCATCTGCGCGAACTGACCACGTGGTTTCTGCACACCAGGGCGATCAACGGCGTGCACGGCCTGGAAGTTACATTGCCGATGCGCGTCACCGTGGCCGCCCAGGCCTGCCTGTTGATCCTGAATCTCGACACCGATTACTTCGACAACTGGGTCGAGGTCATCCTCTATCCCGGCGCCTTCCGCGTCCAGCGCGAGCAGACGGATGAGATCGGGCTCGTGCATAGCGATGCCAGCGTGCTCAGTGGCGAAGCATGGCTGCGCGGCCCGGTGATCTTGTCCTGGAATGACGTGGAGCGGGACAGCTATCGTCACACCGGCAGCAATGTCGTGCTGCACGAGTTCGCCCACAAGCTGGATGGCCTCAGTGGCACAGCGAACGGCTTGCCGCCATTGCGTCGCGGCATGAGCCGCAAAAGATGGGCCGCAGCCTTCAGTGCCGCCTACGATGCACTGTGCCTGCAAGTGGCCGCAGGAAAACCGCCCTGCATTAATCCCTATGCCGCCACCAACCCGGCCGAGTTCTTCGCAGTAGTGACCGAGTATTTCTTTACTGCACCGGAAATACTGAAGAACTGCTATCCCGAAGTTCACCAGCAACTGGCGCTGTTTTACCGACAGCCTGTTTCGCGTTAAGCGCCGCATACTGGCTGCTTGCACCCCATAACGGCATGCGTTATGCTGGCGCATGATCATCGGATTCGCATCCAGGGAAACGGAGAAAATCTGGCGCGGCGAAGTGTCGCGCAAGCTGCCTCGTGACATTCAGCAGATCGCCTTGCGCAAACTCTTCATGCTGGACAAGGCGCAGACGCTGACTGATCTGAAGATACCGCCAGCCAATCGGCTCGAAGCACTCAAAGATGATCGAAAAGGGCAGCACAGTATACGCATCAACGACCAATGGCGAATCTGCTTTGTGTGGTCGAACAACGGTCCCGATGCCGTCGAGATCGTTGACTACCATTAAGGAGATGGGCATGAGCAAATTAAAGAACATACACCCCGGCGAAATCCTCCTCGAAGAGTTTCTGCTCCCGATGGAGATCAGCCAAACCAGACTAGCCAACTCGATCGGCGTGCCACCGCGTCGCATCAACGAGATCGTGCTGGGCAAGCGCGGCATTACGGCGGATACCGCATTGCGCCTTGCCAAAGTATTTGGAACCTCAGTGCAATTCTGGATGGGTTTGCAGGACGAATACGAACTGCGCGAGGCACGCAGCGCGATCAAGGATCAATTGGAACAGATGATGCCGATTGCGGCGTAATAAAGTATTGCGAACCCGCCCCCTTTAATTCTAAGCGGTCTCTTCTTTGATATGAAGTACAAATTTAGACTCATCTGGAAACACACGCTTTAGATTTGCATTGCCACTCCGAGATGCAATCTGCAAGAAGCGACGAACATGCTCCTCGGTGTCGGTCTGAATTCGCGCTCCAAGAATTACTGATGTAACCGCTTCGTGGGGGAATGCAAAGAGATGAATTGGATAATCAGGCCGTGGTATGACTTGAGACGAGTCTTCAAAACCGCGAAGAACTCTCCACTCGCGTTCATAGCCCCAGTGCTCACTTTTGACTAAGAATAATTCGGGCACGCTAAGTTCTGATAAGAGGGTGCTGGTCCTTGAGCTGCGATATAGTACTCGTCGCAGGTGTCTTAGCTCGTCCTCTTGAGATCTACTCTCATGAAAATATGGATGATGCGCATCGAATTCAACGACAAACCCTTTGTGCCAAGCTCCATAATGCGCCCACATGAGCAAGCTATCTGGAACTTCAGAGAATGAACATGCGCCAATATGCGCATCTATTCTTTGACTCAAGATCTTAATTATCCCTGGCATGCTTGTGGAAATTTCCTGATAGAGGGAACCTTTCTTCTGTTTTATTTCAGAACGTATGGCAGCCAAAAAATCATCAATCGTTACCGTTCGCCTCTCTTCTTCTGAGATACGCATGTAATTTTCTTCGGCGACCCCTTGCAATATTTTTTCTAGTGCCTCGTCGAATTCTTCTTGTTCGAATTTTTCTTTGAACTTCCTTTTTTCTTCCTCATCGTTGGTCAGGCCAATTATGTTTGGGCGTCCCTCGAAGGGATCATTGAACGCACCTAGCGGCGTATAACGAAGAAGTCCCTGTGTTAAGGACTCTATGCAATCTTTCTGTGGGCCGAAGTATTTGTATATCCGAGATGGGCAGTGGCGCAATGGCATGGCGTTTATTGAGCTAAGTTGTCTGGCGAAACTTTCAAATTATTAGGGTCTGCATCGGAATGGTTTTGTTTCTTCCAGTCGCCGACCATCTTGGCATAAGCCGCACTCGTAACAACACCCATAGCCCTCTGGCTAATAGAGCGAGTCCTTGTTGATGCATACTTTGGCGCCACCAACTGCTGAAGTATATGCAGGGTAGGTGTTTATTTTGTTTTGCCTGCCACTGGGAGTTTTTTCCAGCAATGAAACCACGCATTGCTGGTTTGTTATGTTGAGGCTCAAGGTGTATTCATTGCCTTTAGTTGCATAAAACAAGCCAACTTCATTGCACACAAGATTGTGCTCTGTCCTTGAGATATGAAAGAAGAGATCTCTGCCACCCTCTATATCCAATGTGAAATCTTTCTCGAAAGTGGCCGGCAGAATGTTGTTGGCGAATTCACCGCAACCTCTTTTATTGTTGGTTGCCATTTGCACTTTTCCGTTCTCCCATTTATCCGAAAACACCGGAAAAGTGAGGGAGGTGAATGAACCGGGATTTCGCTGCACGACAGGTGTTTCTTTGGTGCTGGCACATCCGGCCATGGCGATAGCAACAGCCGATAGCATGAATAATTTGTTAAACATGGTTTTTCCTTTTTATTACGTTTTTCATCATAGCGTTTTCATTCTATCTGATCCGCCAACCCCGGATTGCCAAATGTCCGGCACAAATTCTCAAGGCGCAATCTGCAATTGCGCAGGATCCAGCAGCAGATAGCGGGCTGGGCGCCCTTCTTCGCGGCTGCCGTCATCGCTGACGATCATGATGCGTTGCTGGCCATCGATGATGGCCGGGCTGACACCTTCGGCATGCTCGAAGCCTTGCACACCGGGTGCGCTGACACGGCGCGCCGGGGCACCTGGCTGGCCGCTCCAGAACCACAGCTGGAAGTGCACCTGCTCGCGCGCGACCGGCCCACTGATTAGCAGATAGCCGCCGAGTGCGGGTATCCAGGACATGCCGCGTATGCCGTTGCCACCCAGATTCAGCATTTCCAGTCTGGCCGCAATGCGCGGAGGCTCGTCTTCTTCGAACATGGCGGTGGGGTTTTCGACGCTGGCGATGATGGCGTAGCCGTCAAGCAGGGGGCTGCGGAAGCCGATCAGCAGGCGCTGCTGGCCGGGTAAATTATCAGGCGTTATTTCCAGCGCCTCGATATTGAGTCCGCCCTCGTTCTTGACGTCGCGTATCCCGGCAGCGCGGGCCAGCACGGGATGCGCCGCCACCAGAGCGTACTTTAGCCCCCGGGCGACGGCCGGCGCAAGCACGCGCTCGCCTTCGAGGCGGAAGCGCACCAGTTTGTCGCGGGATTTTTTCTCGTCGCCGTCACCGTCGCGCGAATGTGAGGTAAGGGCGTAGATGTTGCCTGCACGGTCAAGCGCAAGACCTTCTAGATCATCCAGCTTCCAGAAAGCATCTCCGCCTTCAAACAGCCCCGGGCGCAGCGGCGTGCTGCTGACGCTGCCGTCAGGGCTGAGCGTGATCAGGCTGAACGGATGCTTTTTTTCATCTTCGACCACCAGGAATCGGCCGTCTGGCAGTTGCTGGACGGCAGATGGCTCATAGATGCCGGTGAGGGCCAGAAACATGAAAATGTTGTTGAGTGCCATGATGGTCATTGCCTCCTGTGATTCCGGTTCGATCACGCGCTAAGATACCTTATCGGCCAGAGCGTGCTCGATGCGCCGGTCCGGCACTAGCCAGAGCAATGCCACCAGCACGTACAGCCCCTGAGACAGCCATTGCGACCAGAACGCCGTGGGAATGGCAATGAGATAGGTTGCGGCCGACACCTTGCCTTTCCAGTCGTTGCCTACCGCCTTCTTTAACAGGGACTCGGTGCCCTGCGATGCAATGATGACTTGCTGCAGTATCAGGTAGGCGATGGAGGCCATTAATAAGATGACACCATAGATGGCCGATGGTGCGGCGGCGAAATGGTTTTCGCCCATCCAGCCGGTGGCAAAGGGAAACAGCGAGAGCCAGAACAGCAGGTGCAGGTTGGCCCAGAGTATCGTCCCCGTTACCTTGTGGCTGGTATGCAGCATATGGTGGTGGTTGTTCCAGTAGATGCCGACATAGATGAAGCTCAGCACATAGCTCAGGAATACCGGGATCAGTGGCACAAGGGCATCGATGCTTTCCCCATGTGGCACCTTGAGCTCCAGTACCATGATGGTGATGATGATGGCGATCACGCCATCGCTGAATGCTTCGAGCCTGCTTTTACCCATTTAGGCCTCGCCCTTACTCAAATAAACTTTTGGAAACGCCGATTAAGTCCTCCGCTCGTGGTGCCCCTTCGACATGCTCAGGGCGAACGGACTTAATCGGGGCACCCTCAGGTCAGATCGAACAGCAGCAGTTCGGCATCCTCACTGGCGACGATGATGAGGTCTTGTTCATCTTTGATCTTGGCGCCATCGCCGGTTGTGAGCTGTGTGCCGTTGACGCGCACTGCGCCTTTGACGAGATGCAGGTAGGCGATGCGCCCGGGGGCGATCTGGTGGGAAACTTGTTCGCCCGCGCTCAACAGGCTGGCATAGAGGTCAGCGTCCTGATGCACAGTGACGCTACCTTCGCGGCCATTGCGCGACGCCAGCAGGCGCAAGCGACCGCGCTTGTCTGCGGCAGTAAAAACTTTCTGTTCATAGCCCGGCGCTGTGCCATGGCGTTCCGGCTCGATCCATATCTGCAGAAAGTGCACCAGCGCATCGGCTGAGGGATTGAACTCGCTGTGCTGCACGCCAGTGCCTGCGCTCATGCGCTGCACATCGCCGGGGCGGATTATCGTGCCATTTCCCATGCTGTCCTTGTGCTGCAATTGGCCTTCTAGGACATAGCTGATGATCTCCATGTCCTTGTGGCCATGCGTGCCAAATCCCTTGCCGGGCTGTACGCGATCTTCATTGATCACACGCAGCTTGCCCCAGCCCATCTGCTGCGGGTCGTAATAATCAGCGAAGGAAAAGCTGTGATGGCTTAGCAGCCAGCCGTGCTCGGCATGGCCACGATCAGAACTGTTGCGAACGGTAATCATGGAGGCCTCCGCACGTGGATGGCTATTCGGTGAAGCTGCAAATCACCTGCAGGAAGCGCAGGCAGTTATTTTATTGATAATAAAACTGCAGAGAGATCAGCAAAATACCCTGATGCTGGTATTTTCCAGTGGCGTCAGCGGAACTGGCGCGTGCCGGGAAGAAATCTTAATGGCCGGCTGCCGCAGCTCGCGGCAGCCGGCCCGGAGTGCGCACGACTCAAGCCGCCGGCAGCGGTTTCTTTTTGGGTTTCTTGACTTCCTTGTTTTTGCGTTGCTGCCCTTTAGCCATGATCGTTCTCCTTGGGTTGAGGAATTTGCATGGTAATACTAACTTGCCGGTTTCACTAGCCTTCTGGATAGCCCTGAACAAAGGAACGGATTCATTTAACTGATCCAATAAATAAATCCGTCCCCCTTTGATTCCTGTCAGTTGCCGGGAACTGGGCAGGGCGTGTGCCTGGCAGAGCGCGGGCAGCTTTCCAGATCGCTGCCGTTCGGCGTCAGTCCTAGCCAGTCATGGATGAGCGCCTGGTCGAAGCCGATTTCCTTGCGCCCTTCCGCTTCGAGCAGCGGGCGGCGGATCAGCAAGGGATCTCGCAGCATGAGCTGCAATGCGCTGTGTGCATCGAGCTGCTCGGGTACGATCTCGCCGGATTTCACGCGCGGGGCGGCGCGGTTGAACCAGTTGGCCACCGGGTGCTTGCCGAAGAAGGTGAGCAATCGCTCTGGCGTCCACGCCTCAGTGAGCAGGTTGCGCGCGCTGACCTCGTGCCCGGCGGCGACCAGCAAGGCCTTTTGTTTGGTGTTGTTGCCGCAGCCGGGTTTTTCGTAGAAGGTGATGGTGGTCATTGCAGTGGGAAATAAATCCAAAAGGCCGTTTGATCCGCAGATTACGCAGATTCACACAGATTATTTAAACCTCAGATCGTTGCAGAGGATCGGGTTATCAGCCATTGAGATATCCGCTTCCATCCACCTGGTTTAATCGAAGTTAATCTGCGCAATCTGCGGACAAGCCGTTTTTCAGTATCAGAATTTCACCAGGATGTCTTCGTCGCGCACGATGAACTGGCAGGCGAGGCGCCAGGGCGGCGGTATATCGCCGGTCTCGGCGGTGGCGATCATTTCCTTGGTGATTTTGCCGGCAAGTTTGAGTACGGATTTTTCCTTTTCGGTGAGGTTCATGCCCAGCGGCTGTTTGTTTTCCAGCACGCTGACCTGTACGGCGCATGAGCCGCATTCGCCGTTTTCGCATTCGAAATCGAGCGGGATGGTGTGTTCTCTGGCCACGCTGAGCAGGGTGCTGCAGTCGCCTGCAGTGGCATAGACGGTGATGTCTTTTTTAAGTTTGGGGGAGGTGAAGGTGACGTTGGCCATGATGGCTCCTTGATTGCTGGATGGTGGAAATGAAAAAGGGCGGTTAACCCGCCCCTTCTGCAGGGTACCTCTATAAATCCAAACTTCGTCGCGATACGGCGTTGCTCAGAAAATTTAATCGCTTACATATTATTTATATGCTGCG
>JBGPPE010000136.1:0-6868 GCA_041488395.1 Gallionellaceae bacterium
TCGTCCTTGGGCGAAGTGAACGGATGGTGGCAGGCATTCCAGCGCTTGGCTTCGTCGTCGTATTCGAACATGGGGAAATCGATCACCCACAGCGGCTCCCAGGCCTTGCCGTTGGTGTAGCCCTTCTCGTGGCCGATCTTGCTGCGCAGTGCGCCGAGCGCATCGTTGACAACCTTTTCCTTGTCTGCGCCAAAGAAAATCAGGTCGCCGTTCTGCGCACCGGTGCGCTGCATAATGGTCTTCAGTGCGGCTTCATGCAGGTTCTTCACGATAGGCGACTGCAAACCGGTTTCGTTCAGCTGGGTGACGTCGTTTACCTTGATGTAAGCCAGGCCCTTGGCACCGTAGATGCCGACAAACTTGGTGTACTCGTCGATCTCGCCACGACTGAAAGTCGCACCGTTGGGGATGCGCAGCGCGGCGACACGGCCGTTGTCGGAATTCGCCACACCGGCGAATACCTTGAATGCTACATCCTTGACTGCATCGGTGACTTCAGTCAGTTCGAGGGTGACGCGCATGTCCGGCTTGTCCGAGCCGAAGCGTGACATCGCTTCCTGGTAGGTCATGCGCGGGAATTGTGCGGGCAATTGCACGTCCAGTACTTCCTTGAACACGGTACGGATCATCTCTTCCGTCAGATTCATGATCTGCTCTTCCGACAGGAAGGAGGTCTCGATATCCACCTGGGTAAATTCAGGCTGGCGGTCGGCGCGCAGGTCTTCGTCGCGGAAGCACTTGGTGATCTGGTAGTAGCGGTCAAAGCCGGCCACCATCAGCATCTGCTTGAACAGCTGCGGCGATTGCGGCAATGCAAAAAACTCGCCGGCATGCACGCGCGACGGCACCAGGTAATCGCGCGCGCCTTCCGGCGTGGACTTGGTCAGCATCGGGGTTTCGATGTCGATGAAGCCGCGGTCGTCGAGGAAGCGGCGGAACGCGCGCGCAGTCTTGTAGCGCAGCATCATGTTCTTTTGCATCTGCGGACGGCGCAGGTCGATCACGCGATGGGTGAGGCGCACGTTCTCGGACAGGTTTTCGTCATCCAGCTGGAACGGCGGCGTCACCGAGGCGTTGAGCACTTCGATTTCCTGGCACAGGATTTCGATTTCACCGCTGGCCAGGTTGGCATTGGTGGTACCTTCCGGACGGCGGCGCACCTTGCCGGTAATGCGCAGCACGAATTCATTGCGCACGGATTCGGCGATCTTGAACATCTCGGCACGATCAGGATCGCACACGATTTGCGCCAGCCCTTCACGGTCGCGCAGGTCGATGAAGATCACCCCGCCATGGTCACGGCGACGATGCGCCCAGCCGCACAGGCTAACGGTTTGGTCGAGCAGGGAGGCATTGAGTTGTCCGCAATAATGAGTTCGCATATCAGTTCAGTCTGGTAAAAATCTTGGGGGTGAAATAAATCAGGGTTGGTAGGCTTTGAATTTGGCCGTATCTTCCGGTGAGGCCACTACGCCCATCGAGATGATGGATCTGAAGGCAACGTCCACGCTGATATCCAGCTCTATGGTGTCGGCACGGCGCACATAGAAATAAAATCCGTTTACCGGGCTCGGGGTGGTGGGAATAAATACACCCACATACTCCTCATCCAGCTTGCTTGACACCTCGCCCGGCACGCTGGTCAGAAACGCCAGTGACCAGGCTTGCGGATGCGGATAGCGCACCAGCAGCACCTTGCGAAAAGCCTTGCCCTGGCCGGACAGCAAGGTGTCACTGACTTGCTTGACGCTGTTGTAGATCGCGCTCACAAACGGGATGTGGCGCAACGCCACCTCCCACATATTCAGCAGTTGCTGGCCGAGCACATTGCGTACCAGCAGGCCAGTGAGAAACACCACCACCACGGTGAGTATCACCCCCAGGCCGGGAATGTGCATGTCCAGCAGGCGGTCTGGCTGCCATTGGTCTGGCAACAGCGACAGGCTGAGGTCCAGCGTACCGATGATCAGGTTCAGCACCCAGATGGTGATGCCGAGTGGAACCCAGACCAGCAGGCCGGTAAGCAGATATTTTTTCACGCGTCGCCGTTCGCGGAAGGGCAGGCGCCGCAGGCTGAAGTACCGCACGGGGCAGCCGGCTTGTTCTTGAAGTCGGTGACGTAATAACCATTGCCCTTGAGCTGGAAACCGGCCGCTGACAGCTGCTTGGTATAAGTTTCCTTGCCGCAGGACGGGCAAGTGGTGAGCTCTGCATCGCTCATTTTCTGCATGACGTCATTTTGCGCGCCACAGCTGCTGCAACGATATTCATAAATAGGCATAAAGTTCTCCTAAATCCAAAGCTAAAACTATAAGGGGGCGCATTATACCCCACACTCACCTGTCGGGTCGTATAGGGCAAGTCCCCACACTCACCTGTCGGGTCGTATAGGGCAAGTCCCCACACTCCCCCGCAAATCTCACCGGGGCGGGTCGCATAGGGCAATGTGCCAGCTGGAGGTTATATGGGGGCTGTCGCGGTAAATTCCACCGTCTATTGGCGTGTCGGCACGGTTTCTTCACGCCAAACGCCCGGTGCCAGCCCTGCCAGGGTCCAATCGCCGATGCGGCAACGGATCAGGCGCAGGGTGGGCAAGCCTACGGCGGCGCTCATGCGCCTGACCTGGCGGTTTTTGCCTTCGCGAATCGTCAGCTCCAGCCAGCTGGTAGGGATGGTCTTGCGCTCACGAATAGGCGGGTTGCGCGGCCATAGTCCGGCGGGTTCCTCGATCTGACTTGCCTCGGCCGGCAGCGTCATCCCATCCTTGAGTTGCACGCCGCGGCGCAGTTGTGCCAGCGCCGCATCACTCGGCACGCCTTCCACTTGCACCCAGTAGGTCTTGGCCAGCTTGTGTTTGGGGTCAGTAATGCGGTGCTGCAGCACCCCGTCATCGGTCAGGAGCAGCAGGCCTTCACTATCGGTATCCAGCCGGCCGGCGGGATAAAAGTCGGGAAGCACGATATAATCCGCCAGTGTTGGATGCAGGCCATCGCGGCTGAATTGGCAAATCACCCCAAACGGTTTGTTGAACAGCAGGATACGGCTCATTTCATTTTTTTCTTTTTCTAATTAGAGTTTTCAATTCCCGGAAACAAACATGGCGACCCCCAAAATCATTTACACGTTGACCGATGAAGCACCGGCACTGGCGACCTACTCTTTGCTCCCTGTTGTTCAAGCCTTCACCAAGGCGGCCGGCATCGCCGTTGAGACACGTAATATTTCCCTGGCAGGACGCATTCTCGCAAATTTCCCGGAAAACCTCAGCACTAGCCAGAAGATCGCGGATGAGCTGACCGAACTGGGCGAGCTGACCCTAAAACCGGAAGCAAACATCATCAAGCTCCCCAATATTAGCGCATCACTGCCTCAGTTGAAGGCGGCAATCAAGGAATTACAGGCGCAGGGATACAAAATTCCTGATTACCCCGAAGACCCGAAAACGGATGCCGACAAGGAAATCAAGACGCGTTACGGCAAGGTGCTCGGCAGTGCGGTGAACCCGGTGCTGCGCGAAGGCAACTCCGACCGCCGTGCTGCCGCCTCGGTCAAGCAATACGCACGCAAGAACCCGCACAAGATGGGCGCCTGGAGCGCCGCTTCAAAAACGCATGTGGCGCACATGGACGCCGGTGATTTCTACGGCAGCGAAAAATCTGTCACAGTGGCCGAGGCCGGCGCAGTGCGCATTGAACTCGTCGCTGCCGATGGCAAAATCACGGTACTGAAAGAAAAGACCACACTCAAGGCGGGCGAAATCATCGACGCTTGCGCCATGAGCCGGCGCGCCCTGCGCGCGTTTTACGAGGAACAGATAGCGGACGCAAAGAAACAGGGCGTACTGCTGTCCCTGCACCTCAAGGCCACCATGATGAAGATCTCCGATCCCATCATGTTCGGCCATGCGGTCACCGTTTATTACAAGGATGTGTTCGAGAAGCACGCCGCGCTGATCAAGGAGCTGGGCGTCAACGTGAATAACGGCCTCGGCGATCTCTATGCGAAGATTGCCACACTGACGGAAGCCCAGCGTACCGCGATCGAAGCCGATATCCAGGCCGTTTACAAGACCCGCCCGGAATTGGCCATGGTCAACTCGGACAAGGGCATCACCAACCTGCATGTGCCCAGCGATGTTATTGTCGACGCTTCCATGCCGGCGATGATCCGCGATTCCGGCAAGATGTGGGGCACGGATGGCAAGCTGCACGATACCAAGGCGATGATCCCCGACCGTTGCTACGCGCGCATCTACCAGGTCGTCATCGACGATTGCAAGAAGCATGGCGCGTTTGACCCGAAGACCATGGGCAGCGTACCCAACATCGGCCTGATGGCGCAGAAGGCCGAAGAATACGGTTCCCATGACAAGACATTCGAGATCGCCGCGAACGGCAGCGTGCGCGTCGTTGACGCTTCCGGAAGAACGCTGCTGGAACAGAAGGTCGAGCAGGGCGACATTTTCCGCATGTGCCAGGTAAAAGATGCACCGATTCAGGACTGGGTGAAGCTGGCCGTTGAGCGCGCACGCATCACCGGGACGCCAACCATTTTCTGGCTGGACAGGAACCGCGCGCACGATGCCCAGCTCATCATGAAAGTGGAAAAATATCTGAAGGACCACGATACCAGCGGACTCGATATTCGCGTGATGACGCCGGAGGAAGCGATTCAATTCTCGATCGAGCGCATCCGTGCGGGGAAAGATACCATCTCTGTCACCGGCAACGTGTTACGCGACTATCTCACCGACCTCTTCCCGATACTGGAACTGGGCACCAGTGCAAAGATGTTGTCTATCGTTCCACTGATGAATGGCGGCGGTTTATTTGAGACCGGCGCAGGCGGTTCGGCACCGAAGCATGTGCAGCAATTTCAGCAGGAAGGCTATTTGCGCTGGGATTCGCTGGGTGAGTTTCTGGCGCTGGGCGTATCGCTGGAACACCTGGCCCAGAAATTCAACAACGCGAAGGCACAGGTTCTGGCGGAGATGCTGGATCAGGCCAACGCCAGAATTCTTGATAATAACAAGTCACCTGCCCGCAAAGTGGGTGAACTGGATAACCGCGGCAGCCATTTCTACCTCGCGCTGTACTGGGCTCAGGCACTGGCCGCGCAGAGCAAAGACAAGGAACTGCAGGCGCGATTCACCTCGCTAGCCCAGGCATTGACGGACAACGAAGGCAAGATCAATGAAGAATTGATTGCAGCACAGGGCAAGCCGGTTGACATGGGAGGTTATTACCATCCGGATTTCGACAAGACATCGAAAGCAATGCGCCCAAGTGCAACGTTTAATGCTGCCCTGGGCTCCATCTGAACTAAATGGGCGGTGCAAACGAAGTGAACTGCTCGGCCTTTAAGTTGTAACGATGCAAAGAAAGCAGCCCGTCGCAAGACGGGCTGCTTTCTTTAAGCACCCACTCCGAAAATCAGAAATCCCAGCGGAAACCCAAGGCAAAGTATTGCCGCACTGTTGTCGATGTCTGCAATTCGTTGGGCGTATTCTTGGTCCAATCCAGTCCACCCTCTGCCTCCAGCGTCAGACTGGTTCTCATGCGGTAACCGATCTTGGCCGATGGCGCAATGGTGAACGCCTCTCCACCCATGTAATCGCTCTGCCAGAACAGGCGCAGGGTGCTGTCCAGCGTCCATGGGTCGCGCAAGAAAGCATGATTATTTAACAGGAATGATTTGCCAGTAACCTGATCGGTCTTCGACAGGCTGACACTGAACAGCGTCAGATCGTGAGTAGCGAATACATCATTGCCGATCAATCTTTCAGATATTGTCCATGCATTACCAGTCGCTGGCGTAGCCGGTACGAATCCCTCAAGGCCGGTAGTAAAGTCCGGATTGAGGGTGCCACTCTGATCCAGGCCGGAAATGTTAGAAAGCGTAATGTCGGTGCCCAACTGCCACCGCTCGGAGAGATGATTGGTAAAACCGAACATCGCCATGTCGGCAGTCGCAGTTCGCTGGTCAGCCAGAGCAATCAGGTCATCGGTCGTCCAGCCGCTATCCATCAAGGTGGCAATCGAGGCAGTAGTGCCATTCACGGCATTCCTGATGCTGAGCGACGGTGTTCTACGGCGATCCAGCATAAAGTTGTAATCCACACCGGATTCACTGTTCAGCGACCCCTGAATGGTGAACATATTGAGCTGCTGGAACTGGGTATCGTAATCAACCATGGCAAAGACCGTTTTTCTCGGCTCGAAGTACCTCAGGTTTCCACCAACGGCCTGGCGATCAAGAACGCCACTAACCGTCTGGTTAATGAAATAGAGCGAGCCACCGAAGGACGATCGAACGCCGAAATCGACACTTGCACCGGTGAACTGGGGCTGGTCGCCTATCGTCTGATCTGCCAACTGACCACCTACTACATTGACACGCCAGTCTGGCGTAATGCCATAACCTGCTGTCACCCCATCAAATCGGCCGAGTACGCCCCCACCAAAGGCGGACTGGCGCCCAACCCGCACTGAATAATTGCTGATACGATTTTTGACCTCGGCATAGGCGGCGCCAAGGCGATTCTTGTCCTGTCCGTTGGGCAGGAAATTCTTGAGATACATATCCTGGAATACGATGCGATTATCAAACTCGTTGTTATACGAGCGCACTGATGCCATGACGTTGGTAAACAGGGCTGACTGATCATTCACTGTCAAACTGGTCGGCACTTGCACACCATTCACGGTCGAAATCGAGTCGGTATGGCTTGAACCGTTGTAGTAGTACATCGACAGGCTGCCGTACTGGGTGGTATGAAACTCGGACGACTGAACGGGCAACGCAGGCTTTGAGATCATTGCAGCCTGGGGTGGCAAAATTGCATTCAACCTGGCAAGCCGCTCCTTCA
>JBGPPE010000137.1:0-6837 GCA_041488395.1 Gallionellaceae bacterium
AGGAAAAGGTTGCGCAGTGGCTGGCCGACGGCCTGATGAGTAAAGCGACTGATGAGCAGGCTGCCGCGTGGTACGCGGCAGATGCGGATATGTGGGCCGTGGTGATCAGCCCGTGGGTGCTGGTGCAGCAGGCGGATGTGCTGAACTGAGCTGCTTGCCAGTCGCCACCTGAAAAAAGCAGCACCCCACGTCGGGTTGCAACCCGACATGTCAGGCCGGATTCCCGCCTGCGCGGGAATGACTACACAAACTTAGCGCTTAGAGGCGGACCAATTGTAGCCGCGCACCTTGCCCTGAGCATCAAACTTGACCTGCAGGATCTTCACCTTGGCAGTGCTCATGTCAGCCAGCTCGCCTTCGCCATAGTAGTAAGCCCATTCATCAAAGCGTGCGCCATCCACGCCGAGGCTGATACCCACGCTGGTTGGCTCACCCAGCCAGTTGCGCACCTGGCTCTGGGTGGTGACGCCCTGTTCAACCTTGGCGGCAAACACACCCACGTCAAAATCGCGGCCCAGCTGCACGGTATTGCAGGCGGAAAGCAGTAAGACAGCGAACAGGATGGAAACAGTTCGGAAATAATTCATGTGGTACTCCTAAAAAATAAGCCAGCAAGTATAAATTATTGGCGCTTCTTTGTTGCAGCTTCAACTTGCTGGTGAAACGGTTTGAGTATCCTGCTGCATGCAAAGTTCTTGCCAATTCAGAATTGAAGTTTTTGCGTCATTTATTTCAAGTCACGTTGCGGATGGATTTTTTCTTTTTCATTGCAGTCTCGATCTGCTGGCATAGCGTCTTCAGAATCTTGATGCGGGCGAAATATTTATCGTTGGCTTCCACCAGCGTCCACGGCGCGATCTCGGTGCTGGTGCGGTCCACCATGTCGCACACGGCGCGCTCGTAGTCGTCCCATTTCTCGCGGTTGCGCCAGTCTTCTTCGGTAATCTTGAAGCGCTTGAAGCCGATCTTCTCGCGTTCCTTGAAGCGCTTGAGCTGCTCTTCCTTGCTGATGGCGAGCCAGAATTTCACCACCACGATGCGGTGGCGCACCATCTGCGCCTCGAAATCGTTGATCTCGCTATAGGCACGCATCCAGTCATGCTCGGTACAGAATTTCTCCACCCGCTCCACCAGCACGCGGCCATACCAGGAGCGGTCGAAGATGGTAACCCGGCCGCGCCGCGGCAGGTGGCGCCAGAACCGCCACAGATAGGGTTGGGCACGCTCTTCCTCGGTGGGGGCGGCAATCGGCACGATGTTGTAGGTGCGCGCATCCAGCGCACTGGTGATGCGGCGGACGGCGCCACCCTTGCCGGCTGCATCGTTGCCTTCGAACAGCACCACCACCGTGATGTCGCGGAATTTCGGGTCGCGCGTCAGCACGGCGAGCTTGCCCTGGTACTTGCCCAGCTCGGCTTCGAATTTCTTCTTGTCCAGCTTTTGGCTCAGATCCAGCATCTTGAGGATGTTGACGCTGTCGATGGAGGGCAGTGGTGGCGGCGCAGAAATTTGCGTCGCTTTCTTGCCGTTGACCTCGTCCAGCCGTTTGCGGATGGCATCCAGGATCATCTTGCCCAGGGTGAGGCTGCGGTAGCGCGCGTCGTAGCCTTCGACCAGGATCCACGGCGCCTCGGCGGTGCTGGTGTGGCGGATGACGCTTTCGCTTACTACCAGGAACTTGTCGTACTGCTTGTAATGTTCCCAGTCGCGCTTGGTTACGCGCCAGCGGGTCTTGGGGTCCTTCTCCAGTATCTTCAGGCGTTTTTCCTGCTTCTCCTTGGACAGGTGCAGCCAGAATTTCAGGACCAGTGCGCCTTCGTCCACCAGCATGCGCTCCAGCCGTCTGGCACGTTCCAGGCTCTGGTCCAGCTCGGCGCGTTTGGTGTGGCCCATGACGCGGTGCAGAATGGGCCAGGTATACCAGGAGCCGAGAAACAGCCCGATGCGGCCCTTGGGCGGCAGCGCGCGCCAGAAGCGCCACATCATCGGCCGGTCCAGTTCCTCGTCGGAAGGCTCGCCCATGCCGTGTGACTGCACATAGCGCGGGTCCAGCCACTCGTTGAGCAGGTTGACCGATTCACCACGGCCGGCGCCATCCACGCCGCCGATCAGGATGATCACCGGAAATCTGGCGGTCTTGGCCAGGTCGAACTGGGCGTCGAGCAAATCGACGCGCAGCTTGGGTACCTCGGCATCGTAAGTGGCCTTGTCGATCTTGTGACCGAGTTCTGCAGATTCAAACATGACTTTCTCCTCGCGAGTGCTTACAAGAGATCGGGGGCTATCACCAGACGCAGATTGGTCTGGTAATCCCCCTCGTGGGCGCGGCGTGCCAGCCACCATACCGCCCCCTTCTTAACACTGAAACTGGCCTGGCTGTCGCACAGCAGCAGTGCCGCTGCCGCACCCAGTATGGGCTGGTGGCCCACCAGCAACACGCAGCCGTCGCCTTCCGGCCAGTTGGCGGCATGGAGCAGTGAGTGCACAGAGCAATTGGGGGCGATCGCCGTTTCGGTGGTGAAATGTTTGGTCAGCGCCTGCGCCGTTTGCTGCGCGCGTTTGGCCGGGCTTACCAGGATGCGGGTGTCCTGCGGGATGCGGCTGCGCAGAAAGGTGGCCATGCGATCAGCCTGCTTGATGCCCTTTTCAGTCAGCGCCCGCTCCATGTCGGGCAGGCCATCTGCAGCCTCGGCATGACGCCACAGTATCAGTTCCATGACATTCCTCGCCCCATGTGTTTCAATACAATCAACAAATATTACAATTCAGTGCCAAGAATATACCGTATATACTGTTTTAGCCATATCCACTACAGCAGGAGAGCAGCATGTCCGAGAAAATCGCTACACCTAAAACAACTGCGCAGGCGCAAGCCAAAAAAGGCGCTGCCGTGCGCAAATCCGCCGTCAACAAAGCGACTGCTGCCAAGCCAGCACCAGCACCAGCCGCAGCCAAGATAGTGGCCGCGCCCGAGAAGAAAGTAAAAAAAGCCAAGAAAGAGGGCGGCAAAATAAAAGTGGTGCGCGACAGCTTCTCCATGCCGCAAAACGATTACGATAAAATTGCCGAGCTCAAGCAGCTGTGCCTGAGGAGTGGCATGCATGTGAAAAAAAGCGAGCTGTTGCGTGCCGGCCTGCATGCACTGGACAAGCTGAGTGCTGCTCAGCTCAAGCAGGCGGTTGCCGCTCTGGAAAAGATCAAGACCGGGCGCCCCAAGGCAAATTAACCTGCCTGTTCAGAATCGGCGTCAGTTGTATTGGTGGCGAGTTTGCTTAATTCCTGCAGCAATAAGAGCTGGGCGCATTTGGGTGCGCTGCGGCGTGATGTGTTCAACTCGTAATGCCCGTCTGCATCCATGATCCAGGCCTGATGGTTGTCGTGCAGATAGGCTTTCAGCCCTTCATCGATCACGCGCTTTTTCAGCTTCTTGTCGAGCACCGGGAAGCACACCTCAATGCGGCGGAAAAAGTTTCTGTCCATCCAGTCTGCGCTGGAAAGGAACACATCGTTGGCCAGGTTGTTGCGGAAATAGAATACGCGCGTGTGTTCGAGAAAGCGGCCGATCACCGAGCGCACGCTGATATTTTCGGATAAACCTTTCACGCCGGGGCGCAGGGCACACACGCCGCGTACGATCAGCTCAACTTTTACCCCGGCCTGCGAAGCCTCATACAAGGCAGTGATGATCTCCGGTTCGAGCAGGGAGTTCATCTTGGCGATGATGTGCGCGGGTTCGCCTTCTTTTGCCTGCCTGGTTTCCTGCTGAATGGCGCTGAGTATCTGGCTGTGCAGGGTGAACGGCGATTGCCACAAATGGTGCAGCTTGCCCGCCTTGCCGAGGCTGGTGAGCTGCACAAACACCTCGTTGACATCGGCACAGACCTCCTCATGGCAGGTAAACAGGCCGAAATCGGTGTACAGGCGCGCCGTGCGCGGGTGATAGTTGCCGGTGCCGAGGTGCACATAGCGGCGCAGCTTGCCGTCTTCGCGGCGCACCACCATCAGCATCTTGGCATGGGTCTTGTGGCCTACCACGCCGTACACCACGTGAGCGCCTACTTCTTCCAGGCGGCTGGCCCAGTTGATGTTGGCCTCTTCATCAAAGCGCGCGAGCAGCTCCACCACCACGGTTACTTCCTTGCCCATGCGCGCGGCCATAATCAGCGCTTCCATCAGCGCAGAATCCACCCCGGTGCGGTACACCGTCTGCTTGATGGCGACCACCCCCGGATCGGTCGCGGCCTGGGTGATGAAATCGATTACCGGCTTGAATGACTGGAACGGGTGGTGCAACAGGACATCGCTCTTGCGGATTACCTTGAACATGTCCGCGCCCTTTTTCTGCAGCACGTTGGGCACGCCGGGCACAAACGGCGGGAATTTCAGGTCGTCGCGCGCCACCATGTCGGGGATGCCCATCAGACGCACCAGGTTAACCGGGCCGTCGACGCGATAGAGATCGTCGCGCTCGAGTTCAAATTGCTGCAGCAGGAATTCTGCGGTCTGGTCGGAGCAATTGTCGGTAATTTCCAGCCGCACCGCGTTGCCAAAGTGACGCTGCGGCAGCTCGCCCTGCAGCTTGGTGCGCAGGTTTTTCACCTCTTCGTCATCGACAAACAGGTTGCTGTTGCGGGTGACGCGGAACTGGTGGCAGCTGGCCACCACCATGCCGCCAAACAGCTCGCCGACGTGCGCGTGCAGGATGGAAGAAAGGAACACAAAGCCGTGATCGCAGCCGCTGATTTCCCGCGGCAGCAGGATGGTACGCGGCAGCACGCGCGGTGCCTGCACGATGGCGTGCGTGGTGTTGCGCCCGAAGGCATCCTTGCCCTGCAGCTCTACCGCAAAGTTAAGGCTTTTGTTGAGCACGCGCGGGAAGGGATGTGCGGGGTCGAGCCCGATGGGCGTCAACACCGGCATCACTTCGCTGAAGAAAAAATTCCTGATCCACGCGCGCTGCGCATCGTTCCAGCTGGTGCGGCGCAGAAAATGCACACCCTGCTCCTTGAGCGCGGGCAGAATATCGTCATTGAGAACCTGGTATTGCCGCTCGACGATCTGGTGTGCCTGTTCAGCCACGCGCCGGAACACCTGCTGCGCATCCATGCCATCAGCGCCCACGGCAACGCCGGCCAGGCCGATTTGCTCCTTGAGGCCGGCGACACGGATTTCAAAAAACTCGTCGAGATTGCTGCTGACGATGCACAGGTACTTCAGGCGTTCCAGCAGCGGAACACGCACATCTTCGGCCTGTGCCAGCACGCGGCGGTTAAATTCCAGCAGCCCGAGTTCACGGTTAAGAAACTGCTGAGCCGGAAATTTCTTGCCCACGTGCGGAGTTGAGACTAATTCTTGGGCGCTACGAAGCCAGCAGGCATCTGGGCGGATTCGCCAAAGAAGTAGTTTTCCATCTGTTCCGCCAGAAACTTGCGTGCCTTCACATCGGCCAGGTTGAGGCGGTTCTCGTTCACCAGCATGGTCTGGAACTTGATCCAGCCCTGCCAGGCTTCCTTCGACACATTCTCGTAGATGCGTTGGCCGAGCGCGCCCGGATAGGGTGGGCGATCCAGCGCTTCTGCTTCGCGCCCGAGTTTTACGCAGTGAATCATTCTTGCCATCTATCTTCTCCATTCCATGATTGTGATGCCGAATTATGACATGACTATGACTGTCACAAGCCGGCGCGGTACTACTTGATCGATTTTACAAAAACCTTGGAGCGGCGCTGGTAGTTGTACAGCACCTTCTTCTGCGCCGGCAGCTCGGCCACGTCGGTTTCGGTGAAGCCGCGCTCGACAAACCAGTGCGCGGTGCGCGTGGTCAGCACGATCAGCTTGCGCAGCCCCTGCGCCCTGGCCTCGGCGCTGATGTGCCTGAGCAGCGCATCGCCATAGCCATGGCGCCGGTAAGCCGGCTGGATGGCGAGGCAGGCCAGCTCGGCCGTCTTCTCGTCCGGGAAGGGATACAGCGCGGCACAGCCGATAATGCGGTGGTCGTGCTCCAGCACCACAAAGCGCTCGATTTCGCGCTCCAGCAGCTCGCGGCTGCGCCGCACCAGAATGCCTTCCTCTTCCAGCGGCTGCAGCAGCTGCAGAATGCCGCCGACATCGTCGATGGTGGCGTCGCGCAGGGTATTGAGCGAACTTTCCACCACCATGCTGCCGATGCCGCTGTCGGAAAACAGCTCCTGCAGCACGGCGCCGTCCAGATGGCGGCTGATCAGATGGGTGCGCGCCACACCAGCTTCGCAGGCGCGCACCGCGCAGGGCAGGAACAGCGCCACGTCATCCGGCAGCGCGCGCTTGCTGGTCAGCACCTTGTTGGCTTCAGCAATGGTCAGCTCGTGCAGCAGCTCACCCTTCTTGTCGGTGACGCCGTCGGTATCCATCAGGAAAATCAGCTTGTCCGCATCCAGCGCGATGGCGGTGGCGGTGGCCACGTCTTCCAGGGTGAGGTTGAACACCTCGCCGGTGGGTGAGAAACCCAGCGGTGACAGCAGCACCACCTCGTTGAATTCCAGGCGGTCCTTGATCGCCGCGACATCCACCTTGCGCACGCTGCCGGTATGCAGCAGGTCCACGCCGTGGATCACGCCGATCGGCTGCGCGGTGATGAAGTTGCCGCCGGCCACGCGGATGTCGGCATTGGCCATCGGTGAATTGGCCAGCCCCATCGACAGCTGCGCCTCGATCTCAAAACGCACGCGACCGACTGCTTCCTTCACGCACTGCAGGGTGGCGGCATCGGTGAGGCGAATGCCATGATGGTAACTGTCTTCAATCTGGTTATGCGACAAGTGCTGCTCGATCTGCGGGCGCGCGCCATGCACTAGCACCA
>JBGPPE010000138.1:0-6811 GCA_041488395.1 Gallionellaceae bacterium
CAGGAATCCTTCCCCAATCGTGCTTATGCGCTGCGTATCGGCATGGCCGCAGACCAGATCATGCAGGGCGAGCCGCTGGCCAAGGCTGCGCGTGCCTCTTCCCTGTTGCCGGAAACGGCGCTCAAGATGATACAGGTGGGAGAAAAGTCTGGAGCGCTCGACAGCATGTTGTTTGAAGTTGCCCAGTTCTACGAAGAGGCCTTGGAAAACAACCTTGCGCGGATCATGACTCTGATCGAGCCCTTGCTGGTCGTGCTGATGGGTATCCTGATCGGCGGAATCATCATTGTGATGTACCTGCCTATCTTCAGTCTGGCGGAGGTCATCAGGTGAACCAGCTCACAAATCTGCGTCCGCGACTGCTGGAAATTCTGGCGGCCCAGGGGCACGCCCAAGCCTCTGAACTGGATTCCTTCAGGGGAGAGCACGAAAGCATACTGGCCGACACACTGCTCAAAAATCATGTTGTCTCTGCTGCGCAGCTGGCCAGAGCGCTCGCCGAGCAATTCAACTTCCGTTACGTCGATCTTGCCGATCATGTCGTGCCGGCCGAACTGTTTCAGCTGATTCCAGCCGGCGCGTGTTACCAGCAATCCATCTTGCCGCATCGTCTTGATGGGTCGATGCTGGAAGTTGTCGTGGCAGATCCCCGCGATTTGTCTCTGGCCGAACGCCTGGAGGCACAGCACGGTTTGCATGTGAAGCTGCTGCTGTCCAGCAAGGAAGCAATCGTGGCCACGCTCAAGCGCAGCGAAGGCGAGGCTACGCTACTGCGGGACGTATCGGAAGATTTTCGCCTGGACATGATCAAGGACGGCGATGATGGGGCGGAGCTGGTCATTTCGCTGGAATCGCTGGGTGATGCGTCGGGCCCTGTGGTCAAACTGGTCAATACGCTGCTGACGACGGCGCTCTCCAAACGCGCGAGCGACGTACACATAGAAACACACGAACTGGCCATTTCAGTGAAATACCGCATCGATGGCGTGCTGTACCCGGCGACTGATATGCTCGACAAGCGGCACCACAGCGCATTGGTGTCGCGCCTCAAGGTGATGGCCGAGCTGGATATTGCCGAGCGCAGGGTGCCGCAGGACGGCCGTTTCCGTTTGCGCATCGCTGCCCGGGAAATCGATTTCCGCCTGTCCATTCTGCCCAGTGTCTATGGGGAAGATGTGGTGATCCGCATCCTGGACAAATCCTCCGTTACCGAGGATATGCGCCATCTCAGCCTGGACGGACTCAATATGGCACCTGCCGTCCTCCATAAATTCCGCCGCTCGATTCGTGAACCCTACGGCATGGTACTGATCACCGGCCCGACCGGCAGTGGCAAAACGACCACCCTTTACGCTTCGCTGACGGAAATCAACGACGGCGAAGAAAAGATTATCACCATTGAAGATCCGGTCGAATACCAGCTTGAAGGGATTGTGCAGATTCCCGTCAACGAAAAGAAGGGCCTCACCTTTGCGCGCGGATTGCGCTCGATCCTGCGCCACGACCCGGACAAGATCATGGTAGGCGAGATCCGTGACCTGGAAACCGCAACCATTGCGGTTCAATCGGCGCTGACTGGTCACCTGGTGTTTACCACGGTGCATGCCAACAACGTGTTTGATGTCGTAGGACGCTTCTCGCACATGGGCATCGACACCTACAGCTTCGTCTCCGCGCTGAATTGCGTGATGGCGCAACGCCTGGTGCGCCTGATCTGCCCCAAATGCAAGCACGAGGTGCCGGCCAATCCGGAGCTGCTGCAACTGTCTGGTCTGGACGCAAGCCGCTACGCCAGCCAGAAATGGTATGAAGGAGCAGGATGCGCGCATTGCCACGGCACCGGATACCGCGGGCGCGCAGCCATTACAGAATTTCTCGACCTGACACCGGACATCCGTCAGATGATCGTTGATCGCAAGCCGCAGATCGAACTGCAACAGTCAGCCCAGGCTGCCGGAATGGTCACGTTGCGCCAATCTGCCCTGGCCAAGGTATTCAGCGGCGACACCACGCTCAAGGAAATCAACCGTGTTACCTTTGTTGACTAGGATGCTATCGCCGAGCGCAACTTTGCAGGCCGGCATCGCGATCGGTCGCAACCAGCTGTGCGCCGTCACACTGGAGGCCAACGGCAAATCTCATGCGATGCGCAGCATTTTCCGGCACGAGCTTTCGGCTCCGCTGTTCTCAGGTGTACCTACGGCTGCGGCTGACACGGCGCTTGATGCCGGCTTGCTGGCGGTAGGCGATGCACTCAAGTCGCAATTTGCGCTGGTGCATATTGCCTTGCCGGACACCGTGATACGCAGCGCCGTGTTCGAACTCGATGAATTGCCCAAAACAGTAGAAATGCGCGACGCGCTGATGCGCTGGCGCTTTGCCAAGGACTGGCAGCGGCCGGAAGACAGTCTGGAGTGTCGCGGCCAGGATTTTGGGAGTGCGGAGGGCAAGCACCTGTTATTGGGCCAGGCCTGCGACCGCGCCTGGAGCGACTGTGTAAAGCGTGCCTTGGCGCGCGCAGACATTACCCCTTGTTCCTTGAATGCGGCCGCAACCTACCGCTACAACCGGTTTCATCCGGTGTTTGAGCAAGGGGTGGGAGCCATGCTGACGCTTGATCCGGATGGCTGGACCTTGCTGATGTGGGATGCAACCCGGCGAGTCAGGCGTATTTTGGCGCGCTTGCGCGGCAGTGCGAGTGCAGAAGAAATGGACGCGATGGCGGACGAATCTGCGCGCGCCATTCTGTCAACTTCAGCAGGCAACGTCGGCAAGCTTTATCTGGCCGGGAACGTTCAGGAAATGATCGCGATGGCTGCGCGCCTGGAGCAGCGCCTGCGCCTCACTGCGGTCCCCCTGCATGCCGCAGAAGGCGTTTCCGGAAACACGACGTGGGCGAGAGAGGGAATGGCACCGCTGGCCCTGGCTGCCGCCATGAGCAAATGAAAATATCCACCAATTTCGTACGCCCGCTGCCGCGGCTGGTTCAGCCATTGACCATCGCATTGTGGACCGCTGCGCTGGTATGCGCAGCCGCGGCTTGGCTGCTGCTGCGCGACGCGGCCAACCTGCGCGCCGACTTGCCGCACCTGCGTCAGCGCCTTGCCAATGTCCAGGCCGGCTCGCACGCCGTTGTTACCGGCCTGCAACCTGCTCCGTCAGCGCAGGTGCTGGCCGAAACGCGCAATCGGGTTGCTGCAGTCAATGCGGCGACACAAACCCGGGGTATCACCACGCTTGCCCTGCTGACTGAGCTGGAAAACCTACTGCCTGCGCAAGCCTGGCTGGTGAGCCTGCATCATCGGGCCACTGATGGCGAAGTGATGCTGATTGTGGCCGCCGCCAGCCCGGCGCCCTTGTCGAACTTCCTGCTCAAGCTGGAACGTGCACCGCAATTCGCAGAAGTATTGCTGTTGCGCGAATCGCAGGCGGCAGGCGGCAATCCCAATGTGCAGTACGAGATACACCTGAAGGTGCGGTCATGAAATGGAATCAGGAAATGCTGGCCATGTTGCGCTACAACTGGCGTTGCAGACCAATGCGACTGTCGGCTTACGCTGCGCTGGCTACCTTGATTAGCAGTCTGCTCATTGCACTGGCCTGGTGGATGCCGGCACAACGAGAAGCTGCCGCGCTGCAGGCGGAAATTGAGGCCAGACGCACCGCAATGGTTGAATCCGTACGCATGGAACAGATGATTGCGTTGCAGCGCGATGCCTTGCGCAACGTCACCCTACTGGAAAAGAAACTGCGAGCGACTGCCGGGCAGGCAGACATGGTTCAAGAGGTCGCCAGGCTAGCCAACCGGCACGGCGTTCGGGTTCTTTCCCAGTCCTTTGACGAAGGCAAAGGCCAGCACGATGGCGCATTGTATCTGGAGCTGGGGCTGTCGGGACCATATGCCGCGTTGCGCGCAATGATTGGGGATTTCACGGCATTGCCGACGTGGGTGGAAGTGGTTGATGCACACTTTGAACGCGGCGCTTCGGGCGCAGCGCCGGTGCGCGTGCAGCTGCGCCTGCTCACCTATCGCGGTGAAAGGGGCCAGTCATGACCCGGCGCTATGCCATCTATATAGGCTTCATCGCTCTGCTGGCCGCAATCAACCTCGGCCGCTGGTGGCTGCACGGCAGCCCGTGGGAGAAAACTACCAATGTGCACAGCAAGAGCTATGCGCCTGAAGACTTCCTGTTGCGTGCGGACAGCGGCGCGCCTCTGAGCGCACCACGCCGTGACCTGTTCGACCCGGCCGGCAGAACGAGTGCCAATCCGGCAATCCGTGCGGCAAAACATGCAGCCGTTGTGGCAGAGGCAAAACGCCAGACGCCGGCAGTGAATGGTGCAACAGAAGAGGCTGGCGCCGAACTAGCCAGATTCAAGCTGCTGGGCGTGGTGTTTCGCGCCGGGGCCGGGCAGGCATACCTGGGCCACGACAGGGAAAACGTCATGGCGCACAGCGGTGACACGGTGTACAGCCACTTTGTCGTGGACAACATTCTGGTCGATGCCATCGACCTGAGAGATCTGAAAACCAACTTGAGCAGAAGGATACCCATTTCGGGTAAATGAGCGGCAATGACCCATATCAAACTGTTAGGAAAACTGTTGCTGACGAGCACAGCCATGTTGTTGCTGGCGTCGTGTGCCAGTCACGTCAAGCGCGGCGACGAATACGCCCAGAAAGACGAGTGGACCCAGGCCATCCTCGAATATCGGCAAGCCAGCCGCGACGAGCCCGACGACATCGAGATACGCTCCCACCTGAAACAGATGGAGCTCAAGGCGGCCGAGCACTATTACCATCGCGGTGAAATCGCCTTGGGCAAAGGCGATCTGGAAGGCGGCATTGGATTGTTCCAGCAAGGCCTGGTGGCCATGCCGGAAAACGACAAGCTGCAGGCTGCCCTCAAGAATGCCGAGCTGCGCAAGGAAGCGACAGTTCTATACCAGGAAGGCGTCAGCCTGCTCGGCGCAGGCAAGGTGGAAGACGCCAAACGCCGCTTCAATTCCGCGCTGGAAGCCAACCCGGATATGAAGGAGGCAGCGGCTCATCTGGCTGCCATCGACAAGCAGGAAAAATCGGCCAAAGGCGACACTCTGGCGCTGAGCTCCACTGCACCGATTACCCTCAATTTCCGCGAAACGGATATTCGCGATGCCTACGAATTTTTGACCAAATCATTCGGCGTCAACGTCATCTTCGACGATGGCGTCAAGAACGTGCCGGTTACCCTGTTCGCCAAGGACGTCACCTTCGAGCAGGGCCTCAGCCTGCTGCTGGCCACCAGCAAGACCTTCTACCGCAAGATCGGCCCGAACACCATTCTGGTTGCGCTGGACAACAAGGAAAAGCGCGGCCAGTACGAGGACCAGATCGTGCGTACCTTTGAGTTGAATACGGTGCGCGCCAAGGACATGGCCGACATTATCAAGGGCGTGTTCACGGTGAAGAAGATCGTGGTCAACGAACAGCTCAACAACCTGACCGTGCGCGATTCGGAAGATATCGTTCGCCTGGTTGACCGGATGATCCAGAACAACGACAAGAAACTTGCTGAAGTCGTGCTGGATGTCGAAATCCTGGAAATAAACCGCACCAAGTCGGAGAATCTGGGGCTCGATTTTGGCAGCTACCAGGTCACCGCCGCGATACCGCCTTATCCGATCAACACCGCGTACAGCGATGCCCTCAACTCCGGCACGCTTACCTTGCCGTCTGCAACACTGCATTTCTTCAAGCAGGACGTCGATGCCAAAACCCTGGCCAATCCAAGAATCCGCGTGCTCAGCGGCAAGTCGGCCAAGATACACATCGGCGACCGCGTGCCGCTGATTGCCACCACTATCCAGGACGCCACCGGCCAGGTGCGCAACACCTACGACTACAAAGAGCTCGGCATCCGCCTCACCGCAGAACCGGTGGTGCACCTGGATAACTCGGTAACGGTCAAGCTGGGCATGGAAGTCAGCTCGCTGGGGCAGAACCTGGGTTCTCCCAGCCAGCCTGCCTACAGCATAGGCTCGCGCGATGCGGAAACCTCCATGCTGTTGCGCGATGGCGAAACCGCCATTCTCGGCGGCCTGATCCAGGATAGCGAGCGCAATGCCAAGGTCACCATTCCCGGTGTGGGCGATGTGCCGGCACTGGGGGCCCTGTTCTCCAACTATAACAATTCGAAGAGTCGTACTGACGTGCTGCTGACCATTACGCCACGCGTCGTGCGCGGCTGGGAATTGCCGGCAGTCGCAGGCCGTCAGTTCTATTCCGGCACGGAAAACAGTTATGCCGACCGGCAACTATTTGCCGAGCTGAAGACGGCTGCGGTGAACGATGCCGGCGCGCAGGTTGCTCCCAGGATCAACACCACCGGCACCGCCCTGGCGGCTACAGGGGCTGCACAACAGGTCGCCCCAACTCCCGCTCTGCTGGCGCCGGCAGCGATTCAGACTGCGGAGCCACGTCTTGGCTTTACTGACGCAGTATACGAAACGACGAACGGCAAGGATTTCAACATCAAACTGATCGGCCAGAATCTGGCTGGAGTCGCTTCGCTGCCGATCGAGATCCTCTACAACGCGCAGGTGATGAGCCTGGTGCGTGGCGAATCGGGTGATGTGCCCGCGCAATCCTTCAACGCCAGTGCGGATGGCGACAAAGGCGTATTGGCGGTCAACCTGGCTTATGGCCCCAATACGGCGCCCAAGGACGCGGCGGTCATCGCCAACCTGGTGATGCACGCCAACAACCCGGGCATTTCCTATCTGATCTATCGCAACAAGTCAGTCACCGGCCCGAATGGAGAAACCATCA
>JBGPPE010000139.1:0-6810 GCA_041488395.1 Gallionellaceae bacterium
ACAGGTGCAAGGGCATTGTAACGGACAGTCATATACAGGGTAAATAGGGAGACATAACAATTATTCATACGACCTATCCGTCCGGACATGTTTTGATAATACGGACACGAAAATTCTCCCTCCAGAAGACTATCTAATTTCCATACGGCTTACAAGACCAATACGACCAACATTCATCCCCCCCAACTCAAGGGGTAAGGATGAAGCACTCTGTGTAGATAGTAAATCGGACCATTACGCTCGGTTCAGGGAAGTCGTAATGTCACCAATGGGCTGCACACAGATGACATCAGGGGTGTTAACCGTTACGACCGGTTGAATCCGCAGCAATGAGCGGACATACCGACATCCTAGCGCATAGGTCCGCAACGGCCGAGGAGCTGACAATCAGGCTCATCACTCGACTGGTAGAATCCGCAGCCGATAGTTGCCGTTAATGTTGCCATAGAATTGCGGAGTGCAGATGGCACTAAAGCGCAACGCGCCCTCTGGCTCAATCAGAACTTGCACCCCTCCGACAGAAACTCTTCCACCGTAATGTAGTGCGAGCCATCGCAGGAGAAGGTGAGGCCGACGATGCCGTTGATGACGTTGAGCGAGCCCGAGCGCAGATAGATCACGTCATCGGCTACACGCAGCTGTTTGAATTTTTCCAGCACGAGGCGCACCTGCTCGGGGCGTACCGTGGCGCGTGCCGGGTAGGGCTGCTTGGGGAACGCCAGGCACACCGCCGGGTTGATGATTTCGTCCAGCACGTGCACGCGGTAGTTGTAGGGATCATCCATCGGCCACAGTGTGGCGCGCGAGCTGGAGAAATGGATCTGCACATGGAAGATGCCGCGCTCGCACATCAGCTCGTTGATGGTGGCGATGACGTCGTCGATGCGCTCGTCCAGCTCGCTGATGGCGCGCTGCTGCATGAACACCGTCTGGCGGATGGCGGGGTCGCCTTTGATCTGGCGCCAGCTGGGCGAGGCGGAAATCGCGGCATCGCTCAGGGGCAGGTCGCGCAGGTCAAAGTCTGCCGCGATGAAGCCGCTGACGCGTTCGTCTTTTAGCACCGCCAGCAGCGCAGTCACTGTGGGGCGCTCGGTGAGGCGGCTGATATAGACATCGGACAGGATAAAGCCGCGGCTGGGCAGCACATTGGTCATGAACGGACGCTGCGAAAGATCCTGGCCATAGAAACGTTCGTACAGCGCATCTGCGGAAACGTTGGCGCTGATCTGTCTGCCGGAAGGGTCGATCGCATACGCTAGGCGGCACAGCGGGATGGAGGCCAGGCCCTGTTTCAGCACGCGATCCAGCGCGGCCTTTTCCGGCCAGACTTCGGCGCATTGCCGTGCCAGCTGCTCCATGGGAGCCACCAGTTTGGCCGACAAGGCCGTTTTCTGCTCTTCTATCGAATTTACGATCAGTGTCATCTGTGTCCAGTTATTTCTTCATATCGTTACGGCACTACACAAGCGATAACCATGCCACGTCATCGCAGAAAGATTTTACCGAAGATGCGTTGCAATTATATGAAAGGTTCCGGCCTTATTTCTGGCAGTGCGGACAATAAAAGCTGGAACGTTGTCCCTGCCTGATTTGCCTGATGGGATTGCCACAGGCGCGGCAGGGTTCGCCCGCGCGGCCGTAGACCCAGTAGTGCTGCTGGAAGTAGCCGGGCTTGCCGGCACTGTCGACAAAGTCGCGCAGGGTGCTGCCGCCCAGTGCGATGGAGGCGGTGAGGATTTCGCGGATGTTCTGCACCAGTCGCGCGCAGCGTGGCAGGGTGAGTTTGCCCGCAGCCAGTTGCGGGCGGATGCCGCTGCGGAACAGCGCCTCGTTGGCGTAGATGTTGCCTACCCCCACCACCACGTGGTTGTCCATCAGCACCAGCTTGATCGCCGCGCTGCGCTTGCGCGTGGCGCGATAGAGATACGCCGCATCGAATCCGTCCAGCAAGGGTTCAGGGCCAAGCCCGGCGAGCAATGGGTGTTGCGCCACGTCGCCGCTGTGCCACAGCACCGCACCAAAACGGCGCGGGTCACGCAAGCGCATCAGCATGCCGTTTTCCAGCTGCAGATCGAAGTGGTCGTGTTTTTCCGGGGCGGTGTGCGCGGGCAGGATGCGCAAGCTGCCCGACATGCCGAGGTGCAGGATCAGCGTGCCGCTGTCGCATTGCAGCAGCAGATATTTGGCGCGCCGCTTGAGTGCATGGATGGTCTGGCCGCGCAGGATGGCGGGCAGCTGTGCGGGTATCGGCCAGCGCAGCTGCGGGTTGCGGATCATCACTTTGGCGATGCGCTGGCCGGTCAGGTGTGGCGCCAGCCCGCGCAATGTGGTTTCAACTTCGGGAAGTTCGGGCATGTGTCCTGGTAACTATTTTACTTGGAGAAAGTGGCGGTTTTTTTTAACTTGCTCATTTGGGGCGAGCGTATAGCCCTTGTTCGTTACAGGGTCGTATTTAGTTTGCCGGCATGCCCGATCGTGGCATGTGTTTTGCTAGCCATAGTTGCCATGGATCATCTGTTATCACTGAGGTCCCCTGTTATTACTGGCATGGGCACATTAATACTTAACTTGACATGCACCGAATAAATGCGTGCCTCCCTTATTGGGGGCAGAACAAGGAACGGCTAACCGTAGCTGCAGATTAGAGAATCTTAAACCATATACATTGAGAGCCATGCAAAACCAATTAGAGGTTACCAGAACCCCCGACTTTCAGCGCAAGAAGCAGGCAGTCCATTTTGCTTTGTGCACGGTATTGACGCAGGAAGAAGCCGCCGGTGCGGTCAACAGCTGGGTGCAGAATGTTGCAGCCTCTGCCTCGCTATTCAGCGGGCTCAACCTGTTTGCCCGCAAGGTTTGTGAGACCTATGGCAAGGACGGCCGTCATGCCGAACTGGTGCAGGCCATGAGTCGAGCCTTAATGGGCGGAGATGTTGAACCGGCGACGCCTGATGCTGATCCGGTGTTGGCCCCGGTTCAAACCGAGAGTGGAAACGAGTCCACTGCAGACCTGTCCGGGCCGGAAATCAGGACGCTGGAGTTTGCAAGCTTCCAGCCCCTGCTGCTTGTTATGCTGCATGAGATGACGCAACGCAATGTGCAACTGGGCGAGTCATGTCGCGCCTTTCTCTTGAGCGTGGTGGATAACCTTCCCTGGTCACCTGCGCAGCAAGGGCAGCTAATCAATTTGATCAATAGCGGATCAACTGTGCAAGTCAGGCCATATCGGGCCGGTCAGCTAAAAGCGTTGATGCATCACCTTACCGTGTGGATGAAAGAAATGCTGGGTGGTGCAACCACCAAGCTTATTGCCCGGCATGCCATTGCTGCAGTGGAACAAACCAGCGCCGGAATGGCTTATTCGCCACGCGAGTTTTTCGCCGAATAGTGCTGGCTGCGGTGATTGGCTGGCGCCTGTGCAGGGTGACTTCTTAGATAAATTTAAAGCGTAATTTCGAGACGGGGGAAAGTATGAGTTGGTATCAGAATCGCAATAGCAAGAGGGGCCTATGGCTGAGCACGCCGGCCTTTCTGTTGTTCATGCTTGTATCTGTGAACGTTGCTGCAGAGCCGGCTCCGAATGCTGTGCAGCAACCCGATTTGATGGCGCCTGCCATGGCACAAGCAGTTGTTGTCCCGGCTTCAGGAACGCCTCAAGCGAGCGTTGCTGCTCCGGCGCCAGTCGATGCAGCAGTCTCGTTACCGGTGCCTGTCACTGTTCCAGCGCCGCCAGCTACGGCACCTTATAGCGTCGGCTTCGACAAGATCAACGCGGGCGATACTGCCTGGATGCTTACCTCTACTGCGCTGGTGCTCTTAATGACCATTCCTGGTCTGGCATTGTTTTATGCCGGCATGGTGCGCAAGAAAAACGTGTTAGCCACGGCATTGCAAAGCTTCACGATCGTTTGCCTGGTGACGATAATCTGGGTAGTGCTCGGTTACAGCCTGGCCTTTACGCCAGGCGCTAGCCAGTTCATAGGCGGTCTTGACCGGTTTATGCTGCATGGCATGTTTTACGATAAAGCCAGCAGTACGCTATCGGTAAGCCATATCGCACCCAGTATTCCCGAGTCGGTATATGTCATGTTTCAGCTGACGTTCGCCATCATCACCCCGGCGCTCATTACCGGTGCTTTTGCCGAGCGGATGAAATTCACCGCCATGGTGGTTTTCATGACGCTGTGGTCGCTATTGGTCTATGCGCCGGTGGCCCACGTCATGTGGGAACCCAGCGGCCTGTTCGCTACGAGCGGGATGCTTGATTTTGCGGGCGGCACTGTGGTCCACATCAATGCGGGCGTGGCCGGTCTGGTTTGCGCCTATATGCTGGGTAGCAGGCGCGGCTATGGCAGAGAGCCGTTTTCGCCCAATAACCTCATCTACACCATGATCGGGGCGGCGTTGCTGTGGGTGGGCTGGTTCGGTTTTAACGCTGGTTCGGCCGTTGCTTCCGATGGCCGTGCCGGCATGGCGATGCTGGTTACGCAGATTGCAACTGCTAGCGCAGCCCTGACCTGGATGGCTATTGAGTGGATCAGAAAGTCTCATGCCACCATGCTGGGTGCATGCTCTGGTGCCGTGGCCGGGCTCGTTGCCATTACTCCTGCATCGGGTTTCGTCGGGGTCGGCGGCGCACTGGCTATTGGTCTTGCGGCGGGGTTCTTCTGCTTTTGGGGTGCAACAGGCCTGAAGCATATGTTGCGTGTCGATGATTCGCTGGATGTGTTTGGTATCCATGGGGTGGGTGGCATTGTAGGTGCGATTCTGACCGGTGTATTTGCAGATAAGGCCCTCAGCGGCGTCGATGCCAACTTAATGCTGCAAGTCATCGGCACGGTCTCCACCCTGATTTACAGTGGTGTTGTCACCTGGATAATTCTGCTATTGGTGGATGCAGTCATTGGTCTGCGTGTCTCAGAGGACGACGAGCTGGACGGACTGGATATTTCTCAACATGCTGAAAGGGTGATCTGATGAATGAATCTGAAAAACTATCCGTCGCAGGGCTTATCAGCATCGCGCTGAGACGCAAACTTAATCGTGTCATTGATGTGGAGTGGATGCTGCACAACGAAGATTATGCCAGGGAGGTCATGAGGATTGCGCGCAAACAGGACATGACAGAGTTGACCCACTATGCCGAGCGTATGGAAGAGCTGATCTTTGGCAAGGCAGCTGCAGTGCAATCTGTGCCGATAGCTCAGGACACGAAAAGAGAGCCGTCTACAGTGAACGATGTGGAAGACGAGGTCGTCATTGAAAGCCAGTATATAGGCGCACTCAGGTAATACGAGCTCGCTCTTCTGGGGGCAGGCTGCGCTCAGCTTTCGGCGCCACCACTGCACTGCGCCTGCCAATCAGCAGCAACGGTAGCCCTAATTGTAGGTGTTGAGGCGATTGACAATATTATGGCGTAATGCGAGCACGGGGATGGTTTTGAGACCAGTGAGTTTTGAGAAAAAGAAATGGTCTTTAAACGCAACAGGATCGGCGACAGCCAGAAAAACAGCGCTGTCATAAACGCAGACTGGAATAGCCTGCTTTTCACGGGCCTTGTTGCTGGGGATATGTCTGAGCGTTTCATGCGGGATGGAAATATTCAATATATCCACCATCAGGATGCCGGCCTGAATGCATAACGCACGCATTAATTCGTCGTGACTGATTATTCCTACTTTAACGAGTATGTGGCCGAAGGATTTGTTCTTGTGACTGGGTTCTTGCTGTGTCTGGCGTACCGTGCTCAGTGTCTTCCCATCAATGAGCTGGAAATGCATAAGGATTTCGCCTAACGGTTTTCCTTGCTGCTCATAAACAGGTTTCCCGCCACGCAGCAATTCGGCCTTCACAATGAATTCACGCTGAGTTTTTAGCTCGGGCCAATCTGTTCGCTGGCGAAGGCGTCGCTCTGTAATTGGTGCTGCAGACGGGGGCATTGTAGTGGGGCTTGCGTTGGCGGCAGTCGTAGTGCTGTCTGTAGCGCGTTTGTAAATATTTTTTGCTGGCGCGGGCAATGTATAGCCACTAAATGGATCATAGGGATTAACATCGAGCGATGGGAATAGAAATTCGTGCATCTGCTTGAGTTGAACAATCTCGTTCATTACCTCAATAGGAAAACCCTGGCGACCGGATCGATCCTGGCTATCTCCAAGGAATATGGAGTCGAGGTAATTGATGGCTTCCTTGGATCCCCATAGCAACTCGATGCGCTGCAAAATACGCGCATAATCTCGCGCCAAAATCTCGGGAAACTTTGCCTCGGCTTTTTTCAGCGATGATGAAACGCTGGGATATCGGCTTTGATTTGTGCTCATGCTGAAGATATTTATTGTTTTGGAATTAGCGCAGGTCTGATCAGCTTCTTCTGCGCCACCACTGCAACGCGCCCACGGCAAGCAGCAACAGCGGCAGCACAATCAGCATGCCGATGACGATGGCAGAGATCTGCTTCTTGCTCAGGGTGATAGTGCTGTCACGGGTTGCGCGCGGCTGGGTGGTGATGAGGTTTTCTTCGTGGGTGAGCCAGTTCACCATGTTGATGCCGAGATCAAGGTTGCCGCCGTTGCCGGAATAGGCGTTGGCAAGGAAGGAGCCGCTGCCCACCACCACGATGCGCTGCTCACGCTCTTTTAGCGTGCGTTGCAGGGCCAGGGCCAGGCTGACCGGGCCGGGCAGGTCGCGCTCCTTGTCGAAGCGGGGTTTCTTGGGCGGGCTTACCGGGTTGCGGCTTACCCAGCCGTGTATGGCGCCTTCCACCAGCGTGCTGCGCTGCCACGGGCTGCCGTCTGCCTGTCCGCTGCTGTC
>JBGPPE010000140.1:0-6808 GCA_041488395.1 Gallionellaceae bacterium
ATGCCCGGCTGAACCGGGCGATTTGCAATTATATACGAGCTTTAAGCCGCTGCGCTCTGGCCGAGTTAAAACGCTATAATTCCGCGTCTGCCCATCGCTTCCCGCCCTATTTTATGCCTGCAATCCAGCTGTTACCCGAGCTCCTCATCAACCAGATCGCCGCCGGCGAGGTGATCGAGCGCCCCGCTTCCGCGCTGAAGGAGCTGATGGAAAACAGCCTGGATGCGGGGGCCACGGAAATCAGCGTGCAGCTGGAAGGCGGTGGCATCAAATTGCTGCGCGTGCGCGACAACGGCCGCGGCATTGCCGCGGAACAGCTGGCGCTGGCGCTGATGCGCCATGCCACCAGCAAGATCGCCTCGCTGGAAGATTTGCAGCGCGTGGCCAGCATGGGCTTTCGCGGCGAGGCGCTGGCCAGCATGGCGGCGGTGGCACAGGTGGCGCTGACCAGCCGCAGTGCCGATGCGCCCCATGCCTGGAAAATCGAAGCTGCCGACGGCAACCAGAGCGCTGCCGCCCCCGCCGCACATGCGCACGGCACCAGCGTGGAGATGCGCGAGCTGTATTTCAACACCCCGGCACGGCGCAAATTCCTCAAGACGGAAAACACCGAATTCGCCTACTGCGAAGAGACCTTCAAGCGCATCGCCCTGTCGCGCCCGGATGTGGCCTTCAGCCTGCAGCACAATGCGCGCATGGTGTGGCAGCTGCCCGCATCCTCCCCTCGCCCGCTTGCGGGAGAGGGGCCGGGGGAGAGGGCTAGCGCGCTACAAAACCGCATAACCGCCATCCTCGGTAACGAATTCGCGCAGGGCGCTGTTGCCATCGAACGCCATGCCGCCAACCTGCACCTGTACGGCATGGCCTCGCTGCCTGCCTATTCGCGCGCCACGCGCGACAGCCAGTATTTCTTCCTCAATGGCCGCTTCATCCGCGACAAGGTGATCGCCCACGCCATCCGCCAGGCCTACCAGGACATCCTGCATCACCAGCGCCACCCCGCCTTTGTGCTGTTCCTCGACATGCCGCCGGAGCTGGTGGACGTCAACGTGCACCCGGCCAAGAGCGAAGTGCGCTTCCGCGAAAGCCAGGGCATGCACCAGTTCGTGTTTCACACATTGCAACAGGCACTGAGCATCTCCGCGGCAGAAAACAATCCTGATTCGTCATTCCCGCGCAGGCGGGAATCCAGCGACTTTAATCAACTGGATTCCCGCCTGCGCGGGAATGACAACCAATTTGTTCCGCAGCAACACAGCATGCCCCTGCACAGCGCCGCCGAACCGCTGGCGTTTTACGACGCCATGTTTGGCAGAGCCGCCAATGAAGCCGACCAGCCAAACGGCGAGATCTCTACCCATCACTTATCACCCATCACCCATCACCCGGATGTCCCCCCGCTAGGTTTCGCTCTCGCACAACTCGCCGGCATCTACATCCTGGCGCAGAACCAGCACGGACTGGTGGTGGTGGACATGCACGCCGCGCACGAACGCATCGTCTACGAAAAGCTCAAGATTGCACTGGACGGCCAGCAAATCCCCAACCAGCCCCTGCTGATCCCGGTGAGCTTCCACGCCGAGGCGCTGGACGTGGCCACCGCCGAAGAAGAGCACGCCGCCCTGGCCACCCTGGGCTTCGACATCGCCCCGCTCTCCCCCACCACCCTGGCAGTGCGCGCCATGCCGGTGATGCTCAAGCAGTCGCATGCCGAAGCTGCCGCGCGCGACGTGCTGCACGAGCTGCGCGAATACGGCGCCACCCGCGCGCTGACCGAACGCCGCAACGAGCTGCTCGGCACCCTGGCCTGCCACTCCGCCGTGCGCGCCAATCAAATACTGACCCTGCCGGAGATGAACCACATCCTGCGCGAGATGGAGCGCACCGAACGTTCTGGCCAGTGCAACCACGGGCGGCCAACCTGGTTCCAGATGAGCATTGCCGAGCTGGACACCATGTTCATGCGCGGGAAATAAACTGGTTATGCGAAATCATGCCTCACTTGCACATACCCAATTTGGGTAGTAGCATGCCCAATATGGGTATGAAAGACAAAACCAGCGCTGCCGCACCACACATCGGCTTGTCCGATGCCTTGTTTGCCAACACGCAACAGCGCGTGCTGGCCTTCCTGTTCGGCCAACCAGAGCGCAGCTTTTTCGCCACCGAACTGATCGGACTGACTGGGAGCGGTTCCGGCGCGGTGCAGCGCGAACTCAAACGCCTCGAAGTAAGCGGGCTGGTGACCGTGACACCGCAAGGCAATCGCAAGCACTACCAGGCAAACCCGCAATCGCCGATCTTTGCCGAACTCTGCGGCATCGTAAAAAAAACAGTAGGGCTGGCCGAACCCTTGCGTGTGGCGCTGGCGCCGTTCACCCGGCAGATCACGGCAGCCTTTGTCTATGGCTCAGTAGCCAAGCGCAGTGACACCGCGCATAGCGACATCGATCTCATGCTCATCAGCGACACCCTGGAATATGCCGATCTGTATGCTGCGCTGGAAAGCGCTGCAACCACCCTCGGGCGCACGATCAATCCCACCATCTACACCCCGGCGGAATTGGCCAAGCGGCTAAAACAGAAGAACGCTTTCGTGGAACGGGTGCTGGCTCAACCCAAAATCTGGCTGCTTGGGAACGAAGATGAATTCCCCGCTGGCTAATCTCTGCGGGCCGAACAAACCGCTCGCGCCAGAGCCGCCCGACGCGGCGGAATTCGCCGGGCTGAAACGCTCCGGCCTCGCGCGCCTGCAAGATGCCAGCAATCCAAGCCTTTCGCTCGAAGGCCGTTTCGACCTCGCCTACAACGCCGCCCATGCCCTGAGCCTGGCCGCATTGCGCTGGCATGGCTACCGGGCGGGCAACCGCTACATCGTGTTCCAGGTACTGCCGCACACGCTGGGACTGGGACCGGAAGTATGGCGCGTATTGGCGAAATGCCACGATGTGCGCAACCTCGGCGAATACGAAGGCGACCTGAACGTGGATGAGCGACTGGTGGCAGACCTGATCAAGGCTGGACACGCCGTAGCGACCGCGCTGGAAAAAATGCCCAAGCCCCAATAGACCATGCGCGCCAATCAAAACCTGATCCTGCCTGATATGAAACCTATCCTGCGCGAAATGGAGCGCACCGAACGCTCTGGCCAGTGCAACCATGGGCGACCGACCTGGTTCCAGGTGACGATCGCTGAACTGGATGCGATGTTCATGCGCGGAAAATAAGAATCTAGACTCATACGACAGTAAATATACAAACAAACAATCCATCAGCAGAAATAACATGCCATGAAATTTCCTACATATGCCACACCTACCATACTTGGTCTTTTTTTCTCGTTCATGGGTATGACCTTTGCTATGACTGGAGGCATGGAAGCCGTATACATAATTGGAGGGCTACTTATATTGACGTATGCGGTAACAATAGCCTACGTCCTTAGAAAAAAACAAAAAGGAGAAGGGGAAAGGGTAGCCTATTTGCTAATGCTACCGATGTTCGTTGTAACCGGCGAAATGATGTTATTCCAATTAGGGAAATCTACTATCACCCAATTAACACCAGACTCCGAAGCTTTTATCTCAGGATGTCAATCAACTGAAAGCAAGTTTATAAAGCCACCAACTTCACCAGTGCAGTCAATCACCTACAACTGGAATACCAAAATTAAACCACCATTCATCCAGTTTCAGGTCAATGGAACTCGAATAACCTCCATCCATTATCTAAACCTCCCTGTAGATGTCATACCAGGAATTGATTTTGTTGAGGTCAAAACATCCTATAAAGGGGCAAAGCAAGGAGGCTCTTTTTTAAAATACACAAGCCCGGGAAAGTACACTGAAGTTGATCTGGCAACGGCTGATGTACTTGTGTATTACCAAATCAGCCCTGAGCAAGAACTAAAAAAGGCCGCAACAGAGCAAGGGCTCATACGGTACGAATTAATAATTACAGATAAAAGGACAGATGAGAAACTGGCGTCAAAACACTACTTCGTGGATGCAAAAAAAGGACGAGCATGTGGCCCGGCATTAGATGATCGCACCTTCATTTTAAGAGCCATAGGTAAACAATAATTACTAGTTGTTACAAGCAGAATTGAGCACATTAAAATTGTCAGCCCCTACCACCCGCATCGCCTTCGCCAGCTTCATCGGCACCGCCATCGAGTTCTACGATTTCTATATCTACGGCCTCGCCGTGGCGATGGTGATCGGGCCGGTGTTTTTCCCCGGCAGCGATCCGGCGGCGCAAGCGCTGAATGCCTTTCTCACCTTCGGGATTGCCTTTCTGGCGCGGCCGTTTGGCGCCCTGCTGTTCGGCCACTTTGGCGACCGCATCGGGCGCAAGGCCACGCTGGTGGCCTCCTTGCTGGTGATGGGGGTATCCACCACGCTGATCGGCGTGTTGCCCGATTACGAGATGGTGGGCTGGGTTGCGCCGGCGCTGCTGTGCCTGCTGCGCTTTGGCCAGGGCATCGGCCTGGGCGGCGAATGGGGCGGTGCTGCGCTGCTGGCGGCAGAGCATGCGCCACAGGGCCGCCGCGGCTGGTTCGGCATGTTCCCACAGCTGGGGCCGCCGGTGGGTTTCCTGTTTGCGGTGGGCAGCTTTTTGCTGCTGTCGCATTTGCTCGATGATGCGCAATTCCGCGCCTGGGGCTGGCGCATTCCCTTCCTGGCCAGCGCGGTGCTGGTCGGTATCGGCCTGTATGTGCGCTTCAAGCTCACCGAAACACCGGTGTTTGCCAAGGCCATGCAAACCCAGCCGCGCCTCAAGCTGCCGCTGGCGCAACTGCTCACCCATCATGCCAAACCCTTGCTGCAGGGCGCACTGCTGATGGTGGTGTGTTACGCGCTGTTTTACATCTCCACGGTGTTTGCCCTGAGCTACGGTGTGGCCACGCTGCACATTCCGCGCCCGCACTTCCTCGCCATGCTGTGCGTCGCCGTGATCTTCATGGCGGCGGCCACGCCGCTGGCCGCCTGGGCCGGTGACCGCCACGGCCGCCGCCCGGTATTGATCGCAGCGAGCAGCGCGGCGCTGCTGTCCGGCTTTCTGCTGGCGCCCATGCTGGGCAGTGGCTCCTACTGGCAGATCACCCTCTTTCTCTCCATCGAGTTGTTTCTGATGGGCGCCACCTTCGCACCGATGGGCGCGCTACTGCCCGAGCTGTTCCCCACCGCGGTGCGCTATACCGGCGCCGGCACGGCTTACAACCTGGGCGGCATCCTCGGCGCTTCGCTGGCGCCCTACATCGCGCAGCAGCTGGTGCTGCACGGCGGCCTGAGCTGGGTGGGCGGCTATATCTCGGTGGCAGCGGCAATCAGTTTGCTGGCGGCGCTGTGGGTGCACGAAACGCGTGACCGGGAACTGGCATGAATTCAAGAACGGCTTTTTATCCGCAGATTAAATGGATTAATGAAATAGAGATGAATTCAAAGCCATGTATGTCGACGCTTCCTTACACTACAACCAACTCAGTCTTAATCTGCGTAAATCTGCGTAATCTGCGGACAAGCCCGTCTTTCCAGCAATGAAAAACCTTCCTCCCGCCATTTTCCTGATGGGCCCTACCGCCAGCGGCAAGACCGGCGTCGCGGTGGAGCTGGTGCAGCGCCTGCCGGTGGAGCTGATCAGCGTCGATTCCGCGCTGGTGTTCCGCGACATGGACATCGGCACAGCCAAGCCGGATACCGCCACCCTCGCCCGTGCACCGCACCACCTGATCGACATCATTAGTCCAACCGAAGCCTATTCCGCTGCCGCCTTTCGCCATGACGCACTGCGCCTGATGGCGGACATCACTGCGCGCGGCAAGATTCCCGTGCTGGTCGGCGGCACCATGCTCTATTTCAAGGCGCTGCGCGAAGGCCTGAGCCCGCTGCCGCAGGCCGATGCGGCGCTGCGTGCCGAGCTGGATGCCGAGATCGCCCGGCACGGCATCGAACACCTGCACCGCAAACTGGCCGAGGTGGATGCCGAAACCGCCGCGCGCCTGCACGCCACCGACACGCAGCGCATCCAGCGTGCGCTGGAGATATACCAGCTGAGCGGCCAGCCGATGTCGCTGCTGATCAAACAGCAGGAACAAAACCCCTTGCCTTATCGCATCCTGCCCATCGCACTCACCCCCTCCGACCGCGCCGTGCTGCACCAGCGCATTGCCACGCGCTTTGTCGACATGTTGCAGCAAGGCCTGCTCGACGAGCTGCGCGGCTTGCGCCAGAAATACGCGCTGCAGCGCGAGATGACCTCGATGCGCTGCGTGGGCTACCGGCAGGCCTGGGAATATCTCGAAAGCGAAATCACCGAGGCGGAGCTGCAGGAGAAAGGCATCGCAGCCACGCGCCAGCTGGCCAAGCGCCAGCTCACCTGGCTGCGCTCCACGCCGGACATCATCGAACTGGATTGTCTTGCACATGATCTGGCTCAGGCCGTGCTCGACACCATCACCAAAAACCTCTAGAGCGACACGGGGTATAATGCGCGCCATTGTTTTTACAGCACGCTAACACTCAGTCCATGAAAATTGCCATTGCCGGTACCGGTTACGTAGGCCTTTCCAACGCCATCCTGCTTGCCCAGCATAACGAAGTCGTTGCCCTCGATATCGTCCCCGAAAAAGTCGACATGCTCAATCGCAAGCAGTCGCCCATCGAAGATGTTGAAATCGAGGACTACCTGGCGCATAAAAAGCTCAATTTCAAGGCCACGCTGGATAAGCGCGAAGCCTACACCGGTGCGGATTACGTCATCATCGCCACACCCACGGATTACGATCCCGAAACCAACTACTTCAACA
>JBGPPE010000141.1:0-6798 GCA_041488395.1 Gallionellaceae bacterium
AGGGCTAAAGCCCTTGTGGAGTTGGCTCTGGCCCGCTCCTACAACAAAGCCGAATCAGTAGCGCTTTACGTCGATGCCGTGTTTCAGGATGGCATAGCCCATCTGGCGCGGCGTGATGCCGAGGTAACGTGCGGCCTTGGCCTGCACCCAGCCGCATTTTTCCAGTGCCTCGATAATCTGCCCGCGCTGCGGGTTGCCGGCCTCGCTGGCGTAATGCGCGTCGTCGCCGGCATCATGCGGCTCTTCCTCATGCGGCTCGCGCAGCGGCACAGGTGAAGTCTGGCGCACGCTGACGATGGGCATCACGCTGTGTTTGCTGTGCTGCTGCCACATGATGGAAGAGAAACACATCTCGCGGTCGCACAGCAGGTCCTTGCGGCGGATCAGGTTGCCCTGCGTCATCGCGGCGATGCGCTCCACGCAGTTGTTGAGCTCGCGCACATTGCCCGGCCAGTTGCAGTTCATCAGCACCTGCATCGCCTCGGCCGAAAACTTGAGCTGCTTGCCGCTTTCCTCGTTGGCCTGCTTGAGGAAATATTCCGCCAGCAGCGGCACGTCTTCGCGCCGCTCGCGCAGCGGCGGCAGGAAGATCGCCACCACGTTGATGCGGTAATACAGGTCTTCGCGGTATTCGCCCTTGGCCACCGCCTCTTCCAGGTTGCGGTTGGTGGCGGCCACCAGGCGCACATCCACCTTGATCGTCTTGCTGCCGCCGACGCGCTCGAACTCGCGCTCCTGCAGCACGCGCAGCAGCTTGGTCTGGAAGGCCGGCGAGATGTCGCCGATCTCATCGAGAAACAGGGTGCCGCCGTGCGCCATTTCGAAGCGGCCCTTGCGTTCCTGCGAGGCGCCGGTAAACGAACCGCGCTCGTGGCCAAACAGCTCCGATTCCAGCAGCGTTTCCGACAGCGCCGCGCAGTTCACCTTGATGAAAGGCTTGTCCTTGCGCCGCGACAGATGGTGGATGGCGCGCGCGATGGCTTCCTTGCCGGTGCCCGATTCGCCGCGCAGCAGCACGGTAGAGCGCGAGCCGGCGATCTGGTGTACTTCGCCGAATACCGATTGCATGATCTTGCTCTGGCCGATCACGTTGTCCAGACTGTATTTATTGTGCAGCTCGCTTTGCAGGCGGAACTTTTCCTGCAGCAGGTTGGCACGATCCTGCGCCACTTTATGGTGCAGGCGCACGCTCTGTCCGATCAGATTGGCGATCAGAGTGAGGAATTGCACGTCGTTGCCGAAATGGCTAGTTGATTCAACTGTTTCGCTCTCGCGGTCGAAACTGAGCACGCCGATGCAGTCGCGCCCGGCCTTGATCGGCACCCCGATAAAGGAAGTGACGGTCTTGCTTTTCCCTTTGCGCGAACCGGTGCGGTTGAGGAACAGCGCCTCTTTCGAGATGTCCGGCACCACTGCCGGCACGCAGCTCTTGATGATGTTGCCCATCACGCCCTCGCCCGGCATAAAGCGGCCCTGCGCGATTTCTTTCGGCTCCATGCCGGTGGCGGCCACCACCTGCAGCGCGCCGTCGTCTTCCACCAGCGCGACCATGCCGCGCAGCATCTGCAAATGGCTGGACAGCACGTTCAGCACACTGCGCAGTGTCTTGTGCAGATCCAGCGACGAGCTGAGTATCTTGCTCACCTCATACACGGTGATCAGCTGAATGTTGTTTTTGGTAACGCGCATATTGCGTACTCCTGTAAATACCCACACCCAAGAGTAAGCAATATGCATGCCTGTGCTCGCAGGCATACAGCTTGCCCCCAACCAGGCGCACCAACCCGCACTACACCGCCTTGTCGGTTTTGTTGGGTATGCGACAAATGCGACATCCTGCAACAAACAGACAAAGACTGTTAAAACAGCCGCTTAGGTTTTGGCACAACCCTTGCTAACGGTACTGGGTGAGAGCAAACACACAGGGTGACAACATGGAATCAGCATTGCCGATCTATCTGGACTACGCCGCCACCACACCGACCGACCCGCGCGTCGTACAGAAAATGATTCCCTATCTCGGCGAATTTTTCGGCAACCCGGCTTCGCGTTCGCACGCTTACGGCTGGAAGGCCGAAGAGGCAGTAGAAGAAGCGCGTGCCGAAGTGGCCGCACTGGTGCACTGCGACCCGAAAGAAATCGTGTGGACCTCCGGCGCCACCGAATCGAACAACCTCGCCATCAAGGGCGCCGCGCATTTCTACGGCGCCAAGGGCAAACACATCATCACCGTGATGACCGAGCACAAGGCCGTGCTCGACACCGTGCGCGAACTCGAGCGCCAGGGCTACAGCGCCACCTATCTGCAGCCGGAAGAAAACGGCCTGGTCGATATCGAAAAATTCAGGGCCGCCATCCAGCCCGACACCATCCTTGCCTCCGTCATGCTGGTGAACAACGAAATCGGCGTGATTCAGGACATCGCCGCACTCGGTGCACTGTGCCGCGAAAAAGGCGTGATCTTCCATGTCGATGCCGCGCAGGCCACCGGCAAGGTCGAGATCAACCTCGATCAGTTGCCGGTCGATCTGATGAGCTTCTCCGCGCACAAAACCTACGGCCCCAAAGGCATAGGCGCGCTCTACGTGCAGCGCAAACCGCGCATCCGCCTGGAAGCGCAGATGCACGGCGGCGGCCACGAGCGCGGCTTCCGCTCCGGCACCCTGGCCGTGCACCAGATCGTTGGCATGGGCGAAGCCTATCGCCTGGCGCGCAACGAAATGGATTTTGAAAACGCACGCATCAAAAAACTGCGCGACAAACTGATGAACGGCCTGATGACCATGGAAGAAGTCTATGTGAATGGTGACATCAAACAGCGCATCCCGCACAACCTCAACATCAGCTTCAACTTCGTCGAGGGAGAATCGCTGATCATGGCGGTGAGCGACATCGCCGTCTCCAGCGGCTCGGCCTGCACTTCTGCCAGCCTGGAGCCGTCCTATGTGCTGCGCGCCCTCGGCCGCAACGACGAGCTGGCGCACAGCTCCATCCGCTTCTCCATCGGCCGCTTCACCACCGAGCAGGAGATCGACCACACCATCGAATTGCTCAAGAACAAAATCGGCAAGCTGCGCGATCTGTCGCCGCTGTGGGAAATGCACCAGGAAGGGATTGATATCAACTCGATCAAGTGGGCAGCACATTAGATGCAGGTGATGGGTGATAGGTGATAGGTAATAGGTAATACCGCGACTGACTAAGGAGCAACAAATGGCTTACAGCGACAAATTGATGGACCACTACGAAAACCCGCGCAACGTCGGCTCGCTCGACAAGGCTGCCGCTAACGTCGGCACCGGCATGGTCGGCGCGCCGGCCTGCGGCGACGTGATGAAGCTGCAGATCATGGTGAGCGACGACGGGGTGATCGAGGATGCCAAGTTCAAAACCTACGGCTGCGGCTCGGCCATCGCCTCCAGCTCGCTGGTGACGGAGTGGCTCAAGGGCAAGACGCTGGACCAGGCGCTGGAGATCAAGAACACCGCCATCTCGGAAGAGCTGGCGCTGCCGCCGGTAAAGATCCATTGCTCGATTTTGGCCGAGGATGCGATCAAGGCTGCGGTGGCGGACCTGAAAAGCAAACAGAAAACTGAAGCGGGCGGCTATCAGGCCTGCGCACCCAACTAAGGAGATAACATCATGAGCGAAGCACTGATAGATTTCACCGACAACGCCGCCAACAAAGTGAGCGCGCTGATCCAGGAAGAAGGCAATCCCAACCTCAAGCTGCGCATCTTCGTTTCCGGTGGCGGCTGCTCCGGCTTTGAATACAACTTCGCCTTCGACGAAGCGGTGAACGAAGACGACATGGTGATCGAAAAAAATGCCGTGTCGCTGCTGATCGACGCGATGAGCTTCCAGTATCTCACCGGCGCCTCCATCGATTATCTGGAAGGCCTCGAAGGCGCGCGCTTTGTCATCAACAACCCCAACGCCACTTCCACCTGTGGTTGCGGCTCGTCGTTCTCGGTGTAGGGAGAGGCTCATGGCGATCACACTGAGCGAGCGCGCCGCCACCCGCGTGCAAAGTTTCCTGCAAGGGCGCGGCAAGGGCATCGGCCTGCGCGTCAGCGTCAAGACCTCCGGCTGCTCCGGCATGGCCTACAGCATCGAATTTGCCGATGAGCTGGGCACAGACGACCTCACCTTCGAAAGCCATGGCGTCACCCTGCTGGTCGATCCGCGCAGCCTGGTCTACATCGACGGCACCGAGCTCGACTACGCCAGGGAAGGACTGAACGAGGGTTTCAAGTTCAACAACCCCAACGTCAAGAACACGTGCGGCTGCGGGGAAAGTTTTAATGTCTGAGAGGCAGATGCCAGTCGGTAGACGTTAGTCACTAGTTAGAACCGCCGACCAGGCAACTAAAGACTGACAACTGAAATCAATCAACCATCATCTATCAACAGGGGTCAGCCATCATGCTGCTACAAATCGCCGAACCGGGTAAAAGCACCGCCCCGCACCAGCACCGTCTGGCGGTGGGCATCGACCTCGGCACCACCAACTCGCTGGTGGCCACCGTGCGCAGCGGCGAAAGCAGCATCATCGAAGACGAGCAGGGCAGGGCACTGCTGCCCTCGGTAGTGCGCTACCTGCCCAAGGGCAAGGTGCATGTCGGCCACGAAGCGCTGGCCGCGCGCGCGATCGACCCGCACAACACCATCCAGTCGGTGAAGCGCTTTATGGGACGCGCCTATAGCGATCTGTCCGACCTGCAGAACATCCCCTATAAATTTGTTTCCACCGACGGCATGCTGCAGATCAAAACTGTGGCCGACGTGCGCAGCCCGGTGGAAGTCTCGGTGGAAATCCTCAAGGTGCTGCGCCAGCGTGCCGAAGCCGCACTCGGCGGCGAGCTTACCGGCGCAGTGATTACCGTGCCCGCCTATTTCGACGACGCCCAGCGCCAGGCAACCAAAGACGCGGCACGTCTGGCCGGCCTCAACGTGCTGCGCCTCTTGGCCGAACCCACTGCCGCCGCCGTGGCCTACGGCCTGGATAACGGCAGCGAGGGCGTCTACGTCATCTACGATCTGGGCGGCGGCACCTTCGACATCTCGGTGCTGCGCCTGCGTCAGGGTGTGTTCGAAGTGCTGGCCACCTCCGGCGACTCCGCCCTCGGTGGCGACGATTTCGACCAGCGCATCTACAGCTGGATCGTCGAGCAAAATAAACTGCACGAGTTGCCCACGGTAGACCTCGGCAACCTGCTGGCCGAAGCCAAGCGCGCCAAGGAAGCGCTCACCAGCCATGAGCAAGTCAGCATCTCCTGCACCCTCAGCCGTGGCGAAGTGATCGCGCTGACGCTGACCCGCGAAATATTTTTCAGCCTCACCCACGACCTGGTCAGCCGCACCCTGCAGCCCACGCGCAAAGCCCTGCGCGATGCCGGGATGAAGCGCGAAGAAGTGCAGGGCGTGGTGATGGTCGGCGGCTCCACGCGCATGCCGCACGTGCGCAGTGCCGTGCACGAATTCTTCGGCAAGCCGCCGCTCACCGACCTCGATCCCGACAAGGTGGTTGCCCTCGGTGCCGCCATCCAGGCCAATGCGCTGGTAGGCAACCGTGCCGATAGCGAGCTGCTGCTGCTCGACGTTATCCCGCTCAGCCTCGGCATCGAGACCATGGGCGGCCTCACCGAAAAAGTCATCCCGCGCAACTCCACCCTGCCCATCGCGCGCGCGCAGGACTTCACCACCTTCAAGGACGGCCAGACCGCGATGGGCTTTCACATCGTGCAGGGCGAACGCGAGCTGGTGGGCGACTGCCGCTCGCTGGCGCGCTTCGAGCTGCGCGGCATCCCGCCGATGGCGGCCGGTGCGGCGCGCATCCGCGTCACCTTCCAGGTTGATGCCGACGGCCTGCTCTCGGTGAGCGCACGCGAACAGAAAACCGGCGTCGAAGCCAGCGTCGAAGTCAAACCTTCCTACGGCCTGTCCGATGCGCAGATCGGCGCCATGCTCAAGGCCTCCACCCAGCACGCCAGCGACGATATGAAAATGCGCGCACTGGTCGAGCAGCAGGTAGAAGCCAGGCGTTTGATCGAAGCGGTGGAAGCCGCACTGGAACAGGACGGCGACCTGCTCGACGGGGATGAAACGCAAACCATCCGCCTGCAGATGCAGCACCTCAGCGCCAACATGCAGGGCCGCGACAGCCAGATCGTGCGCCATGCGGTGGAAGCACTCAACGCCACCACCCAGTCCTTTGCCGCCAAGCGCATGAATGCCGGCATCCAGCGCGCACTCACCGGGCGCAAGGTTGAAACACTCGCTCTTTAGTTTTGCCATGGCCGCTTCGGCGGCATTTCATACGCATCAACTCTCCAGTGGTGCGTATTTTTTTTGGAAACTGCCATGAAATTTCACATGACGCCCGGTTCCTGCTCCACCGGCATCCACATCCTGCTCGAAGAGCTGGAACTGCCGTTCGAGGTGTATCTCGTCAACCTGATGGCGGGTGATCAGCACAAGCCGCAATTCCTCGCCGCCAACCCCAAGGCCACTATCCCCACCCTGGTGCGCGACGATGGATCCTCCATCACCGAATTCCAGGCCATCGCCTGGTGGCTGGCGCGCCGTTATCCCAGGGCAAAATTGCTGCCGGAGGATATCGACGGCGAAGTGCGCGTGCTCGAAACCATGGATTACGTGGTCGGCACCATCCACGGCCAGGGCTACACCCGCATCTTCACCACCTTCAACTACAGCGACAACGAGGCCGACTACGCGGCGATCCAGGCACGCGGTCGCGAGATCGTGAGCAAAGGATTTGCGGTGGTGAACGAAGTG
>JBGPPE010000142.1:0-6664 GCA_041488395.1 Gallionellaceae bacterium
GGGGAGCATCTCAATATGCACATAATGGGGGTTAGCAAGAGGCACAACCCAAATGGTAAAACGCTTCGAATATTTCGCTCCCCTTGCCGCCGTATCAATTCTGGTGGGAGGTTGTTTTCTGGTGCTGAGACCATTCCTGACAGCAACGCTGCTGGCTGCCGTGATATGTATCTCGACCTGGCCTCTTTATATCTGGTTATTACGCAGGATGAGGGGTCGACAAAGCATTGCCGCGTTCATCATGACGCTATCGTTGGTACTCCTGCTTATCCTGCCGCTGACGCTGGTTGCCTACAGCCTTACTGATAACGTTACGGCCTTTTATGGCGTGATCAAACAAGCCGTCGAGGCCGGGCCGCTGGAGCCTCCGCTTTGGCTAAAGGAGGTGCCGATCGTCGGCAAATCAGTCAATGAATACTGGCACCTGATCACCACCAGCCAGGAAGAAATGCTCGCTCTGGCGAAACGTATGCTGGAGCCTGCGAAAGATTTTCTGCTGGCGGGGGGAATCCTGATTGGGCAGGGGGTCATGGAAATGAGCCTGGCTGCCTTCGTCAGTTTTTTCTTCTATCGCGATGGTGCCGCATTGGCGCATTTTCTCGCCGTAGCGATGGATCGGGTGGCCGGAACCCATGCAGCGGGTGTCATCGGCATCATTATCGACACCGTGCGAGGCGTCATGTACGGGCTGCTGGGAACTGCTTTGGCGCAGGGCTTCATCGCTACCATTGGTTTCGCCATCGCAGGCATACCGGCAGCGCTGCTGCTCGGTGTAGCTACATTTCTGCTTTCCCTGATTCCCGTCGGGCCGCCTCTGATATGGGGCAGCACGGCAATCTGGTTTTTCTACCAGGGTGCCGCCGGATGGGGAATTTTCATGTTGCTGTGGGGTTTTTTCCTGATCAGCGGCGTGGATAATGTGGTGAAGCCCCTGCTGATCAGCCGCAGCAGCAACTTGCCGTTTGCCCTGGTTTTGTTCGGTGTGATGGGAGGGGTGCTCGCCTTCGGCTTTGTCGGCATTTTCATCGGCCCGACGCTGCTTGCCGTGGGATTCAGCCTGATAAAGGAGTGGGCAGCCCGCGATGGTATGGATTCAAACGGATAAGCCGGGATCATTCCCGGCTTTCGATGGAGCATCGTGCAGGAGGAATGCTTCCTCATCCACTACAACAGACTAAGCTGGCTCCGATGTGCCATCAATGATCAACCGCAGTATTGCGCTCCTTGCCGGGAGAGCGAGTCAGTAAGGAGAGGCATTTCAAACCGATGGAAAGAATGGAAGGATAGAGACATAACCAGCGCCCTCCCCCTTGTGCCATGCCAGCAATCTCCTTGCGGCGCCATGCCAGAAGCAGCGCCACCCCGCCCGATACCAATGCGGGATGATTGCGCATAAAGCGCACCGCCTTCAGCCCGATGTCAAGCAGTGCCAGGGGCTGTCGCCAGCGCTGGGAGATTTCGGCCACCTGCATACGCTGTGACTCGATTTCTTTTAGCAGCTCGCGGCGGCGGCAGGCAAGATCGGCCAAATGTTTTTTCATGGTCATGGCGCAAGCCTGTCGCGGTCATCAGCCAATTCGGCCAGGCTGCTGGAAAATAATCTGGATTTTTCCCGGGCCACGCGGCGCAACGCGTTCCATACCAGAAGCCCGGCAACGAAGAAAAGTGCAGTGAGGCCACCCAATACCTGCAAACGGTAAGAGTCCCAGAACAACACCACGACAAATACCGTCAGCAGCATGATGGTCAAACCAAAAAAAAGCAGGGCGACACTACCATAGAGCAACATTTGCCCAATGCGTAAGCGCTCCTCCTCCATCTCGTTAGACAGCAGTTCGAGCCGAGTCTGGAAGATGGCGAGCAGGGTACCCGTCAACCGTTTCAGCGACTCCATCAGCCCGTTCGATTCCGACATGGCTTAGCGTCGCGCGATCAGAATCCCGACTATCACCCCGACGCAGGCGGAAAGGCCAATCGCTTTCCATGGATTTTCGTGGACGTATTGGTCAGTTGCTTTTGCAGCCTGCCGGGTGCGCTCAATGACCGCCGTTTCAGCGTCAGCCAGGTGTTCCTTCACAGCATGCAGACTTTCCTGGATGCGAGCCCGGGCAGCGGCAGCCCCTTCACCTGCCTGGTGCGAGGTGGCGCGCAGCAGTTCCTCGGCATCCCCTACAACCAGGCGCAAATCCTCCATGAACTTTTCCCTGGAAGCTGCAGTGCTTGTACTTCTTGAATCCATTGTTTTCGTGTCCATAGACCTGACTCCCGAATAAAAAATGACGCTTTGATGTCAGCCAGAAATGGTTAAACATAATTGCCTGTCTAGAGTGTAATAGGCCTGGGGAGCAGGCAGGAATACACGCTAGACAGTATTCTTGAACAGGGGGTAGGGTAGTTAATTGCAAGTGTCCGCTTCAGAGAAAATCGACTCGCTGGTTTGGGCTCAGAACAGATACTCCCCCCACAGCAATTGGCGTAAAATAACAACGTCATTAGCCGCTATTCCTGACTCACTGAGGTGCCACATGGAAGAGAAGGACATACTCAAACGCCTGCTGGAGACCGAACACCAGGCCGAAAGCCTGGTAGACGCAGCCCATGCTGAGCGCGACCGCATCCTCGATGCGGCACAGGCCGAGGCGCGAGCTGCCGAGGCGCAACTGGAAGCACGCCTGCCGGCATTGCGCGCCGGCTTCCTGAGCAAGGCCAGCGAGCGGGCCGAACAGGCCATCACTGAAATTACCCGCCGTACCAATGAGCGCCAGCGCGATCTGCGTGTCCTCGCCGAATCGCATGAACAGGAAGCACTTGCCGCTGCACTCGCCCTGTTGACTGATCCGGCACGGAGCTAGGGGTGAGTTCGCGCAACGAATCCTACCTGCACGCCCGCGTCAGCATCATGATGCGTCGTTTACTTTCCCCTGCCCAGATTGAAACCATGCTCACCCAGGCCGCTGCAGAAAGCGCAGAGATCGCCGGCTCGGCCAGGCTGCAAGGCCTGCTTGCGCAGGTGTCCGAGCTCAATGCCTACGCCCCGCAACCTTTCGCGCTGGAACAACGTATCGTTTCTTCCGTGCTGGACGATTGCGAAATCCTCGCGCGTCCGCTCAGCGGGCTGGAACGCGATTTCCTGATCCACTGGGTGCATCGTCTGGAGCTGTCCAACCTCAAGGCCATCCTGCGCGGCAAGCTCGCCGGCCGTTCCATGCAGGACATTCGTGCCGACCTGCTCGACGCCGGCTCGTTTACCACACTGCCGCTGGAGCAACTGCTGCGCACGGAAGATTTCTCCGAGCTGCTGCGCCTGCTGGCAGACACCTCTTTTGCCGACATCGCGCGCCAGGCGCGCGCTGCCTTCGAAACCGAACGCGACCTGTTTGCTGTGGATGCCACGGTAGACCGCCGCTATTTCAACGGCCTGCGCGAGCGTGCGCTGCGCATTGAAGCCAGACAGGGGCCGCTGTTTCGCGAACTGATCCACTCGATCATCAACCGCGTCAACCTGGTGTGGCTGCTGCGCTACCGCTTCGTCTACATGCTGCCGCCGGCACAAACTTTCTACCTGCTCATCCCCTCCACTTCGCGCCTGAATACCGAGCGGCTCGCCGCGCTGGCACGGCTGGAATCATTCGACGACGTGCTGGCTGCGCTGCCGCAGCCGCTGCAGGCGCAGATGGCCGGGCTGAACAACACCTTTGAAGTCACCCAGCACCTGGAGCACGGCACCTACCAGGCCGCACACAAGGTGCTGCAAAGTGCACCGCACGCGCTGGCGCGCGCCTTCGCCTATCTGGTGATGCGCGAATACGATTTGCGCAAAGTGCGCGCCGTGGCGAAGTCGCGCCAACTCCAGCTGGGCCCCGAGGTAGTGCGCTACACCCTCGCGCTTGCGCCCGAGCACACTCATTAAGGTCGCCAGCATGCTACAGCCCACCCCCATGCAACTGACCACGCTGTATGTGTTGCGCGAAGACGCGCCCAGGGCCGCTCTCGCCCTCGCCCAAACCAGCGCCTTCGAGCCGGTCGTCAGCGAAGTCGCAGCGGACCTGCTGCCGGAGCTGCCCGGCGAAATTTTTCGCGAACGCTTTCACAGCGCCAGCAATCGTCTGGAAAAAATACTGGAGCTATGCAACATTGATTTTTCCGCGTTTGCCATACCTGCAGCACAGGCCGTCAGCGAACAGGAGCTGGTGCAGATGGACAGCTGGCTGGGAGAAACCTGGGGTGCGCTGTCGCACCATCAGGAAAACCTGCGCCACTGGGAAGAAGAAAGCAAACACTACCAGGCGCTGCTGAAAAGTCTGGACGCCTTCGCCAAGCTCGACATCGACCTTGCCCTGCTGCGCCGTGGCGGGCGCTTCCTCGACCTGCGCGTGGGTTCGCTCAACACGGCAGACGTAAACCAGCTCGCTTCTGCGCTTCATCTGGCCGGCTATGTGCTGCAGGTCTATCACGAAGAAGCGGGGCAAAGTCATTGCCTGATCGCCGGCCCCAAGGGGCACGAAGCCGACATCCTGCGCCTGCTCAACTCGGCCGGCTGGCACACCCTGGAAGTGCCGCAGGAATTCAGCGGCCTGCCCGAGCCGGTGCGTGCCCAGCTGCACACCGGCCTGAATAACGCCCAGGTCAGCCACGCCCAGGCCAGCAAGCTACTGGAACAGGCGCTGGAAAAATACCGCACACCGCTGGTGGAAGCCGCGTACCTGATGCAGCGTGCCGCCCCCCATGCCGAACTGGCCCAGCAACTGCGTGCCCAGGGCGGGCTGGCGGTGGTGAACGGCTGGGTGCCCGGCGACCGCATCGCGGCCTTGCATGAGGCGCTGGCGCAGGCCATCGCCAACCGCTACCTGATGACGCAGCGCGCACCCAGCGCCGAGGAAATTCCGCAGGTGCCTTCACTCACCCGCCAGGCCCGCTGGATGCGCCCCTTCACCGCGCTGGTAAAAAATTACGGGGTGCCGCGCTATAACGAGATCGACCCCACACCGCTGTTCGCGCTGTCCTTTGTCGCCATGTTCGGCATGATGTTCGGCGACATCGGCCAGGGCGCGCTGATCGTGCTGGCCGGCCTGCTGGTGCCGCGGCTGGCCTTTGCGCGGCCGCTGCTGATCGCGGCCGGGCTCAGCTCCATGCTGTTCGGCTGGCTGTATGGCAGCGTGTTCGGCTTCGAGGCCCTGGTCCACCCGCTGTGGCTGGCACCGCTCACCGACCCCATGCGCATGCTGACTGCGGCGCTATACTGGGGCATGGGCTTCATCCTGCTTGCCACCCTGCTTACCATTTACAACCGCCTGGTCCAGGGCGAGCTCGCCGCCGCCCTGTTCAGTGCAAAAGGCGTGGCCGGCATCCTGCTCTACTTTGCCGCACTGCATGCCGCCTATCGCCTGGGCACGGGGCAGGGTCTCGGCCTGATTGCCACCTTCATGCTGCTGGCGCCGCTCAGCGCACTGGTCTGGCACCTGTGGCTCACCCACCCCGGCCCGCTGACCGAACGCCTGCTGGTGGTGGCGGTGGAAACCTTCGAAACCGCGCTCAACTACATCGCCAACACGCTGTCTTTCCTGCGCGTGGCCGCCTTCAGCATGAACCACGTTGCCCTCGCGGTGGCGGTGTTTGCGCTGGCCGAAATGATGGGCAGCACCGGCCACTGGATCACCGTGGTGCTGGGCAATGCATTTATCCTGGTGCTGGAAGGCGCTATCGTCGCCATCCAGGTGCTGCGTCTGGAATACTATGAGGGCTTCTCGCGTTTCTATTCCGGCGACGGGCGTGCTTTCCGCCCGCTGGCACTGCTGGCGCCAGGTGATAGCAAGCTTTAAACTGAAAATAAAAACAATTCACCACAGAGACACAGAGGCACAGAGAAAAGCAACACCGCAAGAAATCACGTAAAGGCAAGAACACACTGGATGTCCTTTGGTTTTCTCTGTTGTTCCTCTGTGTCTCTGTGCTCGCAAGGAGTAGGCCGTGGTTGTAAGGGGCTGAAGCCCCAACAACACACGCTCTGCCTCTGTGGTAAGGTTTTCGAATATCTGGCATTCAACAAGGAGATACCCATGTTCTGGCTCACCGCATTCATGACACTCAACTTCCTCGCGCTGATCGCGCTCGGTTTCTATTTCGAGCTCAAGCCGCTGCAGCGCGGCAAGCCCGCCCCGCGCTGGTTCAAGGCCGGCATCGGCAGCAACCTGCTGCTGTTCGTGGTGGCAGAAGCCTCACTCATGCTGCTCGGCCTGCATGACGCCATGGCGCAAACCGCACCGGCCGCCAGTGGCCCGCATGACCTCTCCGTCGGCTTTGGCCTCGCCATGATAGGCATCGGCCTGCCCACCGGCATGGCCACCATCGCCGCCGGCATCGCCGTGGGCCCGGTGGGTGCCGCCTCGCTGGCGGTGATCGCAGAAAAACCGGAAGTGTTCGGGCGCACCCTGATCTACCTGGGCCTGGCCGAAGGTATCGCCATTTACGGCCTGGTGGTCACCATCCTCATGCTCGGAAAAATTTGATGGCCAGCAGCACAGCCAGCCCCACCCGCATGATCGCCCTGGGCGCCGCGCCGCTGATGGAAGGCTTTGCGCTGATCGGCTTCGAGACGCATTCCAACGCCAGCCCGGCACAACTGGAAGAGCTACTGGAACAGCTGGTACGCAACGACACGCGCGCA
>JBGPPE010000143.1:0-6656 GCA_041488395.1 Gallionellaceae bacterium
AAATCGGCGATGGTGAAATCGGTTTCGTGCCCCACCCCGCTCACCACCGGAATGTGGCTGGCCGCGATCGCGCGCGCCACCACCTCCTCGTTGAATGCCCACAAATCCTCGATGCTGCCGCCGCCGCGACACACGATCAGGACATCGCACTCCTTGCGTGCATTGGCCAGCTGCAGCGCCTGGGCAATTTTCTGCGCCGCGCCTTCGCCCTGCACCGGGGTAGGGTACAGCACCACCGGCAGGCCCGGCATGCGCCGCGCCAGCGTGGTCAGTACGTCGCGCAGGGCGGCAGCCTGCGGCGAAGTAACGATGCCGATCTGTAGCGGGAAGAACGGCAGTTCACGTTTGCGCGATTCGGCAAACAGCCCCTCACCTTCCAGCTTCTTTTTCAGGCGCTCGAATGCCTCATACAGTGCGCCCTGCCCGGCCGGGCGCATCTGCTCCAGCGTCAGCTGAAAATCGCCGCGCGCTTCATACAGGGTAGCCAGTGCCAGCACTTCCACCTGCGCACCATTCCTGGGCTGCCAGTCGAGATACTGGCTCTTGTGGCGGAACATCACGCAGCGCACCTGCGCCTGCTCGTCCTTGAGCGAAAAATACCAGTGCCCGGAAGCCGCGCAGACAAAATTGGAAATCTCGCCGCGCACCCACAACAAGGGCAAACCACCTTCTATCAATTGCTTCACCGCGGAATTCAATTCGCGCACGCTTAACACACGATTTTTATCGATCATGACCAACCTTTGATTTCATTCAACAATTACTGTGCACCAAAATCTGGCGTCACTTTCTTTCAAAATTGGGCGCAAAGTCATCTTGACAAACCCGAATAATCCACAACCCGAACAAATACGCAGCTTGGCCGGGATTTATCCAGCACGGGGCTTGCAACTTACACCTAACGCATTGATTTTACTTGCATTTAAATAAAGTTCAAAAAACAGGCAGATTTAAAAAAAGGGTTACTGGAGAGGGAGTTAAGTATCGCCAGAAAATTTCTTCCACAAAGTTATCCACAGATATTGTGCATAAATAAAAAATGGCATGGGCCATTACTGCTTAGCTTGATCGCTGTAATAAACCAGCTGCAATATCGAGAACGGGTTCTGCCGAATCCGCACATTATTATTTCCTTAAGCTGTCAGCTTGTCGTCAGGATGTTTGATATGACACACCGACAAAGCTTCGCGTTTGCCTTTGACCGTAATCTGGAAGAGCTCTCCGAAAACGATCTCTGGGTGGTGCGATGGCACAATCGCATCGCGCGTGGCCTGACTGATCAGTATGGCGCCGGGATTGCAGTTTTTTTCTATGCGCGAGGCGGTATTCACGACATCGCCTATCGCTGTCCAGTCCAGTCTTTCCGCCGTACCGACATTGCCAATGACTACCTCGCCCCAGTGTATGCCGATGCGCAGGCGCAAGGTGTCCTGCCCGGCGCGGGAACGCAGGCCGTTAATGTCGGCAGAATGGCTTTGCATGTCGAGAGCCGCGCAGATGGCATCAGCCGGGTTCCTGAAAATGGCCATCACACTGTCGCCCATGAATTTATCGATAGAGCCGTGGTAGCGCCTGACTGAGCTGGATACCCTGCGCAGTATGGTATTAAGGGTGTTGATAATGGATTCGCTGCTGGCGTTGCTTTCCACATAGGAAGTAAAACCGACGATGTCACAGAACAGCACGGCAACCTGACATTCCTCGTTGGTCAGTTTGTCCTTGCCCAGCCTGACAGCTTCCCTGGCCTTTTCCTCCACCAGTTGCGGCACATAATTGCGCGTAATTTTATGCACCCTCACATCACTCAGGATTGATCCTTCCGCCAGGCTGACGCCGCCATCGGCCAGCGAAACGATCTGCCATAGCGAATGAATAATCGATTGTTCATCACGATAGCCGCTGACGTTGAAAAGCACAGAGCGCTTCTCCTCCCCGGGTAAATGCATGCGTATCCGGTAATTTTCAAAGATGCCGTTGGGACCGGCCAGCGCCATGCCCCAGACAATATCGTTGTAAAAATTAAAGGGAATAGCGCTGCCCAGGCTGGCAACTGCAGATTCATGCACTGGCAAGCTCACACTCGCCAGCATGGCAGGGGAAGCCGCCATGATCTGGCCGGTACTGGAAAACCGCATGACACCATAGCCCAATTTTTCATGGATATTCTGCACACTGGCGGCACTGCCAGCGGCATCGAGCAAACTCCCCAACGGCAAGGAAGGTGGCTGATCTGCAAACCTTTTCAGGGCATACACACAGCCCCCGCTTGCACCGGCCAAGGTTTTTTCATGCCACTGATAACCCAGCGCATCCACCAGTTTGGCAGTGCTGCACTTGCGCACATCCCATTTGACCGGATTGCTGATGGACACGATCGTGTCAGGCTCAGATGTGAAATTTATCGCCACATGCAAGCCTTTTTCCCGGCAATACTGGGCAATATTTTGCGAACCATGCTCGGCCAGTTCGGCCTTGTACAGGTCATCCAGGGTTGCATCATTATCTTCGGCAACCATGCCAAAATCTGCTTCAACCAGTTGCTGAAATACCTTGCGGTGCATCGCTGCCACGGAACACTCGACAAAATCATGCAGCAATAGCATGCTCGGTGCAGACAAATGGGCAAGATTCAGCCTGCTGAGAGCAAGCTCAAGGTCGGCATGCAGTAACAGCCAGATGCTGTGCTCAAGTGAAGTCACGCTGAAGGGCTGCTGCTGGGAGACGGTAACGGGTGGCAACATCCTAGATGCTCGCGCAAAGCTGATATGTTTCGTTTTTCATCAGGCTCTCGATGAACTGATCGTGCAACAAATGCTCGCACAACTCTTCATTCAGCCCCAAAGAGAGCAAGCGAGCCTTTCTTGTGTCGTGATCATTCACCTGGTTTGCGCCGAAGCCTGCAGTTTTAACCAGGTAATTGGCCGCCATCAGGCTGAGCAACACGGTATCCGCCAGCCCATCTGTACGGGGCAAGGTAAGCTCAAGCCCCATGTAATCATTAAAGCGCTCCGGGAGCTTCCACTCTTTGACGGCCTCAAGCCCGACCTGGTAATGATCAAATCCAAAAAATTGCCGTTCGGCATACAGGCTGGCGCAATTATTTTCAAATGAGAATCTGAACACCTTCTCATACAACTCAGAATTGTGAGTAAACATTAAAACCTTGCCGGTATCATGCATCAGCCCGGCAATAAAAGCCTCGTCTTTCAGCTTGTTCTGGTCTAATTCCTGACAAATGCGTTGGCTCGCGATTGCCGTCAGCAATGAATGTTGCCAGATGTGCAGGCGGAAGCGCTCATTCCGGGTTTGTGAAAATAAGGAGCGGCCAAACGCCAGCAAGGCAAGCGAACGAACCACGTTATACCCAAGCAAGCTGATGGCAAGGGGAATAGTGGCCACTTTATTGCCGCGACTGTAGAGCGGTGAGTTGACCACTCTCAGCACCAGTGCGGCAACGCCCTGGTCGGAACTGATCAAATCTTCCAACTCCTGAAAGCAATTATTCGCATCAATATGCAGATTGATGATTTTCGAAATAATGCCTGCCTGCACAGGAACATTCCTGAAGTTGATTTTTGGGGGTTCCATTTTTTAGGTATTAGTTCAGTTCCGCACGCGATTCAATCGCGCCCATTTCGTGCATGATTCTAATCGATAGCAGACAGCCATTGATTTACTTCAGCTATTTTCTCACCCGAAAAATTTTTCCAGCATTCCCCCCAAACTAGGCCAAACGGCATATTGACAAACCTGAATAATCCACAACACGAATAAATACGCCACTTGCGCGGCTACCGCGCGAACGAAACTCCGCAACTTACAGATATCTATTTGATTAAATTGACATTTATAGGTAGTTTAAAAAACAGGCAAATTAAAAAAAGGGTTATCAGAGAGGGAGTTAAGTATCACCAGAAAAAACTTTCCACAAAGTTATCCACAGATATTGTGCATAAATAAAAAATGGCTTTTACCGTTACCAGTTAGTCCTGTACCCACAACATGTGGACGAGTAATCTTGCTCAATCGGGGATGACAAGTTACAGTTCGGGCTTCAAATTTAAGCATCAATCACATCTGGAGAAGTTGCGTGTTCACTATTGTCGAAGCAGCAGGTTGGCCCATCTGGTTTCTGATTATCGCATCCATCACCGCCTTGGCACTGATAGCAGAACGAATGATGTTCTTGCGCAACAAGACAATTGCTCCCGCCTCACTCCTCAATGAAGTCATTCAGGAACTCAAGCAGCGCGGCGTCAGCGATGAAATGCTGGCACGACTTGAAGCCGGCTCACCGCTCGGCCGCGTGTTTGCCGCCGGCCTGAAGAACGTGAAGAGCACGCCCGCCGTGATGAAAGAGGCGATAGAAGAAAGTGGCCGATCGGTCACACACGAACTGGAGCGCTTTCTCACCACCCTGGGCACGATCGCCTCGGTCAGCCCGCTGCTCGGCCTGTTTGGCACGGTAGTCGGCATGATTGAAATTTTTGGCGCACAAAATGCGGTGGGCAATTCCCCGGCCGTGCTGGCCCATGGCATCTCGGTGGCGCTGTATAACACTGCATTTGGTCTGATTGTGGCAGTGCCCAGCATGATTTTCTATCGCCACTTCCGTGCCAAGGTGGATAGCCTGACCGTGGAAATGGAACAGCAAGCCATCAAGCTGGTGGAGATCGTGCATGGCGAGCGCAGGAGCTAAGCCATGAATTTTCAGCGCGGCCGCACCCGTGAAGAGCCGGAAATCAACCTGATTGCCATGATAGACGTGCTGCTGGTGATCCTGATTTTCATGCTGGTCACCACCACCTATTCCAAATACGCCGAGCTGCAGATCAACCTGCCGCAGGCCAGCGGCAAAGAATCATCACCTGCCACCAGCCAGATCAACGTGGCGGTGGATGCCTCCGAACATTACGCCGTCAACAACAAGCCGACCAAATTCGGCGGTGTAGATACGCTGGCACAGGCGATGAAGAAAGCAGCCGGCAGCCAGACTGACCCAACTATCATCATCAATGCGGATGCCAAAGCCACCCACCAGTCGGTGATCAACATCATGGAAGCGGCACGCCTGGCCGGCTACGGACGCATCACCTTTACCACGCAAAGCCAAGACAAATAGTCATGCAAAGCAGGATGGACGGGCTGCAACGACAGTGGTACAAAATTACACCGCTGCACCTGTTGCTGCTGCCAATCAGTCTGCTCTTCTATCTGCTGTCTGCCTCACGTCGCCTGTTCTATCGTCTCGGTATATTTCATAGCGTCAAGATTCCTGTCCCGGTGATTATCGTGGGCAACATCACCGTGGGCGGCAGCGGAAAAACGCCGCTTACGCTATGGCTGGCACAGCAGCTGATTGCACATGGCCATCGCCCCGGCATCATCAGCCGCGGCTTTGGCGGCAGCAGCGCAACGCCGCAAGAAGTTTTTCTCGATAGCAGCCCGGACAACATGGGTGACGAACCTGTGTTGATGGCACAACGCAAACTCTGTCCGGTATGGGTGGGACGTGATCGTCCAGCAACGGCCCAGGCGCTGTTACAAGCTCACCCGCAATGCAATGTCATTATCAGCGACGACGGCCTGCAGCATTACCGTTTGCAACGCGATGTGGAAATTGCCGTGGTGGATGGGGTGCGTCGCTTTGGCAACGGCCTGCTGCTACCAGCGGGGCCACTGCGCGAACTGCCATCGCGACTGCGCCAGGTGGATGCCGTCGTCACCAATGGCGGGGAAGCCGGCAGCAACGAATTTGCCATGCAGCTTAACGGCGTGCAGTTCTACAATCTGCGCAACCCGGCCAGAACGGCCACGGCGGCGAATTTTCAGGGCCAGCGCGTGCACGCCGTTGCCGGCATCGGCCACCCCGAGCGCTTCTTTGCCCACCTGCAGCAGCTGGGCCTGAGCCCGCAAACCCACCCTTTCCCCGACCATCACCGCTATTGCGCAGCCGATCTGGCGTTCGGCGATGACAACGCCATACTCATGACCGAAAAAGATGCGGTAAAATGCCTCTCGTTCGCCCCTGGGAATTGCTGGGTACTGCGTGTAGATGCGCAGCTGGATACGGCTCTCATTCAACTTATACTAAAAAAGATCACGCCCTAATGGATCCTAAATTACTCGACATCCTGGTTTGCCCGCTGTGCAAATCACCTTTGATTTACCGCAAGGCAGAGCAGGAACTGATCTGCAAGGCAGACCGGCTGGCATTCTCCATTCAGGACGGCATTCCCGTCATGCTGGCCGATGAGGCGCGCAAACTGACCCTGGAAGACATAGAAAAACTCTGATGCTGGCTTTTCACGTCGTCATCCCGGCACGCTTCAGTTCTACCCGTCTGCCCGGCAAACCGCTGCTGCCGATCGCCGGCAAGCCGATGGTGATCCGTGTGGCCGAACAGGCCGCGCAAAGCGGCGCACAACAGATCTGGATCGCCACCGACCACCAGCCCATCATGGCAGCCGTGCACGAGCATGGCTTCAAGGGCTGCATGACCCGCGCGGAGCACCCCAGCGGCACCGACCGCATCGCCGAAGTCGTGGCGCAACACAACTGGCCCGATGACACCATCGTGGTCAACGTGCAGGGCGATGAACCGCTGATCCCGCCGCAGCTGATCCGCGCCGTAGCCCAGCATCTGCACGACCACC
>JBGPPE010000144.1:0-6632 GCA_041488395.1 Gallionellaceae bacterium
GTGTACTCAAAGCGCGCCTTCCGCCTGCCCGAACACCTGCACAGACTGCAGCACAGCCTGGACGGCATCCGCCTGCCCAACCCGCACAGCGATGCCGAGTGGGGCACGCTCATCAACGAGCTGATTGCGCGCAATGCAGCCGAAGACCAGTACCTCTACCTGCACATCACGCGCGGCGTAGCCAAACGCGACCATGCCTTTCCGCAGCCGCCGGTCGCGCCCACCGTGTACATGATGAGCTCGCCGCTGACCACACCACCCGCCGGCCTGCTCGCCAGCGGCGTGAGTGCGGTGACTGCCGTCGATAACCGCTGGCTGCATTGCGACATCAAGGCCATTTCACTGTTGCCCAATGTGCTGCTGCGCCAGCAGGCGGTGGATGCCGGCTGCGCCGAGGCGATCCTGATACGCCCCGATCCCATCACAGGATCCAGCTTCATGACCGAGGGCGCGGCCAGCAACATCTTCGTGGTGAAAAACGGCACCCTGCTGGCACCGCCCAAAGACAACCTGATGCTGCCCGGCATCACCTACGATGTGGTGCTGGAACTCGCCCATAGCGCAGGCATCCCCTGTGAAGTGCGCAAGGTTGCGCTGGCGGAAGTGCTCAGTGCGGATGAGCTGCTGCTCACCTCCTCCACCAGGGAAGTGCTGCCCATCACCACCCTGGATGGCAAGCCGGTCGGCAGCGGCAAGCCGGGACCGGTGTTTGCCCAGCTGTATCCGCTCTACCAGAAATTCAAACATGAAGTGATGCGCAAGCCATGAGCACACCACCGATTACCGACAGCCTGATCGAATACCCCTGCGATTTCCCGATCAAGGTGTTTGGCCAGCCCCAGCAGGGCTTTATCCAGGCGGTGAGCGAAGTGGTGCTGCGTCACGACCCGACTTTCAGCGCTGCCAGCATCACCACGCGCAACAGCAGAACCGCGCGCTACGTCTGCCTCACCTGCACCGTGCACGCCACTTCGCGCAAACAGCTGGATGCGCTGTACCAGGACCTGTGCGATCACCCGCTGATCGTGAAGGTTCTTTAACTGCAGTGATGAGTGATATGGTGAACAGTGACGGAAAAAATGCGCCGCAATGCGTACCTGCCTTTCCCATCACCCATCACCCATCACCCATCACCCGTTTTTTAGGTCTGGTCGATTACGAACCCACCTGGCGCGCGATGCAGCAATTCACCGCGCAACGCACAGCCGACACGCGCGACGAAATCTGGCTGCTGCAACACCCGCCCACCTATACGCAAGGGCAGGCAGGCAAGCCGGAACACCTGCTCAATGCGCACAACATCCCCGTGGTGCAGATCGACCGCGGCGGGCAGATTACCTACCACGGCCCCGGCCAGGTGGTGGCCTACCTGCTGCTGGACTTGCGCCGCTGGCACATCAATGTGCGCGAGCTGGTGCGCCTGATGGAGCAGGCGGTGATCGACGTGCTGGCAGAATCGGGCATCGCCGCGCGCGGCCGCGACGATGCGCCCGGCGTGTATGTGAATGATGCCAAGATCGCCTCGCTCGGCCTGAAGATCAAGAACAGCTGCTGCTATCACGGCCTGGCTCTGAACGTGGAGATGGACCTCACCCCGTTCGCCTTCATCAACCCGTGCGGCTATGCCGGACTGCAGGTAACCCAGGCCAGGGATCTCGGCGCCAGCGCCACGCTGGCAGAATTTGAGCAACATCTCGCCAGGCAACTGGTTACTTTGTTGCAACAGCATGGCCCGCTCCTGCAACAACAGGTTTAACGAAAGAAGAGAACGATTATGAGCACTATCGAGAAACAGACCGGCAAGGACAAGACCGCGCGCAACCCGATCAAGATCGTGCCGCTGCAGACCCGCTTGCGCAAACCGGAGTGGATACGCGTCAAGTCCGGCAGCGGCCAGGGCTACCACGATGTGAAACGCATGCTGCGCGAACACAATCTGCATACCGTGTGCGAGGAAGCCTCCTGCCCCAACATCGGCGAATGCTTCGGCAAGGGCACTGCCACCTTCATGATCCTCGGCGACGTGTGCACGCGGCGCTGCCCGTTCTGCGACGTGGCGCACGGCAAGCCGCTGCCGCCGGATGCGGACGAGCCCGCGCAACTGGCCAAATCCATCGCCCTGCTCAAGCTCAAGTATGTGGTGATCACCAGCGTCGATCGCGACGACCTGCGCGACGGCGGCGCCCAGCATTTTGCCGATTGCATCAGCGCCATCCGCGCCAGCTCGCCCAGCACCAAACTGGAAACGCTGGTGCCGGATTTCCGCGGCCGCCTGCAACCCGCCCTGGATGCGCTCGCCCAGGCCCTGCCCGACGTGCTCAACCACAACCTGGAAACGGTGCCGCGCCTCTACACCCTGGCACGCCCGGGCGCGGACTACGCCCACTCGCTCAAGCTGCTGCAGGATTTCAAGGCGCGCTTCCCGCAGGTGATGACCAAATCAGGCCTGATGCTGGGGCTGGGCGAAACCGACGAGGAGGTGCTGCAGGTGATGCGCGATCTGCGCGCGCACGATGTCGAGATGCTCACCCTGGGCCAGTACCTGCAGCCCTCCGACGGCCACCTGCCGGTGTTGCGCTATGTGCACCCGGATACCTTCGCCATGTTTGAACGCGAGGCACTGGCGATGGGCTTCAGCCATGCGGCGTGCGGGCCGATGGTGAGATCAAGTTATTTTGCGGACCAACAGGCGCACAGTGCTGGCGTGCTGTAGGGGTATTCCCGCTGATATCATGTGCAGCTCAAACGTTACCCCTATAATAAGCCTGCCATATAAATCTTGAGGACACATTGAACCTCAATTCACGCCGACTCACCTCCACTGCCTTTACCATCATGCTCGTCCTGATGGTGGCGCTGGTTGCCGTCGGCCTTAGCAGTCTCTATGTGATTAACCAGAGCCTGCGCAAGGTCGTCATGGAGCACGACGTCAAGATGAATCTGGTCTGGGATATGCGCCATTCCGCGCGCGAGCGCGCCATCATCCTGCATCGCCTGGTGCTGAGCCAGGACCCATTCGAGCAGGATGAGCTGGTCCAGCAATTCCACAGCATTGCCGAAATATTCATTCGTGCCCGCGACAACTTGCTATCGCTCCCCCTATCGCCGGAGGAACAAGATTCAATCAAGCTTGCACTGCAATCGGCCAAACTGGGCGGCACGGCACAAGATGAAGTGGTAGAGCTGGTCGTGCGGGGCAACCATAAAATGGCAACCCAGCTACTGCTGGCCAAGGTCGCCACCATCCAGAACAAAGTTCTGTCCCAGCTGGACGGCATGCTGGGACAGCAGCGCAGCGCGGCCCAGGCGGCAGAATTGCAGGCAAATGAGACGTACCGCTCTGCGCTGTATTTGATGCTTTCCATCGGTAGCGCGGTATTGGCTGTCGGATTGGCAATTGCCATTTATGTCACGCGCCGCACCGCACGCATAGAGTCCGACCTGATCGCCGAAAAACTGCGCGCCCAGCTTACCCTGCACGCCATCAGTGATGCCATCGTCACAACTGACATGCTCGGCCGCGTCACCTACCTCAACAAAATCGCGGAAGACCTTACCGGATGGCCCAATCCTGAAGCAGAAAGGTTACCGGTCAGAAAGGTGCTGGACATTTTCCTGCCCGGCGAAGAGAAAGCCCTCTTCGACTCGTTCAATGCCGACCATATTCTGAGCAATCAGCCAGAACAGAAAATCGTAGCCCGCCTGGTTGCACGCAACCACATCGAATCTGCGATCGAATATCAAATCAGCCCGATTCAGGATGACAGCGGCCAGGCCATCGGTTGCGTGATTGTTCTGCATGACGTGACGCAATCCACTGAACTGTCACGCCGCCTGTCCTGGGCTGCCTCGCACGACGCGCTGACCGGCTTGATCAACCGCACCGAATTCGAGCACAGGCTGGAGGATTTGCTTGGCGATGCGCGCCTTGCCTTGAAAGAGCATGCCCTGATGTACCTGGATCTCGACCAGTTCAAAGTGGTCAACGACACCTGCGGCCACCAGGCGGGAGATGAACTGCTGCGGCAGTTGTCCGCCAAGCTGGAGGGTATGGTACGTGCGACGGATACCCTGGCCAGGCTGGGCGGCGATGAGTTCGGCATCCTGCTTGCCGGCTGCCCGCTGCCGCGCGCCGAGCATATCGCCGAAAGCCTGCGCGAAGCCGTCACCACATTTCGTTTTGTCTGGCAGGACAAGATCTTCGACATCGGCGTCAGCATAGGCCTGGTTCCCATCAACACGCAGTCGGACAACTCTGCCAGCCTGCTCAGTACCGTGGATGCTGCCTGCTACGCCGCCAAGGAACAGGGACGCAACCGCGTGCACGTGTTCGAGCCGGGTGATGAGGAGCTGATACGCCGCCAGGGCGAAATGAGCTGGGCACAACGTGTCTCCCAGGCGATCAAGGACAACCGGCTGGTCCTGTATTTCCAGAAGATCATGCCGATCAGCGCCGCTGCAGGTGACCACGTCCATTTTGAGTTGCTCATCCGCATGCTGGATGAAAATGGCAAGCTGGTGCCGCCGATGGCGTTCATTCCCGCAGCGGAACGCTACAACATGATGAACATGCTGGACCGCTGGGTGGTGGAAACCGTGTTCCGGCGCCTGTCTGCGCGTGCCGAGCTGGGCAACATGGTATGCGCCATCAACCTCTCCGGACAATCCCTGGGCAACGAGCACATGCTCGACTTCATTCTCGAACAGTTCGGCACAACAGGCGTGCCACCGCAGCACATCTGCTTTGAAATTACCGAAACGGCGGCAATTGCCAACCTGCGCTCGGCTCTGCGGCTGGTTAGCACGCTGCGTGCGCGGGGCTGCCGCTTTTCCCTGGACGACTTCGGCAGCGGCATGTCTTCGTTCGGCTACCTGAAGCAACTGAAAGTGGACTACCTGAAGATCGACGGCTCCTTCGTGCGCCAGATCATGACCAGCGCAACGGATCGCGCCATGGTGGAGTCGATCAACAACATCGGCCACGTCATGGGAATCCAGACCATTGCCGAGTGCGTGGAAGACGATGACATGCTCAATGCCTTGCGCAAGATCGGGATCGATTATGTGCAGGGCTACCACATCCATTATCCGGAACCGATTGCCGGCCTGGATACCCCCCTAGACGCTCCCTGGCTGGCAATGCCACTTGGAGCCGTCCCTTAGTTCCCTTCCAGCTCCAGGTAGGTATTGCTGGCGTTGAAGCGGTGCAGGCTGTCGAAGTTTCGCAGGGAACGATAGGCACTATCGTCCAGGGAATTAATGGCGTCTTCCAGACTGCTCCATTCCTTCAACGCCTGCTCCATGTGGCCGCGCAAAAGTCGCAGATAGTCCCGTGTGTCATGTTGTGCTTGCGCAAGATCGCAGGCGTTACCGTGTCCGGGAATGATCAGTTGCGGCGCCAGCTTCTCCATCGCCGCAAAGGAGTCCAGCCAGCCGCGGGTGCTGCCAAAGGGAAAGATACCCAGGATACGCTCCACAAACACCAGGTCACCGGAAAACAGCACACCCTGTTTGGGCAGCCACACCACACTGTCTCCCGGCGTATGGCCGCCATGGAAATACAGCAACTGGATTTCCTGCTCGCCCAGGCGCAGCGTTGCGGACTGGTCGAAAAAGCGGTCGGGATAGACTGGCAGCGTTCCCTCCGCTTTCTCGTGCAGTATCTGACGCAGGCCGTCCAGCTGCATTTCACCGCGCGCCTGCATGTCAGCCAGGGCCGGCCGCGCGGCAATGATCTCGGCGCCGATGGATTTGAAATAGCCGTTGCCCAGCCAGCGATGATCCTGGCCGCCGGTATTGACCACGATTTTCACCGGCTGGCTGGTCACTGTCCTGATGGCGCGGTGAATTTCCTTCGCCACCTGCCAGGTGGGGCCGCTGTCGATTACCAACACGCCCTTGGCAGTGACGACAAAGCCGCTATTGGCATTCATGCCCTCGTTCTCGTAGGTGCGCATGCCCGTGTCACCGATGAAGGCGTACACACCCGGCGCCACCTCGCGCGGTTTGAGGTTTAATGCCTGGGCTGACCCCAGGTAAAACAGGCAGCACAATAACGCCAGCCAGCGAGTAATCATTTCATTTCCTTTCTATTTGAGCCGGTAAGCCGCGTGGCAAGCAACGCATTGCTCGCTAATTCTGGACAGCGCCTCCAGTGCCTTCGGCAGATCGCCTTCCTTCGCGGTGATGGCGAAACGACTGGCGGCGTGGTGCATGTTCGTACCGATAGTCTGCATGCCATTGGGCATATAGGGAGCCATGTGGGCCGCATTGTGTGAAGCCAGCGAACTCATGCCGATACGTGCTTCAGCAATGTCCCCGGCCCGGTCCAGATCGCCCTTGGCCAACGCCGCCTGAATCTCGTGCAGCGCACGCAGATGATCGCGCATATTGCCCAGCATGTGATCCTTCATCATCGCGGGCATCGCCACGGCTTCCCTGGCGTCTTCCTCGGCGGAGCGGGCAATCGGAGCAAGCAGCAGAATGGCAAACAGGGTAAGGGCAATAACAGCAGTTTTCATATTTTCTCCAGCAATGGTCGCAGCACCAGGGTCAGCAGCATAAGATGAAATGTGCAAACCGGATATGATCTGAATCACATCCCGCATTTTATCGGCAACGCGGAAGCGTCA
>JBGPPE010000145.1:0-6585 GCA_041488395.1 Gallionellaceae bacterium
GTTTGCTTTTTCACACCCTGTGCGCCGCCTCGATCAAGTGCAAGGAAGCGGAGGTTTAGGCGAGCACTGTCCGAGTTCCGCAGTGGGGCACGGTTTGTGTGCCCCGCCAGGGCGAGTTGCGCAGCCCCGCTTGCTTGCACTTGATCGAGGGAACCCGAAGGGCGGCAAACCGGGAGCGACTTCTTTGGGTTACCTTTGGCTACGACATAACCTAAAGATTAGTCTCCACCGAAACTACGTTGTCTTGGCAAGACAAGAAAGGTAACCAGCTGCCGGGCTGCCCCCGGCGGTTTTGATTTTTTGAACTTGAAAGAAACAATTGGCTGTCGGGCCACCCCCGACGGTGTTGAATTTTTTGAAATGAAAGGCAGCCCGAATGGCATCAACAAATAAAAACAACTGGGTCTGCTACCTCCTCCAATGTGCCGACACCACCCTCTACTGCGGCATCACCAACGATCTGGACAAACGCCTGGCCGCCCACAATGCCGGAGAAGGCGCCAAATACACGCGTGGCCGCACGCCGCTGCAGCTGGTGTATAGCGAACCCTGTGCCGACAAATCCGCCGCGCTGAAGCGCGAGCTGCAGATCAAACGCCTGCCGCGCAGTGCCAAACTGGCACTGATGTAAGCGCGCCGCCAGCCACGGCAACGACAAGGCGGATAAAGTGCTGAACAATCTGACCAACCGCAGGCGCCTCTTCTGACGGCCGGTGTGGCGCGCTGGTCGTTCAATACCTGCGCACGGCAAGCAAGCGGGCATTCACTTCCACATCACATCGCAATTTTCCCTGGCCGCGGCAGTCAGCAGCTCGATGATGGGCAGGGCGCGGTTAGCCATGCTGACCGCGGGCTCATCGGCGTCGTCAGCGGCAGTGGCGGGCCGTTCGGCGGCAATGGCGGCCTTGAGTCGTGCCAGTGCGGCGGGCACGTCGGCGGCCACGATGGCGCTGGGCACGGTGCCGCTATGCCCCATCATTTTCAGGATGGATCTGGCGACATCGCCAAACATGGTGATGTCGGCATAGGCTTTGGTGGTGAAGGTGATCAGCATGGAATCCTTCTGCGGTAGGCAGTCAGTGGTTTCTGGTTTGATAAAGAAAGCACTGAAAAAGTTCTACAGCGTCATTCCGGCGAAAGCCGGAATCCAGTGTTTCAATGAACTGGACACCGGCCTTCGCCGGTGTGACAACTCCTTCAGTGCTTCCTTAACGTAGCATCAGCAGAAACACGCTCTCCACCAGCCGTGTCATCCCTCGCTGCTTGAAGCGCTGGTTTTTATCCAGCACATCGTTCTGTGCCAGCAGGCGCACATCCGCGTAATTGCGATACAGCGCTGCCACCTCGCTGGGGGTGACGGCGAACGGCGGTCCTGACATCTCATGCTGGGGGTAGTCGAAAGTGATCAGCAGAATCTTTGTTCCGGTCGGCAACACGCTCACCAGATGCTGCACATAGCGCTCGCGCATCGCAGGCGGCAGGGCCACCATCGAGGCGCGGTCAAACACGGCGCTGATGTTGGAGAGCTCGCGTCGGCTCAAGTCGAAGAAGTCGCCGCACAGCAGGCGGATGCCGTTGGCCTCCATGCAGTCGAATTTTCCGCTGTTCAGCTCTCGCGGCTGCATGCCGTTTTCGCGGAAAAAATCCTTCACCGCAATCGGGCTCAGTTCAACGCCCAGTACCGCATGCCCCTGCTGGCGCAGCCACATCATGTCCTGGCTCTTGCCGCACAGCGGCACGAACACCACGCTGCCCGGCGCCAGCTTCAGGTCGCGCCAGTGCCGCTGCAGATAGGGGTTGATCTCGCCCTGATGGAAGCCGGTTTCCGCCTTCTGCCAGCGTTCCAGCCAAAATTCTTTTTCCATGATTTGTGTTTCCTCAATCAAGATTACAGGTGCGCAAGTCGGGTATCAACGAGCCGCGCTGAACAGGCACATTATCCCAATTTCTGCCTTTGTATTCACCTGTCTGGGGCGCTTGCCCGGCTGCGCCCGAATTGCCGGGACAACAACTGCCACGCTTTTGTTAAGCGGGGTGACGCGGAACAGGGAAAACCCGTAAAATGGCGTCTTTCGCAAATAACCCCGGTCTTTGCAATGCTTACCTTTCAGCAAATAATTCTTAACCTGCAGAACTTTTGGGACAAGCAGGGTTGCGCGCTGTTGCAGCCTTACGATATCGAGGTTGGCGCAGGCACCTTCCATACCGCCACTTTCCTGCGCGCCATTGGGCCGGAGCCCTGGCGTGCCGCCTATGTGCAGCCTTCGCGCCGGCCCAAGGACGGCCGCTACGGCGAGAACCCCAACCGTCTGCAGCATTACTATCAGTATCAGGTGGTGCTGAAACCTTCCCCGGAAAACATTCAGGAGCTGTATCTGGACAGCCTGCGCGAGCTGGGCATCAATACCAGCGAGCATGACATCCGCTTTGTCGAGGATGACTGGGAATCGCCCACACTGGGCGCCTGGGGGCTGGGCTGGGAGGTGTGGCTGGACGGCATGGAGGTGACCCAGTTCACCTACTTCCAGGAAGTCGGTTCGCTGGTGTGCAAGCCGGTGCTGGGCGAGATCACCTATGGCCTGGAGCGCCTGGCCATGTACCTGCAGGGCGTGGACAGCGTATATGACCTGGTCTGGGCCAAAAAAGGCGACAGCGTGGTTACTTACGGCGACGTATTTCACCAGAACGAGGTGGAGCAGTCGCGCTACAACTTCGAGCATTCCAACGTGGAGATGTTCTTCCGCCACTTCAGCGAATACGAGGGCGAAGCCAAGCGCCTGATCGAGGCGCAGCTGGTGCTGCCCGCTTTCGAGATGGTGATGAAGTGCTCGCACAGCTTCAATATGCTGGATGCACGCGGTGCGATTTCGGTGACCGAGCGCGCCGGCTACATCGGCCGCGTGCGCGCCTTGTCGCGCGCCGTGGCACAGGCTTACTACGATTCGCGCGAGAAGCTGGGCTTCCCCATGTGCAAGACCGCAATAGCAACTTCTGAAAAGGCACAACAGCCTGTTGTGGCGGAGAGCCGGGTGCAGGCGCTGTCGCGTTCCGTCACGGAGAAATATAACGCTGCGCACGCTAATCAGGATTCCCCCACGATGAAGGTCCCCGCGTTCAAGGGGGATAAACAGGACTCCCCCACCATGAAGGTCCCTGCCTACAAGGGGGATAAATAAGATGAGCCAGGAATTGATCAAGCAGACGTTGCTGGTTGAACTGTTGACCGAGGAATTGCCGCCCAAGGCGCTGGAGCGCATGTCCGGCAGTTTTGCCGATGACGTGTTTTCCGCCCTGCGCGAACAGGGGCTGGCCGGTGACGACAGCGTGTGCACACCGTATGCCACGCCGCGCCGCCTGGCGCTGACCGTGAGCAATGTGCTGGCGCAGCAGCCTGACCGCATGATCGAACGCAAGGGGCCGGCAGTCACAGCAGGCCTGGATGCAGAAGGCAAGCCGAGCAAGGCGCTGGAAGGATTCATGCGTTCCAGCGGCACGACCTTTGAGCAGCTGCAGAAAGTGCAGGAAGGCAAGGCCGAGTATTTCGTGGCGCGCGTCGAGCAGAAGGGCCGTGCACTGGACGACTATCTGCCGGAGATGGTGGCGCAGGCGCTGAAGAAGCTGCCTATCCCAAAACTGATGCGCTGGGGCGATACCGACCATCAATTTGTACGTCCGGTAAAAGGATTGGTCATGCTGCACGGCGAGCGGGTGATTCTGGGCGAGGTGCTGGGGCAGAGCAGCGGCAATGTGACGCGTGGCCACCGTTTCCTTTCCACTGGGCCGATCACGCTGAACAATGCCGAGTTCTATGCCGACTCGCTGGAGAGCGCCGGCTGCGTGGTGGCGAGTATCGCCAAGCGCCGTGAACTGATTGCCAGGCAGCTGGACCAGGCCGCGGAAAAACTGCGCGCGATCTGGATCGGCCATGGCGCGCACTCGATGAAAGAGCTGCTGGTGATGTCCAACAACGAACGCAGCGTGCTGAGCACGCTGCTGGACGAGGTGACGGCGCTGGTGGAATGGCCGGTGGTGTACGTCGGTGAATTCGAGCCGGAGTTTCTGGACGTGCCGCAGGAATGCCTGATCCTCACCATGCAGCAGAACCAGAAATATTTCCCCCTGCTGGATGCGCGCGGCAAGCTGCTCAACAAATTCCTGATCGTGTCCAATATGCAGGTGGACAACCCCGTGCATATCGTCGGCGGCAACCAGCGCGTGGTGCGCCCGCGCCTGTCCGATGCACGCTTCTTCTACAACCAGGACCGCAAGCAGAAGCTGGAGTCGCGCGTGGCCAAGCTGGCGGATGTGGTCTACCACAACAAGCTGGGCTCGCAACTGCAGCGCGTGGAACGCATCACTACACTGTCCGGCACCATTGCGCGCCTGCTCGATGCGGATAAGGCGCAGGCCGAGCTGGCAGCGCGTCTGTGCAAGGCTGACCTGCTCACCGACATGGTCGGCGAGTTCCCCGAATTGCAGGGCGTGATGGGGCGTTATTACGCGCTGCACGATGGTGAAAAGCCGGCCGTGGCGGAGGCCATCGAAGCGCATTACCACCCGCGCTTTGCCGGTGATACCCTGCCGCAGGGAGCGCTGTCATGCTCGGTGGCACTGGCCGACAAGCTGGAAACGCTGATCGGGATTTATGGCATCGGCCAGATTCCCACCGGCGACAAGGACCCGTTCGGCTTGCGCCGCCATGCGCTGGGTATTTTGCGCATCCTCATCGAAACGCCGCTCAACCTGCCGCTGCCGGCCCTGCTCAAGACCGCGGCGGATAATTTCCCTGCCGGCATGCTGAGCGCCACCGTGGCGGCCGATGTGGAAGGCTTTATGCTCGACCGGCTGCGCGGCTATCTGCGCGAGCGCGGTTTCGAGGTGTCGCATATCGAAGCGGTGCTGCATTTGCTCAATGGCCGTTTGCATGAAACCTTGCCGCGCATCGAAGGCGTGCGCATGTTCGCCGGGCTGGATGCATCCAGGGATCTTTCCGCCGCCAACAAGCGTGTGCGCAACATCATGCGCAAAAACCAGGAAGAGCTGGGTGCGCTTGTGCAAAACGCCGTGGTCAAGCCCTTGCTGCTGAAGGAGGATGCCGAGCGCAACCTGCACCAGGCCATGATAGACATCACGCCGTTTGCGCAGAGCTATCTCGATCGCGGCGAATACGGGCAGAACCTGAAGGCGCTGGTCACGCTCAAGCCGTTTATCGATGATTTCTTCAACCAGGTGATGGTGATGGCGGAAGACAAGGCGCTGCGTGTGAACCGTGCCGCGCTGTTGCAACAGCTGGGCAGCCTGATGAACCAGGTGGCCGATATTTCCAAGCTGGCGGTCTAGGCATGAAGCTGATCATTCTCGACCGCGATGGCGTGATCAACTACGACTCGGACCAGTTCATCAAGAGCCCGGAAGAATGGAAGCCGCTGCCCGGCAGCCTGGAGGCGATCGCGCGGCTGTGCCAGGCGGATTACCGCGTGGTGGTGGCCACCAACCAGTCCGGTGTCGGCCGCGGGCTGTTTGACATGCTCACCCTGAACGCCATCCACGACAAGATGCACAAGGCCTGCGCCCAGGCTGGCGGACGCATCGATGCGGTGTTCTACTGCCCGCATGCAGCCGATGCAAACTGCAATTGCCGCAAACCCAAAAGCGGCATGATCGAAGAGATCGCCGCGCGCTATAACGTCAACATGAACGGCGTGCCTTCCATAGGCGATTCCCTGCGCGACCTGGAAGCTTCGGCGCGCCTGGGCGCGCAGCCGATACTGGTGCTGACCGGCAAGGGGGCTAAAACCCTGGCCAAGGGCGGTCTGCCGGAAGGTACTTTGATTTACCCCGATCTTGCCGCAGCCGTTGCTACCTTGGTTTAAGACTGTTGTCCGCAGATTACACAGATTAACGCAGATAAATCACCAGAGATGGTAATCAGGGTTAATCTGTGTAATCTGCGGACAAGTTTTTCAGGTTTATAAATTATGATTGTCATTCGTTCGCTGATTTTCTTTCTGCTGCAGCTGCTGATCACGCCGCTGTATGCGCTGATTGCCATCCTGACCTTTCCCTTCCACCCGCTGACGCGCTATCGCATCATCTCCGGCTGGGCGCTCAGCATGATGTGGCTGTTGCGCGTGGTGTGCGGCATCCGCATGGAAGTGCGCGGCACGGAAAACATTCCGCAGCAGCCGAGCATCCTGCTGTGCAAGCACCAGTCGGCGTGGGAAACCATCGCCCTGCAGAAAGTGTTCCCGCCGCAGGTGTGGGTGCTCAAGCGCGAACTGCTGTGGCTGCCTTTTTTCGGCTGGGGCCTGGCGATGACCAGCCCGATCGCGATCAAGCGCAGCGATGGCAAGGGGGCGATCAAGCAGCTGCTGCGCCAGGGCAAGGAGCGTCTGGAGATGGGTTTCTGCGTGGTGATCTTTCCGGAAGGCACGCGCATCCCTTACGGCAAGCGCGGCAAATATAAAATCGGCGGCGCGCTGTTGAGCGCCTCCACCGGGGTGCCGGTGGTGCCGATTGCGCACAACGCGGGAAAGTTATGGGGCCGCAATTCCTTCGTCAAGCATCCGGGCGTCATCACCATGA
>JBGPPE010000146.1:0-6560 GCA_041488395.1 Gallionellaceae bacterium
GCACAGTCCTCAATGCGCGTGGAAGTGTCCAGAAAGCAGGCTTTCGACCTGCTGTGGACGGATGCTCAAATATCATGGCAGCAATTTTTCTGATATGCGCTTGCTGTTAGCCTTTATTCTCGGCGCGCTGCTGACGGGATGCACGTCCCTGTTTTTTCAGCCGCAGAACAAGGAGTACATGACACCCGATGCAATCGGGCTGCCCTACCAGGATGTTTATTTTCCCGGTGAAGGCGGCCATATGCTGCATGCCTGGTGGCTGCCCGCAAAGGGCATGGCAGCAGGCACGGTGTTATTTCTGCATGGCAATGCAGAAAATATAAGCACGCATATTGCCAGCGTCTACTGGCTGCCAGCGCAGCACTACAATGTATTGCTGCTGGATTATCGTGGCTATGGTCGATCTCAAGGGGAGCCCTCAATTGCCGGTGCGCTGGAGGATATCAACAGTGCGATGAAGCACCTGTTGCAGCGTGCGGACGTCGATCCGGAACGCATCGTGGTGCTGGGACAAAGCCTGGGCGGTGCCCTGTCGATTTATTATGTTGCGCATAGCCCTTATCGCCACAATATCAAGGCGCTGATCGTAGAAAGTTCATTCACCTCATACCGCCATATTGCACGCGAAAAACTGGCCTTGTTCTGGCTGAGCTGGCCGTTGCAATGGCCATTATCATTCACCGTAGACGATAGCTACAGCCCTCTGTATGTGGTTGATCAAATCAGCCCCATTCCTTTGCTGCTGATTCACGGGGACAAGGACAAGGTTGCACCATTGCAGCATGGGCAGGCGTTATTTGACGCAGCACGGCAGCCCAAGGAGTTCTGGCTAGTATCTGGAGGTGGGCATATCGAGGCGTTCAGGCGCAAGGTCTACCAGGAAAAGCTGGTGCAGTATTTGCAGCGGGTGTTGGGTCGGGCAGAGGAATTACCCAGGCAGCCATAATGTAGCGAGGTCGGGAATTGATGGGCGTAAAAAAAGCGGGAGGAGCTCCCGCTTTTTCTATGAGGCCAAGGCGAATTACTTCAGGCCGGCGATGAAGCTGGCGAGCTTCTTGATTTCAGCATCAGATGCGCCCATGCCTTTAGGTGGCATCACGCCCATCTTCCAGCCGAAAGAACCACCCTTGGTTACATTGGCAGCGATGGTGTCGGCAGCTTTTTTGTCGCCCTTGTATTTCTTGGCTACATCCATCCATGCCGGACCAACCAGCTTTTTGTCAATTGTGTGGCAGGAACCGCACTTTGCCTTGCCTTCAGCAGGCATGTCCACAGCGAAAGCGGAACCAGCAATCATCAGACTGGATGCAGCGATCATACTAGCGATAAAAGATTTCATACTTCTCTCCGTTCAGGTTGATTTAAAGAATGTTGCTAAATTGTCGAAATATCTTGAACCCCGAATTATAGCCCGAAGGCAGCTCTTCGTCATGCCCATCAACGCCCAACACGGCTGTTCGGTTGACGGGCATTGCAGACCGGGCACAGCGCATCCCGCCCCAGCTTGATGGTGCGTACATCCATATGCAGGATATCCAGCAACAGCAGGCGCCCGCACAAATCCGTGCCGGCCCCCAGCAGTAATTTCAGGGCTTCGGCGGCCTGCAGGCTGCCAATCACCCCCACCAGCGGGGCAAATACCCCCATGACGGCACAGCGCGTTTCTTCTGCCTCGCTGTCCTGCGGGAACAGGCAGTGGTAGCACGGACTTTCATCCTGACGCAGGTCGAATACGGTCACCTGGCCGGAAAAACGGGTGGCTGCGCCGGAAACCAGCGGTTTACTCAGCTCGACACAGGCGCGGTTGATGGCATAGCGGGTGGCAAAATTGTCGCTGCAGTCCAGTACCACATCTGCCCCGGAAATCAGTTGCTGCAAGCGCTCGGCCTCGACGTGCTCGGGGATGCAGTGGACGTGTACTTCGGGGTTGATCTCGGCGAGAGTCTGGCGTGCCGATTCGACCTTGGGTGTGCCGATGCTGGCGGTACGATGCACAATCTGGCGTTGCAGATTGGTGAGGTCGACCGTGTCATGGTCGCACAGCGTCAACGTACTCACGCCGCTGGCTGCGAGGTACAGGGCAGCGGGCGAGCCAAGCCCGCCGGCGCCGATAATCAGGGCATGTGACTGCAGCAGCTTTTCCTGTCCTTCCACGCCGATCTCTGGTAACAGGATGTGCCGGCTGTAGCGTAACAGCTGCTGGTCATTCATGGGCGGCGAGCCTGCGTTTATTTGTACTCACGCAACTCTTTCGGCGTTTCGTCATGATCGCCGTGCGGATGCTGTTCGTAGATTTTGGAAAAAATTTCGGATTGGGACGATTTGGTCAGGTGTTCGGGCGTATTGAGGTTGTGATACTGCACTTCCTCGCAATAATAGATAAGCTGCTTGCTTAGTTTGTGCAGCATGTTTTCCTGGAAGTAGAAACCTTCCTTGATGAGCGCGTTTTCCAGTCGTTCCAGGGAAAAGTGCAGCAAACTGTATCCTACGCGCAGGCTGTTGGGTTCGTTACCCATTTCGACATGCAGGTTCTCCAGGCCATTAAGCAGCCTATAGGCGCGTTCAATTTGCCCTGCCGGATCGGCGGCAAAGTAAAGTACATGTTGCTTATAGGTATCATCCTGCTTGGCCATGGTTTACTTCCCCGGAAGTACAGGCAAACCCTTCAAGTGATTCAACGCCTGATTGAGCTGGAAATCATCCTTGGAACCGAATTCTGGGAGCACAACTTTACCATTTTCGCCGTCCTTGGGCTTGGCTATGGGTTTAGTCGTTACGACAGCGTGAGGGGCTTTCTCACTGGTGCTTTCAGCTTGCGTGTCATTGCTCAAATGGTGTTCAAGATCAGCTTCGCGCAAGCGGAAGGCGCTCTCCTCGCCAGCAGTGGCCGGATCCTCCACGACGATGTCCGGCACGATGCCCTTGGCCTGGATCGAACGGCCGCTAGGTGTGTAGTAGCGCGCAGTAGTCAGCTTGATCGCCGTGTTATTGCCCAGCGGCAGAATGGTTTGCACTGAGCCTTTGCCAAACGACTGCGTGCCCATAATTACGGCACGCTTGTGATCCTGCAATGCACCAGCAACGATCTCGGAGGCGGATGCTGAACCGCCATTGACCAGCACTACCATGGGCAGTTTTTTGTAGGCGTCAGGCAGGCCTTTCAGATAGTCAGTTTTGCCTATTCCACGCAGATAATTATCAGCATTCGCGGTGAGACGCATTTTTGCATCTTCGGTGCGCCCCTCGGTGTAGACCACCAGTGAGTCTTTGGGCAGGAAGGCGGACGAAACCGCTACAGCTCCGGTCAGCAAGCCGCCCGGATCGTTGCGCAGGTCAAGCACAATACCTTTCAGGTTGCCTTTACTTTGCTGCTCCAGATTCTCCAGCGCGGTCGCCAGATTTTCACCGGTATGTTCCTGAAACTGGGTAATGCGCACGAAGGCATAACCAGGCTCTATCAGCTTTGATTTGACGCTTTGCACCTTGATAATGTCGCGCACAACGGTAATCTGCAATGGTTTGCTTTCGCTCTTGCGTACCACGGTAAGCAGAATTTTGCTGCCAGGTTTGCCGCGCATGCGTTTGACCGCGTCATTGAGGGTGAGACCTTTCACCAGTGTGTCGTCGAGTTTGATAATCAGGTCGCCGCTCTTGATGCCGGCGTGAAACGCGGGTGTGTCTTCAATGGGGGAAATTACCTTGACCAGGCCGTCTTCCATGCCCACCTCAATGCCGAGGCCGCCAAATTCGCCTTGCGTGCCAACCTGCAAATCCTTGAAGCCCTCGGCATCAAGATAAGCGGAATGAGGGTCAAGGTCGCTCAACATACCGTTGATGGCTCCGGTGATCAGCTTCTTGTCGCTGACTGGCTCCACGTAATCGCTCTTGATGCGACCGAACACTTCGGACAGGGTGCGCAGTTCCTCCACAGGCAACGTGGTGTAGCTGTCTTTCTCGGCAACGGCAGAAAGGTGCAAGCTAACCAGAATGCCCGCTACCAGGCCTATCCCAACCAAACCAATTTTTTCAATATGACTGCGCATGTATGACCCCAGAAATTATTTTGCCACTAACCATTTGGCCGGATCCAGAGGTTTACCCTCGAAGCGAAGTTCAAAGTATAAACCGGAATCCTCATTGCCGCCGCTGTTGCCGACTGCAGCGATGACGTCACCACTATTTAAATCGTCTCCCACCTGTTTGTACAGAGTTTCATTGTTCCCATACAGGCTCATGTAGCCTTGGCCATGATCAATGATCAATAAGTTCCCGAAACCGCGTAGCCAATCAGCAAATACCACCCTGCCGGCGGCAACGGCCTTGACGGTAAGGCCTGCAGGAGCCTTAATAAACAATCCCTTCCAGAGTACTGTGCTGTCCGGGCGGTTGCTGCCATATTTATTGGTAATTTTCCCTTTTAGCGGGAGCAACAGTTTGCCTTTGAGTTGATTAAATGGCCGCTGGCGCACTCGGCGCTCAGCAGGAGTATTGGCTCCGTTGTCAGCCGGCTGAGCCAGCATGCGCGAGAGCTTTTCCACCAATTGTGCCAATCGTGTTTCATCGCGCTGCAGGCGGCCTATCTCGCGGCGTTGCTGCTTGAGCTGTAAGGCAATTTTGTGGAGCACCTGCTGGTGCACATGCTTTTCACGCTCCAGCGACTGTTTTTGCGCAATTTGTTCGGTTTGCAGGGAGGCAATCTCAGTGCTTTTCTGGCGTGCCTGTTCGGTGACGCTGCGGAGTTTCGTGTAGTTGCCACGCAGGGTTTTCAGCCATGCGCTGCGATAGCGTGCAATGTATTCGTAGTATTGCAATTCGCGCGCAACCTGGTTTGGATCATGGTTATTCAGCAGCAGCTTGAGGTATTCCTGCTTGCCTCCCAGATATTGCTGGTACAGCAACTGGCTCAGCAAGGCTTGCTGGCCTTGCATGCTCTTGTCGAGCTGTCTTGATTGCTGCTGCAGGTTTCCCAGGGTGAGGCTGGCCTCACGCTGTTGCTGTGCCAGACTGGAAAGCGTGCGGTTGTTGTTGCTGATGGCGCGCTCGGATTCGCGCAAGGCATCGGCAGCTTCGGAGCGTGACTCGCTGGTTTTGTCCAGCTCCTGTTGCAGAGCAGTAATGCGCTTGCGCAGTTTTTCCAGCTCTTCCTGTTGTGAAGCGAACGCATCGACGCCGATCAACAGCAGGAAGCAGCTGATTAGCGCAATGCGTGCGTAAGGAATCACAGTATCGTGATAAGTGGCTTGCCAGTCATTTCCCTGGGTTGTGGCAAGCCCATCATGGACAGCAGCGTTGGGGCGATATCCTGCAAGGCGCCGGTTCCTTCCTCTGCAATACGCGCCTTGCGGCCGATATACATAAACGGAACCAGATTCAGCGTGTGTGCCGTGTGAGCCTGATGTGTGCTTCTATCCAGCATCTGTTCTGCATTGCCATGGTCGGCCGTGATCAGCACTTCGCCGCCGCATTGCAGCATGGTGTTGACGACGCGTCCAATACATACATCCAGCGCTTCAATTGCCTTGATGGCCGCGTCCAGATTGCCGCTATGTCCCACCATGTCACCGTTGGCGTAGTTGCAGATGATTGCCTGGAACTGGCCGCTGCGGATGGCCTCCTCCAGCTTGTCGGTGACCTCGTAGGCACTCATTTCCGGCTGCAGGTCGTAGGTGGCAACCTTGGGCGAAGGTACCAGGATGCGTTCCTCACCTGGATACGGCTGCTCTTTGCCGCCGTTAAGAAAGTAGGTGACGTGCGCGTATTTTTCCGTTTCCGCGATGCGCAGCTGCTTGTAACCCAGGTTTGAAATGTACTCGCCAAACCCGTTTGAGATGGCTGTCGGCGTATATGCGGCAGGCAGGTGGAAGTCCTCGCCATAACTGCTCAAGGTGACAAAACTGGCCAGCCTGGGGAAACGCTCGCGTGCAAAACCGTCAAATTTGTCTTCCGTCAGCGCGCGTGTGATTTCACGGGCACGGTCAGCGCGGAAATTCATGAAGACGCAGACGTCGCCATCCTGCATGGCGGCGCTGTCACCGATCGCGGTTGCCTTGACGAACTCGTCGTTCTCGTCACGTGCATAGGCTTGCTGCAAGCCTTCCGTAGCGGTGGTGGCATGGAAAGGGGACTTGCCCTGAGTGATCAGATCATAGGCCTGTTGCACGCGCTCCCAGCGGTTGTCCCTGTCCATGGCAAAAAAGCGGCCAACGATGGTGGCAATCCGGCCGCTACCCAGCGCGGCACACTTGTCCTGCAGGCGCTGCAGGGAATGCGCTGCGCTGCGCGGTGGTGTGTCACGGCCGTCCAGAAAGGCGTGGATATAAATCTTTTTCAGGCCGTTGCGCGCCGCCATTTCCAGCATGGCGTGAATGTGATCTTCGTGGCTGTGTACGCCGCCGGGCGACAAGAGGCCCATAATGTGCAGGGCGCTGTTATTTTTCTTGGCCAGTGCAACTGCCTGGGTAAAAGCAGGATTAGCGTAAAAGCTGCCATCCTGAATGGCCACGTCAACACGGCTGAGTTCCTGGTAAACGATGCGGCCGGCACCAATATTCAGATGTCCC
>JBGPPE010000147.1:0-6555 GCA_041488395.1 Gallionellaceae bacterium
CAACTTGTGCTTCCAGAGCAGATATCTCCCCGTCATTTTGAATAATGTCATCAGCCAGGTGGGTCCGCTGGGCGCGGGAAAGCTGCTGCGACATAATCGCGCGCACCACGGTTTCGCTCAGTCCGCTACGGCTGGTGGCACGTCTGACCTGCGCGTCTTCAGCGCAGTCGACCACGACGGTGCGATTCAGCCAGTGCCGGTAGTCTGCGGACTCGAATAGCAGAGGCACAACCAGCAATACATAAGGCGCCGGGATGGATGCCATTTGGGCACGCGTCTGGTCGAGGATGAGCGGGTGCAGGATACTCTCCAGCAGCTGCCTCGCCTGGGGGTCTGCAAACACGCGCTGACGCATGCGGCTCCGATCCATCGCCCCTGCGCCATCAATGTAATCATCGCCGAATGCGTGCCGGATTGGGGCGATGGCGTCACCGCCAGAGCGGGTGAGCTGGTGCGAAATGAGATCAGTGTCGATAACTGGAACACCGCGCCTGGCGAACAGTTCGGCAACCGTGCTTTTGCCGCTGCCTATGCCGCCGGTGAGCCCCACCAGATAGCTCATGGCATGGCGAGTAGCTGCAAATAGCTATGTGTCAGCTGGGGGCCCCAGAATAGTGCGATCAAACCGCCGCCCGCGAGATAGGGGCCAAACGGAATGGGGATGTTGCGGCCGTGGCGCGCGACAGCGATCAGCGTGATGCCCACGACTGCGCCGACAACAGAGGAAAGTATGATCACCAGCGGCAGCAGCTGCCAGCCCAGCCAGGCGCCAATGGCGGCAAGCAGTTTGAAGTCGCCAAAGCCCATCCCTTCCTTGCCAGTGATGAGCTTGAACAGCCAGTAGACACTCCACAGGGAGAGATAGCCGACCATGGCGCCCGCCACGGCCAGGTTCAGGCTGGTGTAGGTGCCATACAGATTGAATAACAGGCCCAGCCAGAGCAGGGGCAAGGTGATGCTGTCCGGCAGCAGCTGGGTGTCGAAGTCAATAAAAGTCAGCGCCAGCATGGACCAGATAAACAACAGCGCGCCCAATGTTGTGGCACTGAAGCCAAAATGCCAGGCGGCAAAGGCGCACAGCAGTCCGCTGCTTGCTTCAACCAGCGGATAGCGCAGCGAGATAGGGGCATGGCATTGCTTGCACTGCCCGCGCAGCAGCAGATAGCTGATAATCGGGATGTTCTCCAGCGCGCTGATCTGGTGGCCGCAGTGCGGGCAGGCAGAGCGCGGCATGCGCAAATTGTAGGGGGGCAGGGGTTTGGATTTCTGCCCGCTGAATTCGGCGCATTGCTCGCGCCATTCGCGTTCCATTATTTTGGGGAGGCGATATATGACGACATTCAGAAAGCTGCCAACCATCAGGCCGAGCAAGCCGCACAGCGAAACAAACAAGGCGGGGGATTCTTGTAGTAGTTGCAGAGAAGACATTAAGCCGTACGCGGGGAGTTGAACAAGGCGCGGCTGAGCCAGCCGCGCCACCAGGACAATGCGGTTTAGCCGACGGCCTGGCCCATTTTAAAGATGGGCAGATACATCGCGACCACCATGCCGCCGATCAGGGTGCCCAGCACCACCATGATGATAGGCTCCATCAAGCTGGAGAGCGCTTCAACCGCATCATCCACCTCGGCTTCGAAGAAGTCGGCGATCTTGTTCAGCATGCTGTCGATAGAGCCTGATTCCTCACCGATGGCAACCATTTGCAGCACCATGCTGGGGAACACTCCGGTATCCGTCATGGAGGACATCAGGCTGTTACCGGAGCTGACATCGCGTTGAATCTTCTTGGTGGCGTCGTAATAAACCGCATTGCCGGCAGCGCCGGCCACTGAATCCAGCGATTCAACCAACGGCACACCCGCCGCAAACATGGTGGCCAGGGTGCGTGTCCAGCGCGCAATCGTGGCCTTGCGTATCAGCTCGCCAAAGAGCGGCAGCTTGAGCATGATAATGTCCATGGTGCGCTGCATCTTTTTGTTGCGTTTCCAGAAATAGAAGAACGTGTACAGTCCGCCGCCGACAATGGAGAATATGGCCCACCACCATGCAACAAACCAGTCTGAAATGCCCATGATCACCAGCGTCGGGGTCGGCAGATCAGCACCAAAACTCTTGAACAGTTCTTTAAAGGCGGGAATCACGAAAATCATGATCACTGCCGTAATGACGAAGGCGATGACGATAATTGATACCGGGTAAAACAGGGCGGATTTGATCTTACTCTTGATGGCAAGGATTTTTTCCTTGTAAGTGGCAATTTTGTCCAGCAGGGTGTCCAGAATACCGGCCGCTTCACCCGCACCGATCAGGTTGCAGAACAAATCATCAAAGTAGAGCGGATATTTGCGGAAAGCCATTTCCAGGCTGCTGCCGGTTTCCACCTCGGTCTTGATGTCCATCAGCATGCGTGCAACGGACGGGTTGTTGTGACCCTTGCCGACGATGTCGAATGCCTGCAGCAGAGGCACGCCGGATTTCAGCATGGTAGCCAGCTGGCGTGTGAACAGGGCAATATCTTTTTCAGTAATCGCCTTGCCCTTGGAATGAGCCTTTTTGACTTTAGTAACCTGAATGCCCTGGCGGCGCAAATGTGCGGATACGCTGGCTTCGCCCGCTGCGCGCATTTCACCTTTGACGACTTTGCCGGTTTTGTCCTTGCCTTCCCAGCTATAGGTGCTTTCATTTACTTTTGCAGCTTTGTTGACAGTCTTGCTTGCAGTGGCCATAGCGATACCTTAGCTAAAATACAACGACGAAAGTGAGCGTAATTTGTTGCAAAATCGCACTAATGCATGATATTTAAAGGACTTTTTGTATCATGCACGGCTTTGTGTTCTTTGTAAAGCAACTACCCTTCCTGACTGGGGGGCGCAACAAAGATTTTGGCGACTTTAACGACGCGGTCCTGGGTCTGGATGATCTCGATCGGATAGCCGCTGATTTTAAGGCTGGTACCCGCTTCAGGAATATCCTGCAGGTGTTCAAGAATAAGCCCATTCAGCGTTTTGGCTTCATCCAGCGGGAAATGCATGCCCATTTTGCGATTCAGATCGCGCAGCAGTGTGCTGCCTTCAACAATCAGGCAGCCATCTTCCTGGCGCAGGAACTTGCCGGTTTGTGCGGGAGATTGCGTGGTAAATTCGCCGACGATTTCTTCCAGAATATTTTCCAGGGTGACCAGACCGAGCAACTCGCCATACTCATCCACAATCAGCCCCAGGCGCAGCTGGCGTTCCTGAAACTGCTGCAATTGCGACAGCAGGGTAGTATCGGATGGAATGAAATAGGGTTCCTGCAACAATTCACGCACATCGGCAGCGTGGAATTCCTCGCGTTGCAGCAAAGCCAGTATGCGGCGCACATGCAATATGCCCACAATGTTGTCCAGCTCACCTTCGTGCACCGGCAACAGCGTATGGTGACAGGTTGCCAGTTGCTGGCGCAGCACCGCAGGAGGCGCGTTCAGATCGAGCATCTCGATCTGGTTGCGCGGCACCATGACATCATTCACGGCAATGCGTTCGATATCCACCAGATTGAGCATCATCTTCTGGTGTTTGCGCGGCAGAAAATTGCCAGCCTCCAGCACCAGCATGCGCAACTCCTCCATGCTGACCTTGTTCTTGCTCTGGTCAGTCTGCACCTTGATACGCAACACCCAAAGAAAGACGCGCACAATCGCTGATGCGATGGACACAACCGGATAGAACAGCTTAATTAAAAGCGCGAGTACGTAACTGGACGGCAGTGCAATCCGCTCGGCGTGGCTGGCTGCGATAACCTTGGGCATGATCTCGCTGAATATCAGCAGCATGAAGGTGATGCTCAGTGTACCCAGCAGCAGCGCGGTGCGGTTGTCGTGGCCAAACATGTGGATGACGATAAACTCGGTCAGTGTGGCTGCGGCCACATTGAGCAGCGTGTTGCCCAGCAGGATCGAACCGAGCAGCTTGTCGGTATGCGAGAGCAGCCTGGCGGTGAGCTTGGCGCTCTTGTTGCCTTTGCGTACCAGATGATTCAGGCGATAACGATTGATCGCCATCATGCTGGTTTCCGAGGAGGAGAAAAAACCGGAGCAGGCAATGATTATTACAAGGGCGAAAAGCAGCGTGCCCAGGGAAAAGTCGTCCAAAACGTTGAACCTGTACTAACAAGATGCCGGAAGTATCAGCGAGTGAAGCATCAGGTGTCAAGGAAGGGCGCGTGGTGAAATCGCGGCAGATCCGCCTGAAAACATGCCATCCGGGTAGCCCATAAAAATCTGATCTGCTTACCAGTCCCTGAAAGAGACGCCGAAGCCCAGCGTAGTCTGGCGATAGTTGTAATCGATCAGGCTTTCGCCATAACCGGAGGTCAGCTGGATATGCAATTTGGTGGATTGGGTAAGGGTGACCGGCGTGGCCCAGTCCAGTTGCATGAAACTGTGATTCTGCTCCTGTTTCAGATTGTTGCGCAGGGTTAGGTCTATCACCTGGCTGTCATCCAGTGGCGCCCAGCGCAGGGTGATTTCGGCGCGGCCAACATAATCTTCTATGTCGGGGTTGTCATCATTGCCGGCTGCTTCCGGTATGCGCCACCATCCGCGCACAAGAGCGGACAAGGTATCGGTTTCCCAGCCGCCTTGCAGGTAAAAACGATTCCAGCTGCGCGAGGCAGACTGGTCGCGACCGTTGGATTGGTGCACCCAGCCCAGATTGATCAGCTTCAGGCCGTAGTCATTGCCGGTGCCGAAGGTCGCGATCAGCTCTGGCTCGTAATTGGTTTCACGAAACGGCGAAGAGTTGGCGGTGTTGAATGCTTGCCAGCTGGACTGCTGCGTGTAGGCGCCCCACAGGCGGAAGCTGGTGATGCCCAGAAAATGCGTACTTCTGGAATTCAGTATCTTTGCCTTCTGGCTGAACTGGAATTTGAGTTCGCTGACCTCAATGTCCTCGGGCACGGGAGATGCCGGGTGAGTTGGAGAATCGGGGAACAGATTGGGTTCGCCGGTTTTTCGCACGATCAGATAGGAGGCATGATGCGGCCTGAGCGGCGACTGGCGCTCACCCAGCAACTCGTCATCCTTGTTGTCCAGATCCCAGGAGCGGGTGAGGTAGCTGCGTGACTCTGCAGCGTGACTGGTTGCGTGCACGTCCGGGAATGTCTGGGTTGCTGGCTGGCGCGCAGCATTGAGCGCGTCATAACACCTGAGGCGTTCACCATCATCAGCCTTGCTGGCGCATTGCAACGGGTCATCAACGGCTGCACAGGTTCCAGAAAAAAACAGGGCGCCCAGCAAACAGAGGGGGATAAATTTTCGTGCTAACAAAAGATTGAACTCCATGAGATCAGGCAACAGCAGGCTTCACTTTTTCTGTGCCTGGCGGCGATATGACCACAGCATCATGACGGCGCCGGCTGCAACCATGGGCAGGCTCAGCCATTGCCCCATGCTGACGCCGAAAGTCATCAGCCCGAAGATGCCATCATCGGGAGTGCGGGTGAACTCGGCAAGGAAGCGGAAGCTGCCATAACCGATCAGGAATAGCCCGGATACCGCCCCCACAGGACGGGGTTTACGCGAATACAGCCATAGCATTGCAAACAGCGCGACCCCTTCCAGTCCAAATTCATACAGCTGTGAGGGATGGCGCGGCACATTGTCCACCTGCGGAAACACCATGCCCCAGGCCACATCGGTCGGGCGTCCCCACAACTCGCCGTTGATGAAGTTGCCGATGCGTCCGGCGCCCAGGCCCAGCGGCACCAGCGGCGCGATGAAATCCATCAGCTGCAGCCAGTGCAGCTTGCGGCGCTGCGCGAAAACGGCCATGGCCACCAGCACGCCGAGAAAGCCGCCGTGGAAGGACATGCCGCCTTTCCATACCGCCAGAATTTCCAGCGGGTGCGAGAAATAGTAGCCGGGCTGGTAGAACAGCACCTCGCCCAGCCTGCCGCCCAGCACCACGCCGAGCACGCCATAAAACAGCAGGTCGTCCAGCAGCTGGTCATCCCAGCCGGGGCGCTTGAGTGTGCGGATGCGCCGTTTGCCCAGCCATAAAAACAGGGTGAAGCCGAGCAAATACATGAGGCCGTACCAGTGAACTGCGAGAGGGCCCAGGTGCAGGGCAACGGGGTCGAATTGGGGATGGGTAAGCATGGGCGCGAATTTACCACAGTGCGACTGAACCTTGCATTGCCCATATGAATCTTATGGGGAAGAGGCGTTAATCTGGGGTTTCAGAAGTGACGCCATGGTTTAGAATTAACACTTCGCTCATATTTTTGGAATTGCATCATGCCAGCCTATCGTTCCCGCACTACCACCCACGGTCGCAACATGGCCGGTGCCCGCGCATTGTGGCGCGCCACCGGGATGAAAGAGGGCGACTTTGACAAGCCGATTATCGCCATCGCCAACTCCTTTACCCAGTTTGTGCCGGGCCACGTGCACCTGAAGGACATGGGCCAGCTGGTCGCGCGCGAGATCGAGAAGGCCGGCGGCGTGGCTAAGGAGTTCAACACCATCGCGGTGGATGACGGCATCGCCATGGGCCACGGCGGCATGCTGTATTC
>JBGPPE010000148.1:0-6446 GCA_041488395.1 Gallionellaceae bacterium
AATGGCCTACTTCGAATGCCTGCACGAACTGAAGCTGATCGTCGACCTGATGTACGAAGGCGGCATTTCCAACATGAACTACTCCATCTCCAATAACGCCGAGTATGGCGAGTACGTGACTGGCCAGCGCGTGATTGCCGGCGAAGCTCGCGCCGCGATGAAAGAGTGCCTGAAGAACATCCAGAACGGCGAATACGCCAAGCGCTTCATCCTGGAAGGCCGTATGAACTATCCGGAAATGACCGCGCGTCGCCGTTTGAATGCTGAACATCCGATTGAAAAAGTCGGTGGCCAGTTGCGCTCGATGATGCCGTGGATCGGCAAGAACAAGCTGGTAGACCAGTCCAAGAACTAAGAATGTGCAAAGAGGAGCTGTCAGGCTCCTCTTTGCAATTCTTGTCCCATATTTTTCATCTACTGCCAGAGTGGCGATTGGTGATAAAGTATCCGCCACGACTACTATTCTGGCCCAGCTGTAACAGCAAAAAATCATGCCCGATCTGATCCCCCGAAAACCCATGGACTTGCGCAGGCGCGGCATCTACCTGCTACCCAACCTGTTTACGACGGCCGCTTTGTTTGCCGGGTTTTATGCCATCGTGCAGGCGATGAACATGAAATTCGAGCATGCCGCCGTGGCCATCTTCATCGCCATGGTGCTGGACGGGCTGGATGGGCGCGTGGCGCGGATGACGCATACACAGAGCGAGTTTGGCGCCGAGTATGACAGTCTGTCCGACATGGTTTCGTTTGGTGTCGCGCCTTCGTTGCTGATGTATGAGTGGGCATTCCGGGACATGGGCAAGCTGGGCTGGTTTGCTGCCTTTATCTACTGTGTCGGTGCCGCCCTGCGTCTGGCGCGTTTCAATACCAACATCGATGTGGTCGACAAGCGTTTTTTCCAGGGGCTGCCCAGCCCGGCCGCAGCGGCACTGGTGGCCGGCTTTGTCTGGGTGATGCCGGATAACGGCTTCAGCGGGCAGGAACTGCGCTGGGTGGCCGCCGCCCTCACTGTGTTTGCCGGCTTGAGCATGGTGAGCAACGTGCCGTTCTACAGTTTCAAGGACATCAACCTGCGCAAGAGCGTGCCGTTTATTGCCATCTTCCTGCTGGCAATGTTTTTTGTGCTGATCTCCAGTTACCCGGCTGGTGTGCTGTTCATGCTGTTCATGGGCTATGCGCTGTCCGGTTATGTGCTGTGGCTGTACCGCTTGCGCAAGCCGCGCACCCCGGAAAAACTTTAGCGATATTCAAACGCACCCTGTTTGCCATGGCGGACAGGGGCATCGGCAGCAGTTTCCGTGTTCAACTCAAACATTAGCGGGATGACCTATGCAGTCTAAAACCATCGTTTCTACCGAGCAACTGGCTCAACATCTGCAGGATCCGGACTGGCTCATTTTTGATTGCCGTTTTACCCTGACCAATAAAGACCTGGGCCACCAGGCGTACCAGACCAGCCACCTACCCGGTGCGCGCTATGCCCACCTGGATGACGATCTCTCCTCTCCCGTTACGGAGAAAACCGGGCGCCATCCGCTGCCGGACGCACAGCGGCTCAGTGAGAAATTGTCGCGCTGGGGTGTGGATGCAAACAAGCAGGTCGTCGTCTACGATGACAGTTTTGGCGCGATGGCGGTGAAGATGTGGTGGCTGCTGCGCTGGCTGGGGCACGACAAGGTGGCCCTGCTGGATGGTGGCCTGCCCAAGTGGCTGAAAGAAAAACGGCCGATGACGGCCGAGTTGCCGCAGATCACCACGGCCAAATTTGTCGCGCAGCTGCACAAGGAAATGCAGGCGAATGTGGCTGAGGTTGAAAACGCGCGACAGGAGCGCTGCCGCCTGCTGATCGACGCCCGTCCGGAACAACGTTACACCGGCGAGCGCGAGCCGCTGGACAAGGTGGCCGGACATATTCCCGGCTCGGTCAACTGGGTCTTCGACGAGAACCTGGATTTTGACGGCACCTACCTGCCCGCCGAGGAACTGCGCGAGGCCTATCTCAAGCTGCTCAACGGCGTGAAGCCGGAGGGAGTGATACATACCTGCGGTTCCGGCGTGACGGCCTGCCACAATATGCTGGCCATGGAAATTGCCGGCCTGCCCAGCGGCAAGCTCTACCCCGGCTCGTGGAGCGAGTGGATCACCGACCCGTCGCGACCAGTTGCCACCGGTGAAGGGCATGAGCATCGTGCCCACCTGACCGATGACCCGCTCAGTTGTGCATGAGTTTCATCAGCTGATTAGGACAGCTGTAAAGCTCGCTGCTACAGCCCTGGCCCATCCATCAAGTAATTTCTGAGTTCTGACATCGCCGCATATTGCAGCGGCGAAACTCCCGCCTTGTGAAAATCCAGGGCATCGGGATAACCGCTGGCGGCGAGGGCGCGTGCTTTGGCATCCACACACCAGGCTTGCGCCCGCTCTTTAGTTGCATTTCTGCAATTTCCAGTTCGTCGATGGCCTGCCGAGCTGTCTGGCAGAAGCCGTGGCGTGAAATATCGCCGTGTATGCGCGTAGTGGCAGCGCAATCCTGCGTGCGCATGGCGGCGGACGGTGCGCTGGCCTGTTCGGTCAGTAGCTCTTCGCGCAGGGCCGCAGCATGGTCGGCAATGATCTTTTTGACCTCCAGAAGGGCTGGCGTATCGCGCTCATCCGCCCGGATTGTGGCGGCGACAAAGGCTTGCAGGGCAATCAGGGCGGCCAGTGCGTGGCTGCTGTATGGCGAACAGGCACTGTGCCCGAGCTGACTCGGGCGTCAGCAACAGCGAAATATTTTTTTCCTGGCTGGTCATGGCGGATTTGAGCAGGAATTCCCCGGAATTAATCTGCCGGCAATCTCTTCCATAAGGTTTCCGCCTGTCCTGCGCTGCGGTTGAGCACGCGGCTTAACACAAAGAGCAGATCGGACAGGCGGTTGAGATAAGGCAAACCATGCGCGGGCACATCTTCTTTCTGTGCCAGCGTAACCAGGTCGCGCTCGGCACGCCGCGTCACCGTGCGCGCCACGTGGCACAGGCTGGCGGCTCGCGTACCGCCAGGCAGGATGAATTCCTTGAGCGCCGGCAGATAGGTGTTGTAGCGGGCGATGGCGTCATCCAGATAAACCAGCCTGGCTTGCGGGAATGGCGCGGCCGGGTAGGCCAGCGAACCGCCCAGATCGAAAAGATCATTCTGCACCTGCAGCAACAGCTCGCGCATATCCTCGGGCATGGTTTCGCACAGCAGCAGGCCGATGCAACTGTTCAGTTCATCGACGCTGCCCAGGCAGTGTATGCGCGCACTGTCCTTTTTCACGCGCGTGCCATCAGCCAGCCCGGTGGTGCCCTTGTCGCCGGTGCGGGTAACGATCTTGCTCAAACGGTTTGCCATATCACTCCCCCATAGCGAGGTGGAAATTAAATTTCAGGATGGCGTGCTTTCCAGGCAGGCCAGATAAATTGCCGCATCGGGTGCGCTGCCGCTGCGCTGCGCCTGCCATAACATTTCGCCCAGGCACTCCATCATGCGGTGCTGCGCTTCGTGCTCAGACTGGAAGTGATCACTCAGCCGGCGGAAGTGTTCGCGTATGCCATGCGGCTGGCCGATGGAAATCTGTTCCTCAATGGTGAGGTGCATCATCAGGTGTAAAAAGGGATTGGTCACGCCAGACTCGGGTGCGTAGTCCTGGTCCTGGTGGCGATCCGGGCTTTCCAGCACGGCATGATATTCGGGATGTTTTGCGATGAGCTGCGCAATGAGGTCTTCCAGTGGTGTCAGCAGTGCACCCTCACGGCGCTTGCGCCAGCTGTCGAAGAAAAGTTGCCGCGCTTCGTCGCGTGTGGGGTTGAACATGTTAGAACCATCCACCACAGAGACACAGAGACACAGAGAAAACCTTAAAGCCAATAAATACATTGCCGGACGTGCAGTGCTCGTACCGGGGTGTAGAGGAGGAAAGAGGCTGTGGTTGCTTTATCTCTGTGTCTCTGTGTCTCTGTGGTGAGATTTTAAAGATTTTCATGCGGTTATCTTGCCTCTAAATTCACACAAATCTTCAATCAGGCACTGGCCGCACCTGGGCTTGCGTGCCTGGCAGACATAGCGGCCGTGCAGGATCAGCCAGTGGTGCGCGTCGTGCTTGAATTCGTCGGGTACAAATTTGATCAGCTTCTGCTCCACCTCCAGCACGGTCTTGCCGGGGGCGATGCCGGTGCGGTTGGAAACGCGGAAGATGTGCGTGTCCACTGCCATGGTGGGCTGGTCAAAGGCGGTGTTGAGCACCACATTGGCGGTCTTGCGGCCGACCCCGGGCAGCGCTTCCAGTGCCGCGCGCGTTTGCGGCACCGCGCCGCCATGCTGTTCCAGCAATATCTGGCAGGTCTGCATGATGTGCCTGGCCTTGGTCTTGTACAGGCCGATGCGCTGCACATACTCGCGCAGCTTCTCTTCGCCCAGCGCAAGTATGGCCTGTGGTGTGTTGGCGACCGGATACAGCTGCCGCGTGGCAGCGTTGACGCTGACGTCGGTGGCCTGCGCGGAAAGCAGCACGGCGATCAGCAGCTCAAACGGCGTATGAAATTCCAGCTCGGTGGTGGGGTGCGGGTTTTGCTGCTGCAAGCGCAGGAAAATCTCGCGGCGCTTGCCGGCATTCATGCTTGTAACTTTCCTAGGCTGCGCTGGTGCTGGCTGCCGGCACGCTAATCGCCCTGGCCTTTTGTTCGGCGCGCAGGGTGAGGTAATTCTTGCCGGCGATCAACAAGCCAAGACCGATAAACGCACCGGGTGGCAGGATGGCAAAGAGGAAGCCGTGATAGTCGGGGATAACGGTAATCACCCAGCTTTTGGCGAAGTCACCCAGCGCCAGGTCAAAACCGGCAAACAGCGTGCCGTGGCCGAAGATTTCACGCATGCCGCCCAGAATGGCGAGCACCGCAGTGAGACCCAGCCCCATGGCAAGTCCATCGACGGCGGCGGGCAACACCGGGTTCTTGCCGGCAAAGGCCTCGATCCGCGCCAGTACGATGCAGTTGGTGACGATCAGCGGAATAAAGATGCCCAGCACAACGTACAGGTTGTACATATAGGCGTTCATGGTGTACTGCACCACGGTGACCAGCACGGCGATGATAAGAATATAAACCGGGATGCGGATTTCGTTGGGCACGAAATTGCGCAACGGTGAAATCGAGGCGCCGCTCAGCGCCATCACCACCGAAGTTGCCAGGCCCAGGCTGACCGCGTTCACCACCGAGTTGCTCACCGCCAGCAGCGGGCACATGCCGAGCAGCTGCACCACGCCGGTGTTCTGTTTCCACAGGCCGTTGTGAAAGATGTCCTTGTATTCCTGCATGCTCATTTTTCTGCCCCTTTCTGCCCGGGTTGGAGCGCACTCATATTGTCTGCCTGTGCGAACAGTATGGCGCGGTTCTCTTCAAAATAATGCAGCGCATTGTGCACGGCCTTGACCACGGCGCGCGGCGTGATGGTGGCACCCGCCATGTAATCAAACTGGCCGCCGTCCTTTTTCACTTTCCAGTCGCCCTCTTTATAGCGCTCATGCGAGGTGTTGGCAAACTGGCTGATCCACGGGTTCTTGGCAAAATCAATGTAGTCGCCCAAGCCCGGCGTTTCCTTGTGCCATACCACGCGCACGCCGGTGACAACACCGCTGTAGTTGACCGCCACGAGCATGCCGATCTTGCCGCTGTAGCCATCCGGTGCAATGGCCTCCAGCACCACCACTGAAGGCTGGCCATGGAGGCGGCCGCGATAGGCCGTGGTGTCGCGGTCGGTGCCCAGCTGTGTGCTGGCCGGAATAGTCAGCGCATCCTTGATCAGGTCGTTGTCATACAGCGTGTTCGGTACCACCTGATTGATCAGCTTGAGCTTCTCCGCCTCTTCGCTTTGTGCAATCAGGCTGTGCGTCAGCTTGAAGGTGGAAGCCAGGATGGCGGTGCCAATCAGCGCAAAAAACAGCAGGTTGAGCGCGGTTCTGACTGTCGCCTTGGTCAGTCGTTTCATTTGCTTTCCTTCTTGCCGAATACTTTGGGCTGGGTGTACGCGTCGATCAGCGGCACGCAAATATTCATCAGCAGTGTGGCAAAAGCGACGCCATCCGGGAAGCCGCCGAACACGCGAATAATGTAGGTGAGGAAGCCTGCTCCGGCGGCGAAGATCAGCTTGCCGCGCGCGGTGGTGGGGCTGGTAACCGGGTCGGTCAGGATGAAAAACGCAGCCAGCATCGCTGCGCCGGAAAACCAGTGAAACAGCGGACTGGCATAGTGGGCCGGATCGACCAGGTAAAAAATGCCGGCGGTCGCAAACAGGGAGGTCAGGAAGGCCGCGGGCAGGTGCCAGGTGATGATGCGGCTGGCCATCAGGTAGAGGCCGCCAAGCAGGAATCCCAGCGCTACCATCTCGCTGCCATGGCCGGCAAGGTGGCCGTAGATCGGCATCTGCATGAT
>JBGPPE010000149.1:0-6441 GCA_041488395.1 Gallionellaceae bacterium
ATCGGCGACCTCGCCTGGGCGGCCGGCGACTTGCGCGCGCGCGGCTTTATGGTCGGCGGCACCGCCGGGCGCACCACACTGAACGGCGAAGGTCTGCAACACCAGGATGGCCACAGCCACCTGATGGCCGCGACCATTCCCAACTGCGTCTCCTATGATCCGACCTTCGCCTACGAGCTGGCGGTGATCGTGCAGGACGGCATGCGGCGCATGCACCAGGAACAGGAAGACGTGTTCTATTACCTCACCGTGATGAACGAGAACTACGCCCATCCGGCCATGCCGAAAGGTGCCGAGCAAGGCATCATCAAAGGCATGTATCTGTTCAGTGAAGGCAAGCCTGTCCTGAGCAAAGTCGAAGGGACCAAGGCGGCCAAAGGCCGTGTACAGCTGCTGGGCAGCGGCACCATCCTGCGCGAGTCGATTGCTGCGGCCGAATTGCTGGAGAAAGATTTCGGCGTGGCCGCAGACATCTGGAGCGTAACCAGCTTCAACGAACTGCGCCGCGACGGCCTCGATGCCGAGCGCTGGAACATGCTGCATCCGGAAGCCAAGCAGGCGCGCGTGAGCTATGTCGAGCAGTGCCTGGGCAAGCGTCAGGGCCCGGTGATTGCCGCAACCGACTACATGAAGTCCTATGCCGACCAGATTCGCGCCTTCCTGCCCAAGCACTTCAAGGTGCTGGGTACCGACGGCTTCGGTCGCTCTGACACACGCAAGAAGCTGCGCGGCTTCTTCGAGGTGGATCGCTACTACATCACCGTGGCCGCACTGAAAGCCCTGGCCGATGAAGGCACGATCCCCGCCAGCGAAGTCAGCAAGGCGATCAAGCTGTACAAGATCAACCCAGACAAGCCTAATCCGACAACAGTCTGATCAGGCGGGAGACACACATGGCAGAAATGAAGCAAGTTCTGGTGCCGGATATCGGCAACTACAAAGATGTTCCGGTGATCGAGGTGATGGTCAAGGCGGGCGACACGGTCGCCGCCGAGCAATCGCTGCTCACCCTGGAAACCGACAAGGCCACGATGGATGTGCCGGCGCCGTTTGCCGGTGTGGTAAAAGAAGTCAAAGTCAAAGTCGGCGACAAAGTCTCTGAAGGCGGCCTGATCGTGGTGCTCGAGGCCAGCGGCGCTGCCGCTGTCAGTGCACCTGCCCCGGCAGCGGCTCCTGCAGCGCCTGCAGCCAAGGCGGTACCCGCTGCTCCTGCTCCCGTTGCAGCACCCGCACCGGTTGCCGTAGCCAGTGCGCCGGCAGCAGCCGGCGGCAAATCGCACGCCAGCCCGTCGATCCGCCGCTTTGCGCGCGAGCTCGGCGTTGATCTGGCGCAGGTCAAGGGCAGCAGCGAAAAAGGCCGCATCAACAAGGATGACGTGCAGAATTTCGTCAAGCAGGCACTGTCGCAGCCACGCGGCGCGGCCGGCGGCAGCGGCATGCAGGTGCTGGCGATGCCGGTGATCGACTTCGCCAAATTTGGCGCCGTCGAAAGCAAACCGTTGTCGCGCATCCAGAAAATTTCCGGGGCCAACCTGCACCGCAACTGGGTCACCATTCCGCATGTCACCCAGTTTGACGAAGCCGACATCAGCGAGATGGAAGCCTTCCGCAAGCAGATCGGTGCGGAATACGCCAAGCAGAACATCAAGATCACCCCGCTGGCTTTCATGCTCAAGGCCGCGGCGATAGCCTTGCAGCAATTTCCGACTTTCAACGCTTCACTGGATGCCAGCGGCGAAAACCTGGTGCTGAAGAAATACTTCCACATCGGTGTGGCGGTGGACACCCCCAATGGCCTGATGGTGCCGGTGATCCGTGACGTGGACCAGAAGGGCATAGCCCAGCTGGCCAAGGAGCTGGGCGAGATCAGCGCCAAGGCACGCGACCTGAAGATCACCGCAGCCGACATGCAGGGCGGCTGCTTCTCCATTTCCAGCCTCGGCGGCATCGGTGGCACGGCGTTTACGCCCATCATCAATGCGCCGGAAGTGGCGATCCTCGGCGTGTCCAAGGCCAGCATGAAGCCGGTGTACCAGGACGGCGAATTTGTGCCGCGCCTGATGCTGCCGCTGTCACTGTCCTACGACCACCGCGTGATCGACGGCGCTGCCGCCGCGCGCTTCACCACCTACCTGGCACAAGTGCTGGCCGATATTCGCCGCTTGGCTTTGTAAATTTGAAAACCTACTCACCACAGAGACACATAACCAGCGACTTGGCTGGCGCTTTTGCCAGCCTTAGTCGAATGGCTAGTAGTTCCATCAGAGACACAGAGGAAAACCAGAGCGAATTGGCGACAGTTCTGGCAACGCGCCAACCCCTGCTTACGGTTTCTTGTTTCTGCCTTTCTCTGTGTCTCTGTGTCTCTGTGGTGGATTTTGGGGTTTTGCTGTGATGACCCACGCGCCTGTCGGTATCTTCGGCGGCACCTTTGACCCGATCCATCACGGTCACCTGCGCCTCGCGCAGGAAGCGCTGGAGCAAGGCGGACTGAGCGAGGTGCGCTTTGTGCCGAGCGGCACGCCGCCGCACCGCACGGCACCGCATGCCGCAGCAAACCACAGGCTGGCCATGGTGCGCCTCGCCATTCAGGGGCAAGCCGGCTTTGTGCTGGACGAGCGCGAAGCCGGCCGCAGCGACCCGTGCTACAGCGTCGACACTTTCACTGCCTTGCGCAGCGAAGTGGGCGAGCAGCCGCTGTGCCTCTTGATCGGCAGCGATGCCTTTCTGCAGTTTCACACCTGGCATGAGTGGCAGCGTTTGTTTGAGCTGGCCCACCTGATCGTCATCCAGCGCCCTGGCAAACCGTTGGGCAATGCGATGGCGGATGCCAATCCGGCGCTGCGCGAGCACTACCAGCAGCGCCTGGTGCCCTCGCCGGCGGCCTTACGCGAAGCACCCGGCGGCAGCGTGCTGGTGCTGGACATGCCGCTGCTGGATATCTCCGCCACCGATATCCGCAAGCGTTGCGCCGAACACAAGAACCTGCGCTATCTGTTGCCGGATAGCGTTAACCAATACATACACACTCATCACCTGTACACATCATGCTAACTCTAGAAGAAAAAACCCAGGCTATCGTCGCCGCGCTGGAAGACATCAAAGGCACCGACATCAACGTCATCAACACCAGCAAGCAGAGCCAGCTGTTTGATCGCATGATCATCTGCAGCGGCAGCTCCAACCGCCAGACCCGCGCGCTGGCCGACAACGTTATGAAAAAAATGCAGGAACAGGGCGTGCCGGTACTGAGCAGCGAAGGTGAAAAGAGCGGCGAATGGGTGCTGATCGACCTGGGCGAAATCCTGGTACACGTAATGCAGCCCGGCGTACGCGCCTATTACAACCTGGAAGAACTGTGGGGAAAATACCCGCCGCGCCCGGGCACGTAAGGCAAAATCTGTTTATCCGCAGATTGCGCAGATTGACGCAGATTAAAACATTTCACCCGCTGAGCGGGTGCGGCCTGCCAGACACCTGCGCCCTCTCGCATTTGCAAACCAGCCAATCTGTTCGAGTTATCCGAATCACCCTTAATCTGTGTAATCTGCGTAATCTGCGGACCAGCCCTTGTTTCTAGAACAACCATGAAACTGCTCATCCTCGCCGTCGGCCACAAGATGCCGGACTGGATCACCAGCGGCTTCAACGAATATGCCAAGCGCATGCCGCGCGAGGCCAAAATCGAGCTGGTGGAAATCAAGCCGGAACCGCGCACCACCGGCAAGACTGTGGCACAGATCATGGAAGCCGAAGCGCAGCGCATCCGCGCCGCCCTGCCGCACGATGTGTTCCGCGTGGTGCTGGATGAACGCGGCAGCCACCTCACCACCAAACAGCTCACCCAGCACCTGCAGGACTGGCTGCGCGGCGGCCGCGATGTGGCCTTCATTATCGGCGGGGCCGATGGCCTGCATGAATCCGTGCGCAGCACGGCCAACCTGATGCTGGCCCTTTCTGCCATGGTGCTGCCGCACGGCATGGTGCGCGTGCTGCTGGCCGAGCAGCTGTACCGGGCGCACAGCCTGCTGCACAACCATCCCTATCACCGCGAGTAATCCTTTAATTCTGTTTCTCGTTTAAAGCGATACTAATTTCATCGGCTGCCCTAAAAACTTTTGGCCCGCTCCTACAATTAATGTTAATTTTATTGTTCATGGGAATGACACTGTTTTGTACTAATGGATAATTTGGGTTTAAGGTATCCTTATCAGCATGATCAGGCAGCCGCACATTTACCTCGCTTCGCAAAGTCCGCGCCGGCGCGAATTGCTGAAACAGATAGGCATCAGTTTCCAGATCCTGCTGTTGCGCGATGACCCGCGCCGCATTCCCGATGTGGATGAAACCCCGCACGCCAACGAGGCCCCGGCCGAGTATGTGCAGCGCGTCTGCCGCGCCAAGGTGAAAGCCGCCCGGGACTCGCTGCATTACCGCCGCCTGCCGCTGTATCCCGTGCTGGGCGCCGACACCACCGTTGTCCTCGACAACCAGATCATCGGCAAGCCGCGCGACCACAGCGAGGCAGCCGCCACCCTGCGCCTGCTGTCCGGGCGCAAGCACCAGGTGCTCACTGCCGTGGCGGTGACCTCGGGCGAGCGCACCGAGCTGCGCCTGTCCAGCACCGAGGTCACCTTTGCCACGCTGAGCAAAGAGCGCATCCGCCGCTACCTGCTCAGCAGCGAACCGCATGACAAGGCCGGCGCCTACGGCATCCAGGGGCTTGCCGGCGCCTTCGTACAGCGCATTGAAGGCAGCTACTCCGGCGTGATGGGGCTGCCCCTGTACGAGACCACAGAAATTTTGCATTCTTTTGGATATCCCGCACCATGAGTGACGACATACTTATCAACGTAACCCCGCAGGAAACCCGCGTTGCCGTACTGCAGCAAGGCATCGTGCAGGAACTGCACATCGAGCGCGGCAGCCACCGCGGCATGGTCAGCAACATGTATGTCGGCCGCGTCAAGCGCGTGCTGCCCGGCATGCAGTCGGCCTTTATCGACATCGGCCTGGAGCGCTGCGCCTTTCTGCATGTGGCCGACATCTGGGAAAACCGCACCTCCAGCGGCGATGCCGCCAAGCCGATCGAGAAGGTGCTGTTCGAGGGGCAAAGCCTGCTGGTGCAGGTGATCAAGGAGCCGATCGGCACCAAGGGCGCGCGCCTGTCCACCCAGATCAGCATCGCCGGCCGCCTGCTGGTTTACCTGCCGCAGGAAAACAATATCGGCGTTTCGCAGCGCATCGAGAACGAAGCCGAGCGCAAACTGCTGCGCGACAAGCTGCAAAACCTGCTGCCCGCCGACAACAAGGGCGGCTACATCATCCGCACCCTGGCCGAGACCGCCAGCGACAGCGAGTTTCTCGCCGACATCGCCTATCTCGACAAACTGTGGCGCAACCTGCAGCAGCGCGCCAAGGGCATCAGCACACCCACCCTGCTGTATCAGGAGCTGGACATCAGCCTGCGCGTGCTGCGCGATTTTGTCAGCGAAAATACTTCACGCATGCTGGTCGACTCACGCGAGACGCACGAGCGCATGCTGGCCTTTGCCCAGGACTACATCGACTCGGCCATCCCCAAGCTGGAACACTACCTGGGTGCGCGCCCGCTGTTTGACCTGTATGCGGTGGAAGAGGAAATCGAAAAGGCGCTGTCGCGCCGCGTCGATTTGAAATCTGGTGGCTACCTGATCTTCGACCAGACCGAAGCGCTCACTACTGTGGACGTCAACACCGGCGGCTTTGTCGGCGGGCGCAACTTCGACGACACCATCTTCAAGACCAACCTCGAAGCCGCACAGGTAATCGCGCGCCAGCTGCGTTTGCGCAACCTCGGCGGCATCATCATCTGCGACTTTATCGACATGGACTCGCCCGACCACCGCAACGCCGTGCTGGATGAATTCAAGAAAGCCCTCACCCTCGACCACACCCGCATCACCGTGAACGGCTTTTCTTCACTGGGCCTGGTAGAGATGACGCGTAAGCGCACCCGCGAAAGCCTGGCCCATGTGCTGTGCGAGCCCTGCCCCACCTGCCAGGGACGCGGCGAAGTGAAAACCGCGCAAACCGTGTGCTACCAGATCCAGCGCGAGATCGTGCGCGAAGCACGCCAGTTCAACGCGCGCGAATACCGCATCCTCGCCTCGCAACCGGTGATCGACATGTTCCTGGAAGACGAATCGCAAAGCCTGGCGCAGCTCTCGGTATTTATCGAAAAGCCGATCTCGCTGCAGGTGGAGACGCTGTATAACCAGGAGCAGTATGACGTGATTTTGATGTAAGTGATGTAGCGAAAAACTATCCAATTGGATTGAAGTTAAATAGAACTGGTATTAGGGTTTTTAGGGGGGCGATTCCCCTTTTTGAATGGATGATTATTGAGAAGCTAGTTTAACTTCTATCCGCGAAATTTTAGGCGGTCCTATAAATAAATAG
>JBGPPE010000150.1:0-6358 GCA_041488395.1 Gallionellaceae bacterium
AATAATGCTGACCGGTGGGTCAGTCTAATAACTGTTAGGAATCAAATGTCGTCGTTTATTGCTCTCGAAGAATGGCTTGTAAATAACCTTCCCGAGGTTCTCTCGGATATAAATCCGCTACCGAGGATGAACTACAAGCTTTCGCAGCAGCGCTAGATTTGACGTTGCCAGCCGGGTTCGTTGAGTTATACCGATGGCACAACGGGCAGAAGATGGAAATTCATACTGGCCCGTGGTACGGGCTGACATTCATACCGTTAAGTCGGGTGCTGTCGGAGTGGCTGTCTTGGAAAGATGTTCTTTGCCAGTCAAGCCCGGAGTCACTAGCCTCCCTCAACAGTAGTGCCACTTCCGTTCCACCGGGTTTTGTCCGCTGCTTATATGTAAACAACCGATGGATACCTTTCGCATACGACTGGGCTGGCAACTACCTAGGTGTTGATCTCGATCCAGATGAAAAGGGTACTTTCGGTCAAGTCATTAATTTCGGGCGTGATGAAGAAAGAAAGATTGCGATCGCACCAAGTCTTGGCGTATTTGTAGATTGGATGGTTGCGGAATTGAAATCCGGTAACTTCAACATCAAGACCGAAAGTGATGGCGGTCGCAGTTTCAATACGTTGCGGCCGGAGAAATATCATTTCTTGGACTCGCTCGCGGTCATGTTTCGTGATTCCTAACATGGCGCTCAACCTCGCTCCCTTCGGTCGCTGGACGCTGCGTGATAAAGCCGCGCAGCGCCGGTTAGCTCTACGTTAGGAGTAAATAATGCGTTTGTTTCTATTTTTCATATGTGTATTCTTTTCATTTAATGCAAATGCGGGCTGCCTCGCTGTTGCACATCTATATACCAGTTCGATAAATATCGACATTTCAGATGGTGGCTGTGAGCCTTTGACTATCTTATTTACAGACAAAATAAATAAGGATGGTACTCCCGATGAAAAAAGTTTTAGGGAGTATCCATTTAATGAAGAGTGTGTTTTCGAGGGGAGTGGGTTTTCATGTCATGCCGGCGGGCGTACTCCATTGTCTGGTGCAACATACCAACTAAAACAGTTCGGTTTTATTACAGAGAATTGCGGATATGAAGGTGAGAAAGATCATAAAATTCCTGCTGAAAAATATGTATGTACAAAAGGTTGTAGCGCTGGCGTGCCAAAAGCATTGGACAAAACTGTGACGTGTGATTAAGAGCATGAATATTGCGTTTAACGTTATGGTGTTTTTTAAATCGGAAAATCCTAACCCAACGCTCAAGTTCGCTCTCCTAATCTTCCCCCAAAATAATTGACACCTCCCCCTAACAAACGGAGGTGTTTTTATGGGCAAAACAAAGCCAGTCAAAGTGCATCGATACATCAATAAAGCAATAAAGCATGCGAGCAGGGGTCTGGCCTTACTTTGCCATTGCTGATGTGTCAAATGCAAGGCCAGCCAGTTTGTCGCCGGACTTCACCCAGCTTGTTATCATGGCAACCATTCTGATCCGGAGTTTGATGATGCCTATTTCTTTGCGCGGCCATGTTGCTGCGGTCTTGCTGTTGTGCGGTTTGCTGAGTGCGCCGGTGCGCGCGGCTGAGGTGAGTGCTGCGGTGGCAGCGAATTTCGCTGCGCCGATGGAGCGCATCGTGGCGCTGTTCCAGAAGGAAAGCAGGCACACGGTGAAGGTCACCTTTGCTGCCAGCGGCAAGTTGTATACGCAGATCAAGGCTGGCGCGCCGTTTGACGTATTTCTCTCTGCAGACGAAGGGATTCCGAAACGCCTGATGCAGGAAGGCTTTGCGGTTGCTGATTCGCGATTCGTTTATGCCACAGGCAGGCTGGTGCTGTGGAGTGCGCAGCCCGATCTGGTGGATGACAGGGGGGCGGTGCTCAACAAGGGCAATTTCAACAGGCTGGCGATCGCCAATCCTCTTTTCTCGCCCTATGGCCTGGCAGCGAAAGAGACACTGGTGAAATTGACGATGTGGAATTCGATACAGGAAAAGCTGACCAAGGGCGACAACGTCACGCAGACCTGGCAGCTGGCTGCGACCGAGAAAGCCGATCTGGCTTTCATCGCGCTGTCGCAGGTTATGCGTGATGGCAAGGTAACTGCGGGTTCCTGGTGGCAGGTGCCGCCCGAATTGCACAACCCCATCCGGCAGAGTGCGGTGCTGCTGTCCGGCGCGAAAGACCCGGCTGCGGCGCAGGCGTTTCTTGCTTTTCTGAAGAGTGAGAAGGCGAGAGCGGTGATGCGCGGGTTCGGCTATGAGTTGCCTTAGCGCGCGTCGTACATAAGTCTTCACCGCAACTTCTCTGTCGCTCGCCTATTCTGTCGGCATGTGTTTGCCAGCAATAGCGGCCGCAGGTTTTAATGGCCTATTGGCAACATGGTCTTTTGTTGCTAGTGTGCGTCACTATGAATCCTCTGGTGGCCCGGATATCCGACTGAATTTGTTTGAGCAGGGACAACCTTGAGCTTTAATCCCACCGATTACGATCGCCTCAAAGAAGAGCTGCTTATCGCCGTTAAGGCGCGTAAGGAGGCAGAGCGACGCGCGCAACAAAGTGGTTCACTCTACAAAGTATTGATCCAGCATGCTGCCGATGCAGTATTTGTTTCTGATTTTGATGGTCACTTCATCGATGTCAATTATCAAGCCTGTGACAGCCTGGGTTACCCCAGAGAGGAGCTGCTCCAGATGGACGTGGCAGACATCGTTCCCGGCTTTGATCTGGCAAGCGAACGCCTGCGCTGGGACAAGTTTAAATTGGATCGGCCCAACAGCTTTATTTCCACTCATCGCCGCAAGGATGGCAGTACATTTCCGGTAGAGGTTCGCGTGACCGTACTCGATCTCGATGGCGAGAAGCTGATGATGGCTATGGCCAGTGACATCACCGAGCGCAAGAGGAGTGAGTCCGCGCTACAGGAAAGTCTCGCGTTCAGCGAGTCGCTGCTGCAAACGATGCCGGTACCGGTGTTCTACAAGAACGCACTTGGGCAATATACCGGCTGCAACAGCGCGTTTGCCGAATTCATCGGGAAAGCACCGGAAGATATTATCGGCAAGACCGTGTTCGATATCTCTCCGCAACAATTGTCAGCAGTTTACCGCGACAAGGATCTTGAATTGCTGGACTCGCCGGAGGCGGTGCAGATATACGAGAGCAGGGTCATGCATGCCGACGGCACGCGCCACGATGTGATCTTTCACAAGGCACGCATAGTCAACAGTAGCGGTAATCCGGTCGGCATCATAGGCGTCATACTCGACATCACCGAGCGCAAGCGTTATGAGGAGATGCAGCTCGATTTGATACGTCAGCTTGAAGGGAAGGAACTCGCCAAGACCCGTTTTCTCGCCTCCGCAGGGCACGATCTGAGACAGCCGGTTTCTGCTGCGAGCCTGTTTGTACATGCCTTGAAATTCACCTCGCCGACGCAACGCCAGAATGAACTGATCGAGAAACTGGATGCGTCGATGAAAACGTTCTCTGACTTGCTGGATCAGCTGTTGAATATTTCGAAATTCGATGCCGGCATGATCAAGCCCCAATACACTTCGTTCAATCTGGCAGAGCTGTTCAACTGGCTGGAACATAATTTTTCCCAGGCCGCGCTGGACAAGCAGTTGCGATTCCGCTTCTATTTCCCTATGAACAAGCAGCTGATCCTCAGCACGGACATCGGCCTCCTGAAATCCGTGTTGATGAATTTGCTCTCCAATGCGATCAAGTTCACTTCACACGGCGGCGTTCTGGTCAGCGCACGTATCCATGGCGGTAAAGTGAAATTGCAGGTGTGGGATACCGGCATTGGAATTTCAGAAGAAAATGTCTCCCAGATCTTCGACGAGTTCTATCAAGTCTCCAACCGTCAACGCAGCCGTGAAGCTGGATTAGGTCTGGGCTTGTCCATTTGCAAGCGGGCATTGTCGGTGCTTGGCGGCGAAATAACTTGTCATTCGAGATTGGGGACGGGCTCGGTATTTGCGTTCAGCCTGCCACTTGATGGCAAACATTCAATTACGGAGATGTTATCCGTCAACAGAAGCGCAGCGGAAATCGAAGATGAACTGCTCATACGGGATATGAGAATTGTTGTGCTGGAAGATGATGAACTGGTCGCTGATGGGCTGGTAAATCTGCTGCAAGGATTGGGGGCCGTGGTTCGACATTTCAACAACGCAGAAGAAGCGCTAAGGCAGGATGATATCGCTGCTGCGGACTGCTTCATTGTCGATTACTCGCTGGCCGGTGAGCTTGCCGGACTGGATTTTCTGGTAGCGTTACAGCAGAGACAGAAGGAACCGATTCATGCTGTTGTTATCACTGGTGAGACTTCCTCGGAGTTTATGAGAGGTGTGGTAGACAGCCCCTGGAAAGTACTGCACAAGCCAGTCAGTTTTTCCAGTCTTGCCATGTGCCTGCGTTCTTTCGCCGCTTCTAAAGACAGACTTTCCCGTTACAGCTCCACCGAAATTCAAGGGTGATGTTGCGAATTTGTCATGGCGGTAACCTTAGCCAGAACAGAAAATATCGCCATGTTAAAGGGCTAGCTGCAAAATAGTTTGCACGTTTTTCGCAGCAAATTTTCCCCCAGTTTTTTTACGCTTTCCCCTTTTGTCGCAAATCCTACAAACCTCCCGTTTGTCTGTTTTGTCTTGCCTGCGCTTCTCGGCGATAAAAAATATCTGTCTGATTCATATCAATAAAAACTCGTCTTTTGGGAGTGGCACAGTTGTTGCTGACCATGAAGGCGAGAGGGCAACGATATGTACAGAAAACCCAACAGCACCATGGTCACGATCAACGACACGACGCTGCGCGATGGCGAGCAGACGGCGGGGGTCGCCTTTACGGCCGAAGAGAAGATTGCCATTGCGCATGCGCTGGTAGAGGCGGGCGTGTCCGAGCTGGAAGTGGGCGTGCCGGTGATGGGTGAGGCGGAGTGCGAGGTGATTAATGCCATCGCCGAGCAGGAGCTGCAGGCCGGGCTGATGGTGTGGGGGCGCATGCACGACAACGATCTGGCGGCCATGGCGCGCTGCCGGGTGGACTGGGTCAACCTGTCGATCCCGGTTTCCGACATTCATATCGAACACAAGCTGGGCAAGAGCCGCGAGTGGGTGCTGGCCACGGTGCGCGAGTATGTGCGCAAGGCGGCCGACCTGGGCTTTTTCGTGTGTGTGGGCGGCGAGGATTCTTCGCGTGCCGACATCGACTTCGTGCGCCGCGTGGCCGAGGCCGCGCAGGACAGCGGCGCACTGCGCTTCCGCTTTGCCGACACGCTGGGCCTGCTCGATCCCTTTATCACCCATAGCCGCATCGAGCTGCTCAGCCAGACCATAGACATGCAGCTGGAGATGCACGCGCACGACGATTTCGGCATGGCCACGGCCAACACGCTGGCGGCGGTGCGCGCCGGGGCGACGCATGTGAACACCACGGTGAACGGGCTGGGCGAACGTGCCGGCAACGCGCCGCTGGAAGAGGTGGTGATGGCCTTGCGCCACATCCACGATATCGAGAGCAGGGTGAACATGCAGGCGTATCCCGAGCTGTCGCGCATGGTGGCGGCGGCTTCCGGCCACGCCGTGGCGCGCAACAAGAGCATCGTCGGCGCGGGAGTGTTCACCCACGAGGCGGGTATCCATGTCGATGGCCTGCTGAAAGATCCGCGCAATTACCAGCCGTTCGACCCCGCCGAAGTGGGCATGGCGCACCGCATGGTGCTGGGCAAGCATTCCGGCACCAGTGCGGTGATCCAGGCCTATGCCGAGATGGGCATCGTGCTCAGCAAAGTGGAGGCGCTGGTGATCCTGAACAAGGTGCGCGAGTTTTCCTACCGCACCAAGCAGGCGCCGGCCGCGGACGATTTGCAGCAGATTTATATCGAGATTGCCGCGCATCCGGCCAGCCACTCTTAAAAGGAAAAGACATGAGCGACATCGCAACAGCATTGGGCCAACTCTCTTCGGCGGAAGAATTCCTGAATTTCCTCGAGGTCGAGTATCAGCAGGCAGTGGTCAACGTGAACCGCCTGCACATCCTCAAGCGTTTCAACCAGTACATGGCGCGCCACACTTTTACGGGCAGCAGTGATGCCGAACTCAAGGCGGAATACCGGGCGCTGCTGGCGCAGGCGTACGGCGATTTTGTGAAGTCGGATGCGGTCACCGAGAAAGTGTTCAAGGTGTTTCAGGATGCGACCGGGGTGAAATCGTTCAGCGTGGACAGTCTGCGGGCTTCGTTGCCGTCACGCGGTTAATCAGCAGCAGGTAGGGCGGGTTCTACCCGCCGCATCCCGATCTGAGCCGGAAGCGTCAGCGCGCGGGTGCCACAGGCTGCTTGACTGCCAGACATCGGG
>JBGPPE010000151.1:0-6356 GCA_041488395.1 Gallionellaceae bacterium
GTGATCCTGCGCATCAACAGCCCCGGTGGCAGCCCGGTGCAATCGGGCTATGTAAACGACGAGATCCGCCGCCTGCGCGCCAAGTATCCGAAAATCCCCTTGTATGTGGTGGTGGAAGACATGTGCGCTTCCGGCGGCTATTACATCGCCGCTGCGGCCGATAAGATCTATGTGAACAAGGCCAGCATCGTCGGTTCCATCGGCGTGCTGATGGATGGCTTCGGCTTCACCGGCACCATGCAGAAACTGGGGGTAGAGCGCCGCCTGCTGACGGCAGGCGAGAACAAGGGCTTCATGGATCCCTTCTCGCCGCGTAATCCCAAGCATGAGGCCTTTACCAAACAGATGCTGGAGGAAATTCATCAGCAGTTTATCGCGGTCGTTCGCGAAGGCCGCGGCAAGCGCCTGAAGGAAACACCGGAAACATTCAGCGGTTTGTTCTGGACCGGGCAGAAGAGCATAGAAATGGGGCTGGCGGACGAGATGGGCAGCGTGGAGAGTGTGGCGCGCGATGTCATCAAGGAAGATAACATCGTCGACTTCACCACTCACGAAGGCTTTGCCGACCGCCTCGCCAAGAAATTCGGCGCCGGCGTAGTGAGTGCCTTTCCCGGATTCTCCGGCGAAGCGAACGGTGTGAGTCTGCGCTGATGAGTGTACGTCTGACCGAACTCTCGCATGGCGGCGGTTGCGGCTGCAAAATCGCCCCGGCCGTGCTGCGCGAAATCTTGGGCAATGCGCCGCTGGCGCAGGCCTTCCCTGATCTGCTGGTGGGCATCGAGAGCGGTGACGATGCCGCCGTCTATCGCCTGAACGACAACCAGGCGATTATCGCCACCACCGATTTCTTCATGCCCATCGTCGACGATGCCTTCGACTTCGGCCGCATCGCCGCCACCAATGCCCTGTCCGATGTATATGCCATGGGCGGCAAGCCCATCCTGGCGCTGGCCATCGTCGGCATGCCGATCAATTCGCTGCCGCTGGCAACCATACAGCAGATACTCGCCGGCGGTGCCTCCGTCTGCGCGCAGGCCGGTATCCCGGTGGCAGGCGGCCATTCGATCGATGCGCCGGAGCCGATCTACGGCCTGGTGGCGCTGGGTGTGGTGCATCCGGATCAGGTCAAGCGCAACAACCAGGCGCACGCCGGTGATGTGCTGATCCTCGCCAAGGGACTGGGAGTGGGCATACTCAGCGCGGCGCTGAAGAAGAATGCACTGACAGCAGAAGGCTACGCCGAGATGCTGCGCAGCACCACCCAGCTGAATACACCGGGCAGCTGGCTGGCCGAAATGGACAGCGTGCACGCCATGACCGACGTCACCGGCTTCGGCCTGCTCGGCCACCTGCTCGGCATTTGCCGCGGCTCCAAACTGACCGCACAACTGGAATTTCCCAGGTTGCCGTTGCTGCCTGTCGCCGAACAACTGGCACAGCAGGGCTTCGTCACCGGCGCCTCCACGCGCAACTGGCAAAGCTACGGCCACGAAGTGCAGCTGGCACCGCAGCTGGCCGAATGGCAGCACAACCTGCTGACCGACCCGCAAACCAGCGGCGGCCTGCTGATCGCCTGTGCGGCCGATGCGGCGGCAGGCATCGTGCAGCGCCTGCATGCGGAAGGGTTTGGCATGGCGGCTGTCATTGGCCGTCTGGAGGCAGGTGCTGCACAGGTGGTGGTGAGCTAGTGAGTTACGCGTAAATCATGAACCCAGATTGTTCATTACTCCTAAGCTCTTTCACCATATCCGTTCGCCCTGAGCTTGTCGAAGGGCATGGAGTTACGGTGCATGTGGTTCGACAAGCTCACCACGAACGTTCTAATGATCATTTCTGGCTGAACACGAGCCAAGAATCATGAACCTGGCTCAGTCTTTCAAATACGTCCTGTGGGCCACGCTGGCCTTCAAGCTCATCTTCGCCAGCATCCTGCCGATGTCCGGCGATGAAGCCTATTTCATCGTGTGGGCGCGCCATCTCGATTTCGGCTATTACGACCATCCGCCCATGGTGGGCTGGTTCCTGCACCTGCTGCTGTATCTGGGCAGCGCCGAAGTGATCCTGCGCCTGCCCGCGATCCTCAACTCCACCCTGATCGGCCTCGGCATCTACTACCTGCTCAGGCGCGAGGATGAAAACAAGGCCGCGCTGGTCGCCATCCTGTTCCTGATCTCTCCGCTCAACCTGCTGAACGTGCTGGTCACCACCGACACGCCACTGATCCTGTTTGTTTTTCTCTCGGTCGCAGCGCTGTATCAGGCGCTGCACAAGGACAAACTGGCCTGGTATGCCCTGGCGGGTGTGTTTTTCGGCATGGCCTTTCTGTCGAAATACTTTGCCGTGCTGCTGGGGCTGGCCTATCTGGCTTATTTTATTTTTGCCGTGCGGGACAGCCGCAAGTGGCAGGGCTTCGCGCTGCTGTTGCTGGCCGCACTGCCGTTTGCGCTGGTCAATATCTACTGGAACTACACCCACTGCTGGGACAACATCCTGTTCAACCTGTACACCCGCAACGAAGGCGCGCAGTTCTCGCCGGGCAAGCTGGCGATTTACCTCGGCACGCAGGTCTACCTGCTGACGCCGCCGCTGCTCTACTTCCTGTTCAAAAATCGCACAGGCTTCTGGAGCAAAATATCGGCAGGGTCGTTCAGGCTGTTTTTCTTTGCCTTCGTCGTGCCGCTCGCCGTGTTTACCCTGCTGTCGTTCAAGAAGGTGATCGGCCTGCACTGGGTGCTGGCGTTCTATCCGTTTGCCTACCTGCTGCTGTTCCAGCTGCTGTCGCGCGAGCAGCTGCTCAGCATGATCAAATTCATGGTCTGGTTCACAGCGGCGCATCTGGCCGTGGTGCTGACCATCGCGTTGCTGCCGATGCAAACCTGGCAGAACAACAAGCTGTACACAAGCATCGTGTTCACCCTCAAGACCGATGAAATAGTGGAGAAGATTCGCCCCTACGAAGAACAGCAGTTCCTGCTGGCCACCGATGGTTATTCACCCTCGGCGATCATCTCCTATCACTACGGCAAGAATTTCTTCGTGTTCGGCGAAGGCGGGCTGCACGCGCGCCAGGACGACCTCATCACCGACTTCCGCCCGTTCAACGGCCGCAACATCCTCATCCTGACCAAGGCCGAGCCGGTGCTGCTGCAGTACGCGCCTTACTTCAGCAAGGTGGAAAGCAAGCCGCTGCAGCTGCACGGTGCAACGCTGTATCTGGTGCTGGGCTATGACTTCGATTACGAGCTGTATCGCGATGTGGTGTTGAAACAGATCAGGGACAAGTACTACCGCATCCCGGCGTTTCTGCCGCATGCGCCGTGCGGGTTTTGCGAGAAGTATTTTCCGGGTGAAGGTATGCCTGTCGTCGTTAAATAGGTTTCGAAACCCAAACAACCACCGCATAAAACCGGTGGTTGTTTAATTTCGACAATAGCTAACGTCAGATTGCTGAATTGTTATTTGTAACCTAATAGGTTATATTTGCGCATGGAGAAAAAGAAGCCCCATTACTTGCTATCCGAGGTTCAGCGAGTCGTTGAACAGCGTGGCGTGAATGTTTTTACTGCCACAGCATTGACTGGCGCTGCGGCATTGGGGCTTTCCAGTGAGCAGGCGGTGGCGGTTGTGTTGGGGCTCAAGCAGAAAGACCTTTATAAAAGCATGACCACGAATGCTGATCACAAGATATGGCAAGACGTCTATCACGCGGCCTTGAAGTCAGGCCCGGTGGCTTACATCAAAGTGACTCTGCGTGAAAATGGAAGCGTTGTAATTCAATTCAAGGAGAGATGAAATGAAACACCTGTGCCTGAATTGCGAGAAAGGCGACATGGTTCGCGGCAAGAAGGATGTGGTGATCGAATACCGTGGCCACCATGCCACAGTTCGCGCCGTAGATGGCTGGCATTGCCCGGAGTGTGGAGAGATAGAGTTTGCGGGCAAGGAAGGTGCGCGTTATGCGGCTGCACTGGAAAAGCTGCGCCTGAAAGTTGATGCCGAAGACGCAGCCGAACTTGCCCGTATTCGCAAGAAACTCAAGTTATCCCAGCGGCGTGCCGCGGAAATTGCGGGGGGAGGGGTCAATGCTTTCTCCAGATACGAGAACGGTAAGGCGAAGCCGGTCGCTGCGGTGGTCAACCTGTTCAGGCTGCTGGACAAGCATCCAGAGCTGATTGATGAGATCGCGGCTTGAGACTGTAATAATCGAACCTGACCACTTTAGTTACGCTGATCTCAGCTTTAACCTAAACGCATTAGATGTGTAGGGTGCAATAAGTGTAGCGCATTGCACCGGATGTCTCATTCGGCGCAATAATGATTGCGCCCTACGCTTGCTGGGTAAAACAGATGAAGGGCGGGCGTTGCATATCACTTTCACCCTGCGTAATGCGGGTAAAAAGATACGCGTCATTTCGGCCAGGGACATGCACAGAAAGGAGCGCACGATTTATGAGCAAACGACTTAAAGCCGTTCCAAAATTTGCCAATGAATCTGAGGAACAGGCATTTTGGGAAACACACGATTCCACAGAGTATCTGGACTGGTCAAAAGCCAAACGGGTTGTGCTGCCTAACTTGAAGCCAACAACCAAAACAATTTCACTAAGACTGCCCCAGCATCTTCTGGACTCCATCAAAGCCGCGGCGAACTCGCGTGATGTGCCATACCAGTCACTGATTAAAGTATGGCTGCAGGAAAAGCTGCACAGTCACTAGTCATTGCATGAAAACGGAACCGTGGTGATTCAATTCAAGGAAAGATGAAATGAAACATCATTGTTTCCTAATTGCCTTTTTAGTTACTCCTTACTACAATAAGCTTTGTAAGGAATAAAGGAGTTAACCATGACCACCGATGCCACACTGACAAGCAAGGGCCAAACGACCATCCCCAAGGAAATTCGGGATGGCCTTGGCATGAAACCCGGCGACCGCATGACTTTTACTTTGATGCCGGATGGCACCGTTGTCATGCGTGTGAAAAGCAAGATTGTTGCCGATCTGGCTGGCATGCTGCACAAGAAGGGCAGAAAGCCTGTTCCTGTTGAGCAACTGTCACGCTGATGCTTGGAATCGACACCAACGTTCTTGTTCGTTTTCTGGTTAGGGACGACGAAGCCCAGTTTGACAAGGCGCGCAAGCTGTTCAAGCGCGAAGTTGCGGCAGGGCAACGCGTTTACGTAAACCAGTTGGTGCTCATGGAAACTGAATGGGTGCTGCGCAGCCGATATACAGTACAAAAAAATCAGATCATTGAAGCCATTTCAGGTTTGCTGGATGCAAGCGATATCCAGTTTGAAGATGAGCCTGTCATCGAGGAAGCATTGTTCATCTGGAAAGACAGCACTGCCGATTTTGCAGATTGCCTGATTGGCGCAAGAAACCGGCGGATGGGATGCAGGGCGACGGCGACATTCGATGTGGAGGCGTCGAAGTTGACGAGTTTTATGGTGATCTAATCAGTGCGTAGGGTGCAATAAACGTAGTGCATTGCACCGGATGTTTCATTCGGCGCAATAATAATTGCGCCCTACGCTTGCTACGATTGCTAATACGGATCGGCGTATCTGTCTAATAACTGTTAGGCATATAGATATCAAGTTGTGATAATAGGAGAACCAATGGAGTTCATATCTACATTCGGCAAAGAAATTGTATCCCTACTAATCCCATTCATAACTTGGTTCCTAAATGTGGGTATCAAGGCAAAAGCGAAGCTAATTTGGGGAAGCCCGCATTCATTCACGTTCCTAGTTCAGGAGCCTCTCCGTGATGCTCAAGGCAACGTTATTACGCCGACACAAAAAGTGTGTACTGCTTCAATAAGTATCATAAATACTGGTAGAGAAACTGCAAACAAGGTTGAGCTTGTATTTAATTGGAAACCTCATTATGTAAATTTGTGGCCCGTCCGACATTACGAACAAATGACCGATCAAGATAATCGCCACATTTTAATTTTTGATAACCTATCCTCCAAGGAAGAAATTGGATTGGAAATTATGTCAATCAATGCTGACCTACCTGCATTGCTTGTAGTTCGTAGCGCAGAATGCACAGCTCAGAATGTAGGTCTGATGTGGATTCGCTATGTTTCTACATGGAAAATAAACATTGCTAGGCTCTTGCTGCTAGTCGGGCTCGGCACTTCTGTTTATTGGCTAATAGCGCTGATTCAGTTCTTAGTTCTCAAAACACCATCCGGCGGATAACTGCCTAACCTTGCCATTTGAGTGGGACTTGCCCAGAAGCGGGTGAGCAGCCTCAATTTACGTAGAATGTCCGTTCACGGGAACGCTCTATGTCGCTTATGGGTACAAGACTGACGTAACCAGATTACAGAAAACATAAATAAA
>JBGPPE010000152.1:0-6349 GCA_041488395.1 Gallionellaceae bacterium
CCGTAGCCGGGATGGATGGCTTGCGCGTCGGTGACTTCCGCCGCGCTGATAATCGCGGGGATATTCAGGTAACTAAGCGAAGAAGGTGCCGGGCCGATACATACCGACTCATCGGCCAGCTTGACATATTTGGCTTCGGCGTCGGCTTCCGAGTGCACGGCGACCGTCTTGATGCCCATTTCGCGACAGGCTCGCTGAATGCGCAGGGCAATTTCACCGCGGTTGGCAATTAGTATCTTTTCAAACATGGGTTACCTCCGCGTTGAAATAGCACATGCGGCTTGCAGCCGCAGGGCAATTTGGCTGCGCCTCTGCGCCGCCTGTCGGCGGCTGGTCACCGCGGTTGGCGATCAGTATTTTTTCAAACATATTATGGGAACTCCTGCTGAGGTGCTGTGTGCACCATTAACCGATAATAGGCGGCTGGTCGAATTCGACTGCCTGACCATTGTGGCTACGGCCGCTGCTTCGCAGCTTAACGTTCGCTATGCTCACGTTAGCCTGCACCGAAACGGGCGTAGGGTTATGTACGCACCAGTCATAATGTTATCCAATGATGAACAATGGTTGACCGAATTCCACCGCCTGGCCGTTTTCAACCAGGATAGCCTTGATGACGCCGCTTTGGTCAGACTCGATTTCGTTGAGCAGTTTCATCGCCTCGATGATGCACAATGTTTCGCCGGCGCTGACGGATTGGCCGACATCCACAAATGCTTTGGAGCCAGGGGAAGCGGAGCGGTAAAAAGTGCCGACCATGGGCGATTTGACGATATGGCCTTCCGGTGCGGCAGGTGCTGCGGGAGCGGCAGGTGCAGCCACAGCAACCTGGGCTAGCGGCGCGGCCTGCTGCATCGGAGCTTGTGCGTAAACCGGGGGCAGGGAGGATGAGCGGGAAATACGTACACGCTCTTCGCCCTCGCTAATTTCCAGTTCGGCGATGCCGGAGTTTTCTACCAGTTCGATCAGTGTCTTGATTTTGCGTAAATCCATGTTTAACTCCTTACAGAATGATTTAGCGCATATTGCAGCGCGAGTTCGTAACCCATTGCCCCCAGACCGCTGATGACGCCCACGGCCAGGTCAGAAAAATAAGATTCCTTGCGGAACGGTTCACGTGCATGCACGTTGGAAAGATGTACTTCGACAAAGGGTATGGCTACAGCTGCCAGCGCATCGCGCAGTGCCACGCTGGTATGCGTGAAGGCAGCAGGGTTAATGATAATGAAATTTGTACCGTCGCTGCGAGCTGTATGAATGCGAGTGATCAGTTCGGCTTCGCCATTGCTTTGCAAAGTGGATATATCTGCGCCGTTTTGGGCGGCAATTTGCGATAATTTCTGGTTAATTTCATCTAACGTGACGCGACCATAAACTCCCGGCTCGCGGCTGCCGAGCAGGTTCAGGTTGGGTCCGTTGAGTACCAGAATTTTTTTCATCCGCGCATTTTGCCGTAAATTCGTCGAGTTTGTCCAGATTTTGACAGAATTTAAGTATTTTCTAATTTACTTGAGCGCGTTTGCCAGAGTATCCAGAAATTGCCCGGCATCCTGATAGCCGGTCACGCGAAAATCACCCTGTTCCTTTCCGTTGCCATCAAAAAATAACATGGCAGGTGGACCGAACAGTTCAAAGCGCTGCAGCAGCGCCTTGTCCTCTTCAGTATTATCCGTGACATCCGCCTGCAACAGGACGGCATTCTGCAGTTTGGCGCGGACGCGCGGATCGGCAAAGGTAAAGCGTTCCATTTCCTTGCATGACACGCACCAGTCGGCATAAAAATCGAGCACGACATGCTTGCCGCGCGCCTGGGCAATGCGCTTGTCCAGCTCGGCTACGCTCCTGACCCGGGCGAACTGCAGGTTCTCGGGTGCTTCGGCACGAGGTGCTGCGCCCAGCAAGGAGAGCGGGCGCAGCATGTCACGTGCACCGGACATTGCGCCGATCAGGTAGGCAGTGCCGAGCAGCAGGGCGAGGATACCCAGCCCCTTCCACAGCTTGCGCCAGCCGCTGGCATTGTGCGCCAGCGCATCCAGTGCGTGCATGTAGACGGCGGAGAGGATCAGCAGGGTTGCCCACAGCAGCATTTGCACGCTGATGGGCAGCAGCGGGGCAACAATCCAGATCGCCAGCGCCAGCAACAGCACGCCAAAAAAGCTTTTGACCGACTCCATCCAGGCGCCTGCCTTGGGCAACAAGGCGCCCGCCGAGGTGCCGATCAGCAGCAGCGGCAAGCCCATGCCGAGTGCCAGGGCAAACAGTGCGGTGCCGCCGAGGAGGGCATCACGCGTCTGGCCGATATAAAGAAGGGCGGCGGCCAGGGGAGCGGCAACGCAGGGGCTGACGATAATCGCGGAGAGGGCGCCCATCACGAAGACGCCGCTGATATGGCCGCCATGCAGGCGGTTACTGCTGCTGGAGAGGCGGTTCTGCAAGGCCGAAGGCAGGTGCAGCTCATAGAAACCGAACATGGACAGGGACAGCAGCACGAACACGCCGGCGAAGCTGCCCAGCACCAGCGGCGTTTGCAGCGCATTGGACAACAGGGTGCCGGAAAGCCCGGCGGCAACGCCCGCTGCGGCGTAAGTGAGCGCCATCCCCAGCACATAGGAAAGGGACAGGATAAAGGCGTGCATCTTGGTCAGATGGTGCCCGCGCCCCACGATAATGCCGGACAGTATAGGCACCATGGGAAACACGCACGGTGTCAGCGCGAGCAGCAGACCAAAGCCAAAGAAGGAGGAGATGATCAGCCAGAAGCTGCCTTGTTTGAGCAATTTTGCAAGCTGGGTGTTCTCGGAGGCAGGGCGCGCGCTGCTTTCAGCCGGGGTCGTAGTGGCAGGGGGGGCGGTGCCGGCAACGTTTACTGCGGGGGCGGCCCGGGGCGGCTTGGGGGCTGTCGCAGTGCTGGGAACTGGCAAGGTCAGCGTGATTTCCTTGTCGATCGGCGGGTAGCAGATGCCGCCTTCGCTGCAGCCCTGATAACTGGCCAGCAGGATGAGCTTCTGCGCAGGTTTGCTTTGGTCGGCTAACGTGATTTCAGCCTGGAATGACTGGTGGAACACCTTCATTTCGCCAAAATTGGGGTCCACTTTTACTTCGCCTGCGGGCAGGCTGACATTGGCGATTTTTGCGGCATCGTTCTTGATGCTGAAGCTCACCTTGTCGCGATACAGATAGTAGCCGGGCGTAACGCGGAAGCTGGCGACCAGCGTATTTGCCTGGTCGTTGACAACGGTCAGCCCGAATGCCTGGTCGGGTGGCAGGAATGCGTTCTGTTTCTTTGCACCCAGCGACGGCAGGCGGTCAAGCAGGCTGTCGGCGTGGGCGAGTGGTTGGAGAGACAGCAACAACAGGAGCAGAAAACGCATGAGGCTTATTCCCTTTCAGGTTGAGTTTCATTGGTTACCCATGCCAGGTAGGCGGGCAGGCCGGCGCTGACTGGGATGGCGATTATTTCCGGAAGTTCATACGGATGGTGCGCGCGTATCAGTTCCTGCAGGCGCAAATAGGCAGCGCGCGTGGTCTTGATCAGCAGCGGAATCTCGCTGGCGGATTCTACCTTGCCTTGCCAGCGGTACACTGAAGTGCATGCCGCCAGCACATTGACACAGGCCGCAGCCTGCTCGGCAATCAGTGCCTGCGCCAGGCGCTGCGCACTGTCCTGGTCGGGCAGGTTGGTGAGCACCAGCAGGATTTCGTCCTGCTTAATGCTGTCGGCATCACGGCTCATGCTGTTTTCGCTCCGGCGCGGGCGCAGCGCACCCCCAGCTGCATCAGCTCGTCCCATACATCGCCGCTGCGCAGGCCCTTCACCAGCTTGTCTATCTGTGCCGCCTGGCGCAGGGCGCGCTCGGCCAGCGTCGGGGTGAAGCGGCGCACCGCGCGCTCCATCAGCTTCTGGCGCACCCCCCATACGCGCGCGTCGCGCAGCGCATTGGCCAGGTTGCCGCTGCGCTGCAGCGCGCGTGCCAGCTTGGCCAGTGTGCGGATATCTTCGGCCATTGCCCACAAGATCAGCACCGTGGCCGTGCCCTCGGCGCGCAGGCCATCGAGAATGTGGGCAAAGCGCGCGGCATCCCCGGCCAGCATCGCCTCCGACAGCTTGAACACGTCGTAACGCGCCACGTCCATCACCGAGTCTTTCACCTGTTCGAAAGACAAAGGCCCTTGCGGGAACAGCAGGGCCAGTTTCTGGATTTCCTGAAACGCCGCCAGCAGATTGCCTTCCACGCGCTGCGCCAGAAACGCCAGCGTATCCGCATCGGCCGACTGCTGCTGGCGTTTGAGGCGCCCGGCGATCCACAAGGGGAGGGCGTTGAGTGGAATTTCATCGGCCGTGATCACCACGCCGTGTTCAGCCAGCGCGCTGAACCATTTGCTTTTCACGGTGGATGAATCGAGGCGTGGCATGGACACCAGTGTCACTGTGTCCGCATGCAGTTGCTGACAATATTCCTGCAGGACCTGCGCCCCTTCCACGCCGGGCTTGCCGGTAGGTATGCGCAGGTCGACCAGCTTGCGTGTGGAAAACAGCGACATGCTTTGTGCGCTGTTGCGCAGCTCGGCCCATTTGAAGCCGGACTCGGCGATGATCACTTCGCGCTCGCTGTAGCCTGCCGTGCGCGCCGCCGCACGTATGGCATCGGCCGCCTCTATGGCCAGCAGCAATGATTCGCCATGGATGACGTAGAGTGGCTGCAGGGTGCCTGCCAGGTGTTTCGGCAGATCATCAGCCGTCAGCTTCATGGCGCGGTCACGCCCGGTTCAGCACCCGGTTCAGCGCGCGGCCTGGCGCGCGACAGGCGACGCATTACCTGCTGTACCGCATCCGAGCGCATGTCGCGGTAGAGCATCAGCTCCTCCTGTTCCTTGGCCAGAATCTGCGAGTCGTCATAAGTCAGGCTGCGCTGCAGCACGATCTCGTCGGCGCGCAGCCAGTCGCGCTGCTGGCTGTCGTAGGCGCGCAGCGAAACCCGGTAGTTCAGCTGGTATTCCCGAATCTGGCCGGCGCCGGACAAGCCGATAATCTTTTTGTCGGCATTTTCCGATGCGATCTCCAGAATCAGATCGGCCTGTGCGGCAGAGCTGGCCAGCACCAGCTTGTTCAGCTCCAGGTTGACGCGCAGCTCGGTGGTAAACGGGGTTTCGGCAGCTGTTTTCAGATAAATGGTGTGAAAGGCATATTCAGGGCCTGGGCCACCATGGCCGCGCATGTGAAAGCCGCACGCACTGAGCAGCAACATGAGGGGTAGCAGCAGAGCGATGCGCATGGCCATAGTCACGGTTAAATCACTACGTTAATCAGGCGACCCGGCACCACGATCACCTTCTTCGCCGCGCCCCCTGCCAGCAGTTTCTGCACCGCTTCATGCGCCAGCGCCAGCTGCTCCAGTGCCGCCTTGTCGGTATCTTTGGCCACACGCAGGTTGCCGCGCAGCTTGCCGTTGACCTGGATCACCAGCTCGATCTCGTCCTGCACCAGGGCAGACTCATCCGCCTTGGGGAAAGCCTGGTCGAGCAAGTCGCTGCCGGGGCGCAGCTCGGACCATACGGCCTGGCTGATGTGGGGAGCTATGGGGGCGAGCAGCAGGGTCATTGCCTCCAGCGCCTCCTGTGTGACGCTACGTGCCGTCGGCGTCTGTTCGTCAAACTTGGCCAGCGCGTTCAGCAGCTCCATCACCGCCGCAATCGCGGTGTTGAAAGTTTTGCGGCGGCCGTAATCGTCGTCGATCTTCTGTATCGTCTGGTGCAACTGCAGGCGCAACGCCTTGGCCGCAGCGCTCAGTTCGCCCGTGCTGTAAGCGCCTACCACGCCCTGCTCGACGTGATCGTGCGCCGCCTTCCACACGCGCTTGAGGAAGCGGTAAGCGCCTTCCACGCCGCTGTCCGACCATTCCAGCTGCTGGTCGGGCGGTGCGGCAAACATCATGAACAGGCGCGCGGTGTCCGCACCGTATTCGTCGATAATGGCCTGCGGGTCGACGCCGTTGTTCTTCGACTTCGACATCTTCTCGGTGCCGCCGATGATCACCGGCAGCCCGTCGGCTATCAGCTTGGCGCCGATCGGGCGCGCCTTGGCATCCACCGCCACTTCCACCTCGGCCGGGTTGATCCACAGCTTCTTGCCGCCCTCGCCCTCGCGATAAAAAGTCGGTGCCACCACCATGCCCTGGGTGAGCAGGTTCTTGAACGGCTCGTTGAACTTGCCCGACTGCTTGGCTTCTTCACCGAATACGCCGACGTCGCGCATCATCTTGTTGAAGAAGCGTGCATACAGCAGGTGCAGAATGGCGTGCTCGATGCCGCCGATGTACTGATCCACCGGCAGCCAGTAGTTCACGCGCTC
>JBGPPE010000153.1:0-6276 GCA_041488395.1 Gallionellaceae bacterium
GGCCCTCAGACGATATTCAGATGATCGATGCCGGACATCATGTCGCGATCCTTCGCTTCGTGTCCGTGCAGCTTGATCGCGAGCCGCAGCTCGTTCATGGAGTCGGCGTTGCGCATCGCCTCTTCGTAGCTGATCAGGCCGGCCTCGTACACATCGAACAGCGCCTGGTCGAAGGTCTGCATGCCGAGCTCGCGCGACTTGCGCATGATTTCCTTGAGCTCGTGCACATCGCCCTTGAAGATCAGGTCGGAGACGAGCGGCGTGTTCAGCATGATCTCGATCGCCGCCACACGCCCGGGCCCGTCCCGGCGCGGAATCAGCCGCTGCGAGATCATGGCCTTGAGGTTCAACGACAGATCCATCAGCAGCTGCGCCCGGCGCTCTTCCGGGAAAAAGTTGATGATGCGGTCGATGGTCTGGTTGGTGCTGTTGGCGTGCAGCGTGCCCAGGCACAGGTGGCCGGTCTCGGCGAAGGCGATGGCGTGTTCCATGGTCTCGGCATCGCGGATCTCGCCGATCAGGATCACGTCCGGCGCCTGGCGCAGGGTGTTTTTCAGCGCGTGATGCCAGCTGTGCGTATCCACGCCCACTTCGCGGTGGGTGATCAGGGACTGTTTGGACTGGTGCACATATTCCACCGGGTCTTCCACGGTGATGATGTGGCCCTTGGAGGTGCGGTTGCGGTGATCGATCATGGCCGCCAGCGAGGTCGACTTGCCCGAACCGGTGCCGCCTACCACCAGCACCAGGCCGCGCTTGTTCATGATCACTTCCTTGAGGATCTCGGGCAGGGCGAGCTTCTCGAAGCTGGGAATTTCGGCGGCGATGGTGCGGATGACCATGCCCACATGCTGCTGCTGCACGAACACGTTGACACGAAAGCGCGAAACGCCGGGGATGGACACCGCAAAGTTGCATTCCATCTCCTTGGCAAACTCTGCGCGCTGGTCATCGTTCATCATCGAGTGCGCCAGCTTGCGGGTAATGTCACCGCTGAGCTTCTGGGTGGTCATCGGCTGCATTTCACCATGCGCCTTCATGCTGGGCGGAAAATCATGTGCGATGAACAAATCGGAGCCGCCGGCCTGACTCATGGCGGTCAACAATTTATGCATGTAGGCTTTGGCTTGTTCGTCGGTAAATGCAGTGGACATCGTTGGTTGTTCCCGTAGCTAACTATCAAAGCGGCGTAGCCTACCCAATTGCCATGCAACATTCAACGTTGACAGAATGTGCAAACGCACGTCATGGGTGAGCTGCCGGGGAAGCGGGAATCAAGCGCTGAGGTAAATGCTTTAATGGCGGCCGATCAAACCGTTAAATCGATCTGTTGCACGCTGCCGACAGAGCCGTTTTCGTTGAGTGCCACGCTGGTGCTGCGGACGGATCCCAGTAACTGGTTGCTGGCGTTTTTGATGTCGAAGGGCGTCGCGATGGCGTGCAGCGAAATGGCACCTGTGCCGGTGGCGGCCAGATCGCTTAATTTGTCCTGGCCGGCAGTGTCTTTGCTCCACACCTTGAGCTGGCGATAGACAGCATCATTCTCGTCTATCCAGCCGTTGCCATCGCTGTCGTATTTGGCCAGTTCGCTGTAGCCGTTGCCGGTGCCGGGGCCAAACAGCTCGCTGCCATTGTTGATCTTGCCGTCACCGTTCCGGTCCAGCGCCAGAAAGCCGCTGCCGGGTGTGGTGAAGTTGATTTGTTCCTGCGTACCGTCTGCATTCAGATCAAAGGCGAAGCGCTGCTCGCTGAGCTGTGCAGCCGTGCCGTTGAAATTGATGACCAGCGGGTCTTTGCGCGCGGCTTCGCCCAGGCGCACGCTGGTGCTGCTGGTTTCGCTGTACTGGCGCTGCATGAGCAGATTCAGGCTGAAGCTGATTTCCTTGCCATCGCTGGTCTTGATAATGCCTGTCGCCTGCAGGGTGGTCTGTTCGGATTCACTGTAACTCTCCGTCCTGTCGTAGGCCACACCAAAGCTGGCCCGCGGGGCGGGTGCGGGCTGGCTAATGGCAGAGGCTGGTGCGGGGGCATCTGCGCTGTGCATGGCCTGGAGCTGGGCGGGATCAAACAGCCTTACCTTGCGCCCCGTCATCCGCTCAATCAGGGCAATAAGCAGCTGCAGCCTGGGGTCATTGCTGACATTGTTGCCCGTCTCGTCAGTTGCCGCAGCGGCGCCGGCTTTTTGCTCGCCAGCGCTCTGTGTGGCAGCTTGCTGGGGAATGTTCCGGGCCTGGGCAAGCTGCGCCAGGGCTGCAGCGGAGAGACTGACCTGATCCCGCGCGGCAGGGGCTGGCGCGTTAGCCCAGACGCGCAGGGTTTCCTGCACGCTATGCTGCTGCATGCGCTCATGGCTGGACTGCATGGCCAGGGTGTAATCGGCAATTCTCACTAACATCTCCACGCAACTTGTCTGACAGTTTATCGGCACATATTGCTGAAACTTTAGGCAGTGTAATGACTTGATCTTTCATGGTATTAGCGTCACGATACAACTGTTAGCCATGTGTCTTGTTCGGATAACTGTCTCTTGTGCCAAATGTAACCAGGGGGAAATGGTATGAAAAAGTTTGCATCGCTGCTTGTATCGACGCTGTTTCTGGCGAGTTCATTTGCCTGGGCTGACGCGCGCGAGCCGGCCGATCTGAGACACTGTCTTGACCTGCAATCAAACTATGAAATCGCCAAGTGTGCTGGCGAACTCACTCCCGGCAAAGCTGGCGTGGCCTTACCCAGACAGGACGCCGGCAAAAAGCCAGCCGCTCAAAGTGACGTGGTAAAAAATGAGCCTCCCCAGAAAGAAGTAGCCAAACCTGCGCTAGCCAAGCCTGAGGTCGCCAAACCCGTGCTGGCAAAACCCGAGATGGCTAAAAAAGATGCCGATGCTTTCCGCAGCCATGTCCTGATCGTAAAGTCACACGACGAAATAGCGAGCTGGGTAAAGCTGGAGCCGGCCAATCGCCGTGCTGGTGTTGGCCACCTGAAAAGCGTGACCCGGGGTGAGAAGATTTATTTTCCGCTGATTGCAACCTTCTCCGAATCGCAAGCGGGTAAAAAAATCATGCTTCTGGGTGAGCTGGAACTGGTTACGCCGGATGGCAATGTGAAACAGCTTAAACTGGATGGTGCGGAAACCTGCTGCACGGCAAACCAGGTCGATCCCAATGCGCCAACCACCATTGTGCTTAATCCCGTGCTGGACATTGAGTTTGATGCGAACGACCTGAGTGGAAAATACAAATTGCGCGCAAAAATCAGCAATGGCAAGGAAACAGTGGTGGCTGAGGAAACGTTTGATCTGATGTAACGGATGTCGCTGCAAAACGGCGTGCCGGTCGATCAGTTCGCTGATTGAGCCCAGCTTGGTTGCCGTGCAGGTGCCGCCGATCTGATCTCCCATTCCTCGATGAATGGTTGATAAAAATCAGTCTGGTCTGGAATGGCGCCACGGATTTCACAGATTGCGCCAGCAAACGCATGGGCGCGCTCCAGCGTCCTGGCCATGCGCCAGTTCCGCAACGAACCGAGAATGCTGACGGCAGCAAAAGCGTCGCCGGCCCCCACCGTATCCATCAGCTTGCCGGCCTGATTGTCTGCGCCGATCTCAACTACCTTGCCTTGCCGGTTCATCTGCCAGGCGCCTGCTGCACCGCAAGTGATGATGACCTGCTCCAGGCAGAAGCGGTTGATCAATTCCTTGGCCAGATTTTGCGGGCTGCCACTCAGCTCCAGCTTTTCTGCCAGTATCTCCAGCTCCTCGTTGTTCAGCTTCAGGATGTCGGTATTCTGCAGGGAATGCAGCAGCGTCGCTTTGTCGTACCAGGGCGCGCGCAAGTTAATATCGAGGAATTTCGCCGCATCGGTGCTGCGCAACAGGGTTTTCAGGGCCCGTTCTGAAACGGGGCAGCGCTGCGCCAGCGTGCCGAAATAAATCAGTGCCGGGTTCGCCGCCAGCAAGGCCATGCGTGCAACCGCCGGATGGATGAAATCATAGGCCTGCAGGGGGAGTATCTCGAAGTCATGTCCTGCCTCATGCAGATGCACTTTCACCCGGCCGGTCGGATAGCTTTTGTCGAGCTGAATTCCCAGTGTTTCCATGCCATTTTTCGCCATGATACTGAGCACTTCATCGCGCAAGGTGTCATTGCCCAGGCGGGTGATTATCACCGGGTTCAGGCCAAAGGCCTTGAGGTGCCGGGCAACATTGAATGGTGCGCCGCCAAGAACAGTGCGGTCAGGAAAAATGTCGGCCAGCACTTCGCCAAACAGCACTACCGTGCCATTTCGGCTCAGTGCGGGTGAAGCTGCAGTCGCGAGGCGAGAACGTGTTTCCAATGGCCTCAGTTTCCCAGCTTGAAGTTGAAATCAACGCGGCGGTTCTCACTCCAGCACTTTTCTTCATGGCAGGACAGTTGGGGTTGCTCCTCGCCGAAGCTGACGGTTTGGATCTGGCTGCCCGCTACACCCAGTATCATCAGGCTTTTGCGCACGGCATTCGCGCGCTTGCTGCCCAATGCCAGGTTGTATTCAGGGCTGCCGCGTTCGTCAGCATTACCCGCCAGGGTGACGACTACATTCGGGTGTGATTTCATCAGGTCGGCCTGTTGCTGGATGAGCTCGCTATATTCCCCCCTGACGACAAAGGTGTCGAAATCGAAATAGATGCTTTTCTTTTGTATTGCCAGCAGCTGGTTGGCCAGTTCGCTGCTGCTCACCGCGCTTCCTGCAGGAACTTGCACTTTGGCTGCGTCACTCTCCGGCGCAGATGGTTGCGCTGTGCTTGCTGCCGCGGCGCTGCCTGTTTCTTCCGGGGCGGTGGTTGTCGTGGGTGTAGTCGAGCATGCCGAAATTAACAGGGCGGCGAGAGTCAGCATAGTGATATTGATCTTCATATAACTTCTCCTTTTACGACGCCAGCTCAATAAGTTGGGCTGCTGGTGCTAGCAATGTAAATTGATGGGAGCATAAATTGCAAATTTATGTTTTATGCTGACCAGGGATAAGTGCTGAATTCTTGCAGCCAGCTGGGTGAAAGACTGGTGAAGCACAAGCTGGTCATCAAGGCGCGCAGCAAGGAGTATCCACTTTGCGTTTTATCGATGCCGAATCTATTCGACCAAATGATTACTGCGGAAGTGATCTGGCAAGACGAAAACCGCCTGTGCCAATACGTGCTGTAAACTCGTTCCAGTCGCGCCTGGCTGCGCGCTCGCCTTGTGCCTCCGCAATCCATGAGCCGCCCCGGAGCACACGTTTTGAGCTGGCTCCAGACCAGGCGCTGCCATCAACGGGTGCGCCGTTGTAATTGTCATGCCATGTGTCCTCAACCCATTCCCAAACATTGCCACTCATGTCGTACAGGCCGAAAGCATTGGCCTGCTTGCCTGCTGCCGGGTGTGTTGTCATGCCGCTGTTGCCGTTATACCAGGCCACGTTGTCCGCATTGTCGCTGCCGCAATATTCCTGCTGCCCTCCGGCGCGGCAGGAATATTCCCATTCCGCTTCACTGGGTAGCCGATAGTTTTGCCGGGTTCTTACATTGAGTTTCTGGATGAATAATTGGGTTTCAGCCCATCTGACTTGTTCCACCGGACAATCGTCACCGCAGCTCCTGAACCAGCCTGGATCTTTGCCCATTATTGCCTTCCATTGCCCTTGGGTGACTTCAGTTCTGCCGATTGCAAAGGGCTTGCTGAGGGTGACGCGGTGCACGGGCTTTTCATTTGCCTCACCGTTGCCAGAGCCCATATCGAAGCTGCCAGCCGGTATCGCTACCATCTCGGGGCAATCACTGCAGTCCTTGAAAATTTTTCCACCCACGGAAATTGAGGCAGCATTTCCTGATGCATTATTTTTGAGTTGAGTTGTGGAGGTACTAAGCAAATGCTCGGGAGAACTGCCTGATTCATTGGCTTGAGCGGGGGGTACATCTCCCCCCAGCCCCAGTAGATGGCGGATGTTGTGTTCAGTGATGTCGTATGCACCTTCACCAGCATGTGTGTAGACAATTTTGCCATCGCGGTCGATAAGATAGTGTGCAGGCCAGTAGCGGTTCTTGAAGTTGCTCCAGGTATCAAGATGATTGTCCAGTGCAACGGGGTAGCGAATGCCGTACTGCACGAGAGCGGCCTTGACGTTATCCTGCTTCTTTTCAAACTCGAACTCAGCGGAGTGCACGCCGACAATCACCAGCCCAAGGTCGCGGTATTTTCTGTCCCAGGCGGTGACGTAGGGAAGGGTGCGGATGCAGTTGATGCAGGAGTAAGTCCAGAAATCCAC
>JBGPPE010000154.1:0-6204 GCA_041488395.1 Gallionellaceae bacterium
GTGCAAGGCTTGGAGATCTTCTTCAACTCTGCCACGGCGGCGATAACCGCCTGGTCGATACCGCGCTTCAAATCCATAGGATTCATGCCGGCAGCAACGAACTTCATGCCTTCCTGCACGATGGATTGAGCCAACACGGTTGCGGTGGTTGTTCCGTCACCAGCCACGTCGGAAGTTTTTGAAGCAACTTCCTTGACCATTTGTGCGCCCATGTTCTCGAACTTGTCCTTCAGCTCGATTTCCTTGGCGACAGACACACCGTCCTTGGTGATGGTGGGAGAACCATAGGAACGGTCCAGCACCACGTTACGGCCTTTCGGGCCCAGAGTTACTTTGACCGCATCGGCCAGAATGTTGACACCCACGACCATCTTGGCACGTGCTGCATCATGGAATTTCACGTCTTTAGCTGCCATGTTTTTATCTCCTGAAACTCATTAGTTATCTCTAGTTCCCGCATAACATCAGGCTTCGCCCGATATCAGCCTGCACTGAAAGAATTTTTTGCTTGGCGAAAAATTACTTTTCAACTACGCCGATGATGTCGTCTTCACGCATGGTCAGCAGTTCCTGACCGTCGATCTTGAAGACTTGACCGGAATACTTGCCGAACAGAACGCGGTCACCGACCTTCACGTTCATAGGTAGCAGCTTGCCGTCGTCACCGGCCTTGCCGTTGCCAACAGCAACGATTTCGCCTTGATCAGGCTTCTCAGTAGCGGCATCGGGAATAATGATTCCAGATGCAGTCTTGGTTTCTGCTTCCATGCGCTTGACGATGACACGGTCGCTCAAGGGACGAATCTTCATGCTTTATTCTCCTAAATACAAACAATTAAAAAATTCGGCGCGGCTCGTTAGCACTCGGCGCCAGAGACTGCTAATTATGGGGGCGGGACATACTAATTTCAAGTACGCAGCAGGAATATGTTGGGATGTGGGCCTTATCAGCACCCGCAAGAGGATGTTGAACTGACGAATACGCTGACCGCACTTCCTGCCAGCGTACCGATCGCCCCGCGTGGGGGCGTTATTTACAGCTTGCTGTGCGAACCGTCACAAAATGGTGAACCTTGCGTAGCGCGGCAACCACAAAGATACTTGGCCTCTTTTTGCGCCACGCTAAACTTCACCGGATTGATGTCAGTGCCGGCATGCGAACCATCGCAGAACGGCTGGCTCTTGGAGAGACCGCATGCACACCAATAGTAATCCCCCGCCTCCAGCTCAACTTTATACGGACTTTTTTGTACACATACCGCTTTGGTCATTGCGCTTCCTTAGTAAATTTGTTGATCAATGTAGGTATCCAGGCACTGTCATTCCGCACCCGGGCCAAGGCAAGCATACTAACAATAAACCAAGCGATTTACTCGGGATTGTTGCGGTATACCCATGTGTTACAGAGGCTTATTCGCAGCGCGACTTCCAGCCTGCTCCTTGTACGCTCGCCCGTCCCACGACACAGCGCCCTTGCAATCTGCTGGCGATGTCCGCACCATGCAGGGGTTTTGATGCACGCAGATTTTCAAATGATCAAGCCACACATTTCCATTGCCGCGCTTCGGCGGCACCAGCCCAGCCAGTCGGGCTGCGCTTTCCGCCATGTCTGACGCCAGCCTGCTTGCCCGCTCCCTCGCTGCCGTATGGCACCCCTGCACGCAGATGAAACGGCACGAGACCCTGCCGCTGGTACCCATCCAGCGCGGCTCCGGGGTATGGCTGTACGATTCTGAGGGCAGGCGTTATCTCGATGCGGTCAGCTCCTGGTGGGTAAACCTGTTTGGCCACTGCAACCCGCGCATCAATGCCGCTCTCATCGACCAGCTCGGCAAGCTGGAGCACGTGATGCTGGCGGGTTTTACCCATGAGCCGGTGGTGCAGCTTTCCGAACGCCTCGCGCAACTGGCGCCCGCCGGCCTGGGCCATTGTTTCTATGCTTCGGACGGCGCCTCGGCCACGGAAATCGCGCTGAAGATGAGCGCGCACTACTGGCGCAACATTGGCCAGCCCGGAAAAACAAACTTCATCAGCCTGCAAAACAGCTATCACGGCGAAACCGTGGGCGCACTGTCCGTCACCGATGTTGCCTTATTCCGCGATGCCTACGGCGCCTTGATTCGCCAGAATGCCACGGTACCTTGCCCGGACTGGCGCAATGCGGCGCAGGGAGAAAGTGCCGAGGATTACGCCTTGCGCTGTGCTGCCCAGCTGGAATCGCATCTGCAGCAGCATCACCAGCACCTTGCTGCCTTTATCGTGGAGCCGCTGGTGCAGGGCGCCGCGGGCATGGCCATGTACCACCCGGTTTATCTGCGGCGCGCACGCGAGCTGTGCAGCCAATACCAGGTGCACCTTATCGCGGATGAAATCGCGGTAGGCATGGGCCGCAGCGGCACCCTGTTTGCCTGTGAACAGGCCGGCATCTCGCCGGATTTCCTGTGCCTGTCCAAGGGCATTACCGGCGGCTATTTGCCGCTGTCGGTGGTGATGACGCACGACCACATCTACCAGGCGTTTTACGCCGATGAAACGGCGCGCGGTTTTCTGCATTCGCATTCCTACACCGGCAACCCGCTGGCCTGCCGCGCAGCGCTGGCCACGCTGGATATTTTTGCCGAAGATCATGTCATAGCAAGCAACCGCAGCAAGGCTGCCGAGTTCAACCGCATCGCCGCGCCGTTGCGCAACCACCCCAAGGTGCGCAACTTCCGCAACACCGGCATGATCTGGGCCTTCGAGGCAGACAGCGCGCAGACCGATTTTGCCCAGCGCTGCTTCACCCTCGCGCTGCAGCAGGAAATTCTGTTGCGGCCCATGGGCAACACGGTATATTTCATGCCTCCCTACACGATCAATACAGCCGAAATGGAGCATCTGCTTGCACGCACCGCATTGGTCATCGAACAACTTAGCTGAGCCTTTCCATGAAACTGATTTGCACCTGTTTGCTCATTGCCTTAGCAGCCAGCACCAGCGCACACGCCGTCGAGCTGCCGCAGCCCGTACTGGACGCCCTGCGCCAGGCACACATCCCGGTCAGCCATATCGGCGTGGTGGTGCGCGAAATGGATGCGGGTACGCCGATCATCCAGGTGAATGCGCAGCGCGCCATGAACCCGGCTTCCACCATGAAGCTGCTCACCACCTACGCAGCGCTGGAGCTGCTCGGGCCGGCCTACAGCTGGAAAACCGAGGCCTACCTCGACGGCAAGCTGGAAAATGGCGTGCTGCAGGGCAATCTGGTGATCAAGGGGCACGGCGATCCGAAGATGACCGTCGAGCAGATGTGGCTGTGGCTGCATGAGTTGCGCAACCGCGGCTTGCGCGAAATTTCCGGCGATGTCGTGCTCGACCACAGTGCGTTTGCAGCGATGGAAATCGACCCGGCGGCTTTCGATAACGATCCGGGGCGCGCCTATAACGTGGGCCCTGATGCACTGCTGCTGAATTTCAATGCCATCCGCCTGCGCTTCATCCCCGCCAATGGCACTGTCAACGTGGTTGCCGAACCCGATCTCGCGGGTTTCACCCTGGACAACCGCCTCAAATTAAACGGCAAAAATCATTGCGGCAACTGGGATGACAACGTGCATGTGCAGTTGCATGGCAGCACCATCCAGGTGTACGGCACCTATCCAGGCAATTGCAGTGAGCACGACAAACCCTTCAGCCTGCTGCCGCACGAACGCTATTTTGACGCGGTGTTCCGCGCCCTGTGGCAGGAAGTAGGCGGTACACTGCACGGCGCCCTGCACGACGGCATCACCCCGGTGAGCGCCACGCTGTTTTCCACGCACGCATCGCAGCCGCTCACCGAGCTCATCCGCGACATCAACAAGTTCAGCAACAACGTGATGGCGCGCCAGCTGTTTCTCAGCCTCGGCGTAAACAGCACGACGCCACCTGCCGTGGATGCCCCCCCGACCAGCGTATTGCCTCCAACAGAAGGCTCGGCTGCACAGTCTGCCGTGCTGCCGGCCCTGCCAGAAGCAGCGCCATCCGATGCGCTGGAAGAAATAATCAGGCCACAGAGCTCCACCCCGGCCAGTATTGCGCGCAGTGAGTCCGCGCTGCGCAACTGGCTGGCCCACAAGGATCTGGATTTCCCCGAGCTGGTACTGGAAAACGGTGCCGGACTTTCACGCAAGGAGCGCATCAGTCCGCTCAGCATGTCTTTGCTGCTGCAAAGCGCACAACACAGCCCGCTTTCCGCGGAAATTGAAGCGTCGCTGCCTATCGTCGGCGTGGATGGCACCCTGAAGAAGCGTCTGGACAACTGCCCGGTGACCAGCCATGCCCACCTTAAAACCGGCTCACTGGAAGGCGTAAAAGCCATCGCCGGTTACGTGCAATCACGCAGCGGCAAGCAATGGGTTGCGGTATTTCTGATCAATCATCCCAACGCTGCGGCCGGACAAAAAGCGCAAGATGCGCTGATTGAATGGATCGAGCAGTGGTAAAAATTTAGCAGCTGGCGGACCGGCTGTTGCACTTCTGCAACCGCCGGTCCGGACATATTGTCCTGTCCAGCCATATTGATTATGATGCGCGCGCTTTAACCATCTTGAACTCTATCTCCCCGAATTTTCTGGGGGCATTACTTCACCAAGGAAACCATGAAAAAAATTATTGCTGCTGTACTGCTGTTCTGCGCTGCTTTTGCAGCCCCCGCTTCTGCTGCTGAAACCCCTTTCTACGCCGGCCTGCAGGTTGGTGATGGCCTGACCATTCTGGGCGGCTATCAAGTCGACAAAATGATTGCGGCACAGCTGGAATACACCAGCTACAACAGCCGCTCTGGCTACACCGGCTGCGGCATTGCCAACTGCGGCAACTATGCCAGCGCAAACAGCCTTGGCTTCTTTGGCGTTGCCACTGTACCGTTGAACCTGAAAGGCGCCTCTGGCTTGTCCGTATTCGGCAAGGCAGGTCTGGTGCACACAACAGTGAGCGTCTGGGGCTACACCTTTACCGACAACCGCGTGGTGCTGGGCGGCGGCGCACAATACGACTTCAACCCGAAAGTCAGCGCACGCCTAGGCCTGGACTTGAACGGCTACTACACCGACAATCTCTACATCGGTGCCCTGCTGCGCTTCTAGGCAAGCAGCATTGGTTCAATAAAACAGCCGGCCTCGCGCCGGCTTTTTTATGTCTCTGCGCGTAAAAATTTTTTGTCAATCAGCCTACCTATCTAGATAACTAGGTAGGCCATCGTTGCGCTTGTCCTGCCCCCTCACGCTGAATAGAATCGCGCCCCGTGCATGTGCACGTCAAATAAAAATCAGGAAAAGAAATGAAAAAGATTCTTGCAATTGCCTTGTTGTCTACTTGTATTGCAACGCCAACTCTTGCTGCCGACAACTCCGGGAAGCTCTACATTGGAGGTGATCTCGGCTCTGCCTCCTACAGCAATGTCGGAACATATCCCAGCCCAGGCATGGTGCGTTTTGTGGGCGGCTATCACTTCAATCCGTTGCTAGCTCTGGAAGTTGGGTTCACCATCTTTGGGGAATCCAAAATCACAGCTGGCTCATACTGGGCCACACTGAATGCCAACTCTTTCCAGGTATCTGCCGTTGGAACATACCCCGTGAGCAGCGAAGTCGACCTGATCGGCAAGCTGGGTATCGCAGCGAATCATGGTAAATCTGAAAGCTCTGTAGGTTCTTCGGTAAGCGCCTCTAAATCCAGCGTTCTTTTTGGTGTTGGCGCACAGTATCACCTGAGCTCACAATTGGCCCTGCGCGCTCAATATGAAGACTATGGCTCGTTTGAAGATGTTTCTTCTCCCATGAAGGCAACCACATTCTCACTGGGTATGACATACGACTTCTAAAGTTCTAAAAAAGCCGGGCTAGCCCGGCTTTTTTAGAACTTGAAAACAATTCACAACCCCAACCCCCCCCACATCTCATCCACCCGCCGCTTCACTGCTTCATCCATCACAATCGGCGTACCCCATTCGCGCTGCGTTTCACCCGGCCACTTGTTGGTCGCGTCCAATCCCATTTTGCTGCCCAGACCGGAGACCGGGCTGGCGAAATCGAGGTAATCGATCGGCGTATTGTCCACCAGCAGCGTATCGCGTGAAGGATCCACCCGCGTAGTGATGGCCCACATCACTTCGGACCACGAGCGCACGTCGATGTCCTCGTCCACCACGATAATGAATTTGGTGTACATGAACTGGCGCAGGAA
>JBGPPE010000155.1:0-6185 GCA_041488395.1 Gallionellaceae bacterium
CATTGCCGGTCTTGTCGGCGAAAGGCTTGGGCATCATGGTGGCGAGCAGGCCCTCTTCCTTGGCGTAATGCTTGGCCATGTAGCGGAAGAAAATCAGGCGGTCGCAGGAAGTCAGCGCGTCGGCATAGTTGAAGTCGAATTCAAACTGGCCATTGGCATCTTCGTGGTCGAAGGAATACAGGTCCCAGCCGAGGCCGTTGATGGCGGTGGCCATCTTGTCCAGCCAGCTGAAGCTGTTGGTGAATCCGCGCACGTCGTAGCAGGACTTGGTCAGTTTATCTTCCGCATCCGGCACCGACAGCTTGCCCGCAGCATCCTGCTTGAGCAGAAAGATTTCGCACTCGATGCCGAGGTTCATGCCGTAGCCAAGCTCGGCCGCCTTGGCCAGCTGGTTTTTCAGCGCCACGCGCGTGTTGAGCGCATAAGGCTTGCCCTGAAAATGATTGTCCGCCGCCATCCAGGCGATCTTCGGTTCCCACGGCAGCTGGATCACGGAGTTCAGATCCGGCACCGAGGTCAGCTCGTCGTCGTTGGGCGCCTGGCCGAGGCCGTCCAGCGCATAGCCGGTGTAACGCTCAGAGCCCTTGGCCATGTGGCCGAGGTGGTCGATAGGCACCACCTTGGCTTTGGGCACGCCATGGATATCCACGTAGGCGCCGATGCAATATTTGACGCCCTTGTCGGCCAGTTCTTTTTGCAGCTGGGGGATTTTTTCGCTGGAGCTCATTGTCATTCCTTAGTGTTGGGTTGTAATAAAAAAATTGCCTAGCCGCTCAAACGGCATCGTCAAAATGCGAGTGGTAACAAAAATCCAGTGGTGGCTGTTCGCTCAGGCCCTGCTGCACCAGCGCGCTCAAGTCCTCCACCATCCAGTCAAAACCGCTGCGACCTTTTTCGGCGCTGGCCTCACTCGGCTGCCCGGTGACGCCGTTCAGGCTGGTGCGGTTGACCGGGTGCGGGAAGATGCAATCTGCGGTGCGATCGGGGTCGTCGGCGGCTGCGCACAGCTCGGGGCGCACCAGCGTCGGCGCCATTGCCAGCATCAGCGAAGTCTCGGCATCGTTGGCATGCCAGTCGCCGCCATCGGCAAAATGAAACTGGCGCACGCGCGCGCTGAGGGTGGCGCTGTTGATCACCGTCACCATCAGCTCGTCGTGTTCGGCGCGCAGCATTTCCAGGGCGCAACGCAACGGTGCGGCATTGGTGACATGCGCGTTGACGATAAACAAACGGCGCACGCCGCTGTGATAGGCCCAGTCGCCGATCTGTTTGACCAGCTCGATCAGCGTGACCGGTTGCAGCGACAGCGTGCCCGGCCAGCGCTGGCTGTGCCCGAGCGAGCAGCCGTAAGGCAGCGTAGGCAGCATCGGCACTTTTGTCTTGGCCGAGACGGCCAGGCACAGCTCCTCGGCGATCACGAAATCGACACCGCAGCCCAGATGCGGGCCGTGCTGCTCGGTGGCACCTACCGGCAATATCGCGGCATGGTTCACCGCGGCCAGTGCCGCAGGAATTTCAGACCATGTCAGTTCAGACCAGCGCATGTTGTTTACTCCACGTTGTCGGTGACATGGGTGAAGCGCAGCAGGTGCGGCTTGATTGCCTGCTCCTCTTCGCTCTCGTCCGCTTTTATCGGCGGATGGATCAGCTCTTCCAGGCGCTGCTTGGTGGCGCGAAACTCGGCGCTGCCGAACTGTGCGGTGGAGCGCGGGCGCGGCACCGGCACTTCGATCATTTCCTGCACCTCGCCCGGATGCGCCTTCAGCACCAGAATGCGGTCAGCCAGGAAGATGGCCTCGTCCAGATCGTGCGTGATGAACACGATGGTGATGTCCACGTTGCGCCAGATATCCAGCAAATGCGTCTGCATCCTGATGCGGGTCTGCGCATCCAGCGCGCCGAAAGGCTCGTCCATCAGCAGGATGCGCGGCTGGTTTACCAGCGCGCGGGCAATCGCCACGCGCTGGCGCATGCCGCCGGAAAGCTGGTGCGGGTAAGCGTTGGCAAACTTGCCCAGGCCCACCAGATCCAGCCACAGCAGCGCATCGCGCTCGGCCTCGTTGTGGTCGGCGCCGTTCATCTCCGGCCCGAACATCACGTTCTTCTTCACCGTCAGCCAGGGGAACAGCGAGTAACCCTGGAACACCATGCCCCGGTCCTGCCCCGGGCCGTTTACCGGCTTGCCGTCGATCAGCACTTCGCCCGAGCTGTGTGTTTCCAGCCCGGCGAGCGTGCGTGCCAGGGTGGATTTGCCGCAGCCGGAAGGGCCGACCACGCAGACGATCTCGCGGCGGTGGATGGTGAAATTGATGTCGCGCAGCGCCTCCACCTCGCCCTGTGCCGAGCTGTAGCGCTTGCCCAGATGGCGCGCTTCCAGAATGACATTGCGCTGCTTGATCGTATCGAAGCGGGCACGCACGGCATCGGATTGCGCAAGGTAAGCGGCATGGCTGGTTTGCTTGTTCATGTTCATGCTTTCTTCTGACTGCGATCCCACGGGAACAGGCGGTAGCTCAGCTTGCCGAGCAGGATGTCGCTGCCGAAACCGATGATGCCTATCATCATGATGGCGGCGTAGACGTTGTCGAAATGCTGGTAGCGCGCCTGCTGGGTGATGAACCAGGTGATGCCGGAACTGGTGCCGATCAGCTCGGCCACGATCAGGTAAGTCCACGCCCAGCCGAGCAGGATGCGCTGGTCGCGATAGAGGTCGGGCAGGATGCCCGGCACCACCACGCGCGTCAGCAGGCGCAGGCGGCTGGTGCCCAGGGTGAGCGCGGCCTCGACGATGGTGGGGTCAAGCTTGCGCGTGGTGTTGGCCACGATCAGCACCTGCTGGAACAGCGTGCCGATAACGATGATGGCCACTTTTGGTGCGTCGTAAATGCCAAGCACCGCCACCGCCAGCGCGCCAAAGGCAGGCGCCGGCAGGTAGCGAAAAAACTCGATGAATGGCTCGCTCAAACGAGCCATTGCGGGATAGGTGCCGGACAGTATGCCCAGCGGCACACCGACCAGCGATGAGATTACAAAACCCCAGAAGATGATCTGGATGCTGTGCCACAGGCTTTCGTGCAGCCAGGGCAGATCTTTCTGTTCGGGTTCCTTGGTAAAGCCGGTGTAAAAAGCCTTGGCCACTTCATCCGGCGCAGGCAGGTAAATCGGATTGGCAGGCTTGCCCTGCGGCAGGGCAAGATTCTGCGCCTGCATGCTGGCGAGCTCGTCGTTGAACACACTCTTGTCCACCAGCATGCCGCTACGGAAATAATCAACGCCACCCGCCTCCACCACCATCATCTTGGGATGCCAGACGAAAGGCAGATAACTGATGGCGCACCACAGCAACAACGGCAGCAGGAAAGAGCCGGCCAGCAGCAGCGTGCGCTTGCGCGCCAGCATTGCCTTGACCAGCCATTGTGAAAAATTACCCATTCCTGTGCCGACGATCACGATGGTCTCCTCTTGTTACTTGGCGTTGGTAAAAGAAGGATCGATGTAGCTGCTGACGTCCTGCTTGGTCTTGTAGACCGCATTGGCCATATTGAAATCATCGGCAATCTGCGAAGAACCGTACAGGGAATTGAAGCCCTTGCCCTTGCTCATGATCTTCTTGCCTGCGCTGAGATCCAGCAGCTTGGTGCCCTTGAGCAATGGCAGGTAGGCTTCCGGTGTCAGGCCTACGCGTGCAGACATGATCTTCACGGCATCAGGCTGAGTCTTGGGATCGTCGATGTACTTCACCACGCGGTCCCACACCTTCACCAGTTTCTGCCAATCGGCACGGCGCGACTTCAGGCTGGCAGGGTTCACCGCGACTACGTCGTAGATCAGGCCCGGCTCATCGGCAGAGGTATAGATCGGCTTGGAACCCGGCACCGCAGTCATCGCCTGGCCGGAGATCGGCTGCCATGCGCCCACTGCAGCGATATCGGCAGAAGCCAGCATTTGCGGCATTTCATTGGTCTTGGCATTTACCAGCGTGACATCGGACTCTTTCATGCCGGCTTTTTTCAGGCCGTTCAGCAACAGCAGGTGCTCAACCAGGCCAGGCTCTACCGCCACCTTCTTGCCCTTCAAGTCCTGCAGCGACTTGATGCCAGGCTTGGCCACGATCATGTCGTTACCGTTGGAATAGTCGGTGAGCAGAATCATGATGCCCTTGCCGCCGCCCGAACCGGTTACCAGCGTGTCACCGTTGGTCATCGTCACTGCGTCGATCTTGCCGGCAGCAAACGCATCCATCGATGCCGAATAGTCAAACCACTGGAAATGCACATCCACGCCCGCTTCCTTCAACCAGCCCTTGTCGATGGCCACCTGCCACGCCACCCAGCCAGGCCAGTCGCTATAGCCCACCGTCAACGGCTGCGCCGCGAAGGCAGGAATGGAACAAAAGGCCGCCACCGAAACCAGCGCACCCGCCATCAAGCGTTTCATTGTGTTACCGAGTCTATTTACATTCATCGTCGTCTCCCGTTAGTCGCAAGGTATTACTAAAGTGAATATTCGTAATATTCGTAAACCATTCAGCAATAACGATGCCAGAGCCTGCGGAATACCCGATCAGCATTGTTTTTACTGGGTTTAATCGGAAACGGGCGGAACGGCAGCAGGCGCGGCGTAATGCAGATGCGCACCAAATAGGCACAGCGCCGGCACCAAATGAAGGCGCTTTGAACATTAAATTCACGCCATGGATAAAACTTTACTGAACAAATTTGATCGACTGTTATTCACACCTTGTGTTTCCCCTGCGGTTTCTCAACCAACAATAAGGAGGTAACCATGTCAAACGAAGCACAATGCCCATTTCCGGGCCATGCCCACACCAGCACAGTCGCCGGCTCCCGATCGAACGCCGACTGGTGGCCCGATCAACTGAAGCTGAACGTCCTGCACCAGCACTCCTCACTGTCCAACCCCATGGGAGCGGAATTCAACTACGCCGCAGAGTTCAACAGCCTCGACCTGAAGGCCGTGAAGCTGGGCCTGCTGGCGCTGATGACCGACTCGCAGGAGTGGTGGCCGGCGGACTTCGGCCACTACGGGCCCTTGTTCATTCGCATGGCATGGCACAGCGCCGGCACCTACCGCACCGGCGACGGTCGCGGCGGCGCCGGGAGAGGCAACCAGCGCTTTGCTCCCCTCAACAGCTGGCCAGACAACGTCAACCTCGACAAGGCGCGCAGGCTGCTGTGGCCGATCAAGCAGAAGTATGGCCGCAAAATCTCCTGGGCCGACCTGATGATCCTCAGTGGCAACGTCGCCCTGGAATCGATGGGCTTCAAGACCTTCGGTTTCGGTGGCGGGCGTCAGGACGCCTGGGAACCGGAAGAAGACATTTACTGGGGCGCTGAAGGCAAGTGGCTGGCAGACGAGCGCTACAGCGGCGAGCGCGATCTCGAGAATCCGCTGGCCGCGGTGCAGATGGGGCTGATCTACGTAAACCCGGAAGGCCCGAACGGCAACCCTGATCCGCTCGCTGCGGCGAAGGATATCCGCGAGACCTTCGCCCGCATGGCGATGAACGACGAAGAGACGGTTGCGCTCATCGCCGGCGGCCATACCTTCGGCAAGACCCATGGCGCCGGCGATGCGACACTGCTGGGCCCCGAGCCGGAAGCGGCTGGCATCGAGGAGCAAGGCCTGGGCTGGAACAGCCGCTTTGGCACAGGCAAAGGGGGAGACTCCATCTCCAGCGGCCTGGAAGTCACCTGGAGCAACACGCCGACGCAGTGGAGCAACAACTTCCTGGCCAACCTGTTCGGCTACGAATGGGAGCTGACCAAGAGCCCGGCCGGTGCGCAGCAGTGGACGCCCAAAGGTGGCGCGGGCGCCGGCACCGTGCCGGATGCGCACGACCCGTCCAAGCGCCATGCGCCGGCCATGCTGACCACCGACCTGTCGCTGCGCTTCGACCCTGTCTACGAAAAAATTGCGCGGCGCTTCCATGAGCATCCGGATCAACTCGCCGACGCGTTTGCCCGCGCATGGTTCAAGCTTACTCACCGCGATGTGGGCCCGCGCGCCCGCTATCTCGGCCCTGAGGTTCCGAAGGAGGAGCTGATCTGGCAGGACCCCATTCCTGCACTCGACCACAAACTGATCGATGAGAAGGATATCGCCTCGCTCAAAGAGAAAATCATCGCATCGGGACTTTCCATCGCGGAACTGGTCTCGACCGC
>JBGPPE010000156.1:0-6174 GCA_041488395.1 Gallionellaceae bacterium
ACGAGAACTGTGACGCGCTGGGAATCAATGAATTCAAGATGTCCGACTTGCGTCAGGGCATCGTGCATGTGATCGGCCCGGAGCAGGGCGCCACGCTGCCCGGCATGACCGTGGTGTGCGGCGATTCGCATACCAGCACGCATGGTGCCTTTGCCGCGCTGGCTTTCGGCATTGGCACTTCCGAGGTTGAGCACGTAATGGCGACGCAGTGCCTGCTGATGAAGAAGACCAAGTCGATGCAGGTGCTGGTGGAAGGCCAGCTTGGGCGCGGCGTAACGGCCAAGGATCTGGTGCTGGCGGTGATTGGCAAGATCGGTACCGCGGGCGGTACCGGCTACTCGATCGAGTTTGCCGGCAGTGCAGTGCGCAGCCTGTCGATGGAGGGGCGCATGACGGTGTGCAATATGGCGATTGAAGCCGGTGCGCGTGCCGGCATGATCGCGGCCGACGACACCACGATAGACTACTTCAAGGGCCGTCCGTTCGCGCCGCAAAGCGAGCTGTGGGACAGGGCCGTGGCCTACTGGCGCACGCTGCACAGCGATGCCGGCGCCCAGTTCGACAAGGTGGTGCAGCTGGTTGCCGCCGAGATTCGGCCGCAGGTTCCCTGGGGCACCTCGCCCGAGATGGTGGTGGCGGTGGACGGGCGCGTGCCTGACCCGTCCAAAGAGAGCGATCCGGTCAAGCGCAGCAGCATCGAGCACTCGCTCAAATACATGGGGCTGGCGCCGAATACGCCGATGACCGAGATCAAGATCGACAAGGTGTTCATCGGCTCCTGCACCAATTCGCGCATTGAAGATTTGCGTGCGGCAGCCGAGGTTGCGCGCGGCAAAAAGGTGGCGGCCAATGTGAAGCTGGCGATGGTGGTGCCGGGTTCCGGCCTGGTCAAGCAGCAGGCCGAGCGCGAAGGGCTGGACAAGATTTTTATTGCAGCCGGCTTTGAATGGCGCGAGCCGGGTTGCTCGATGTGCCTGGCGATGAACGACGACAAGCTGGAGCCGGGCGAGCGTTGCGCCTCTACCTCCAACCGCAACTTCGAAGGGCGTCAGGGGCAGGGCAGCCGCACGCATCTGGTGAGCCCGGCGATGGCGGCAGCGGCAGCGATTGCCGGTCACTTTGTGGATATCTCCAAATGAATAAACTGATTCTGTTGCTCGTGGCTGGATTGGGTGTGCTGGTCGCGGCCGGTGCATGGGCGAAGGACTCGGGTGTCGATGTTGGCAAGAGCGCGAAGCAGTCCAGCAATGCGGTGGGTGGCGCGATGGGGCAGATCGGCAAGATGATTGCCCCGGGGGTTGGCAAGGTGGAGTCTTCGCTGGCTGGCGCAAAGCAAAAAGGCGGCAAGAAATCGGAAAAGGCGGGCAAATGATGCAGAAATTTACTTTACTCGATGGCTTGGTGGTGCCGCTGGATCGTGCCAATGTGGACACCGACGCCATTATTCCCAAGCAATTCCTGAAATCGATCAAGCGCTCCGGCTTCGGCCCGAACGCGTTTGACGAATGGCGCTATCTGGATCATGGCGAGCCGGGCATGGATAACAGCAAGCGCCCGCTCAATCCGGATTTTGTGCTGAACCAGCCGCGCTACAAAGGCGCGCAGATATTGCTGACACGCGAAAATTTCGGCTGTGGTTCGTCGCGCGAACACGCGCCGTGGGCGCTGGAAGATTACGGCTTTCGCGTAATCATCGCGCCCAGCTTTGCCGACATCTTCTTCAATAACAGCTTCAAGAATGGTTTGCTGCCTATCCGTCTGGATGCGGCGATCGTGGATTCACTGTTCAATGGCGAAGCCGCCACCCCTGGTTTCCGCCTGAAAGTTGACCTGGAACAGCAGACGATAGTGACACCGGATGGTACGGTGTATCGCTTCGAGGTGGAGGCTTTTCGCAAGCATTGTTTGTTGAACGGCCTGGATGATATCGGGCTGACCATGCAGCACGTGGACGACATCAAAGCCTATGAGGCCAGGCATCGCGCGGCACAGCCGTGGCTGTTCGCGTAACTTTGAAAACGGGACTTGCGCGGATATTAATCTGAATTATCTGCGCAGATGGATTCAACTTTTGAAAATGGAAGCGTAAATGAAAATCGCAGTCTTGCCGGGTGACGGCATCGGTCCTGAAATTGTTGCGCAAGCCAGCAAGGTGCTGGAAGCGCTGCGTAGTGACGGCCTGAAAATTGAGCTGGAGCATGCGCATATTGGCGGTGCCGGTTATGACGCTGCGGGCGATCCGCTGCCGGATGCAACGCTCAATCTGGCCAAACAGTCTGACGCAGTCTTGCTGGGCGCCGTGGGCGGCTATCAGTACGACACCCTGGCGCGCCCGTTGCGCCCGGAGCAGGGTTTGCTGCGCATCCGCAAGGGCTTGAGCCTGTTTGCCAATCTGCGCCCGGCCATGGTTTACCCAGAGCTGGCTAACTCATCCAGCCTGAAGACCGAGCTGGTTGCCGGCCTGGACATCATGATTCTGCGCGAACTGACTGGCGATATTTACTTCGGCCAGCCGCGCGGTATTCGCACCCTGGAAAATGGCGAGCGCCAGGGTTTCGATACCATGCTGTACAGCGAGTCCGAAATTCGTCGCGTCGCGCATGTGGGTTTCCAGATCGCCATGAAACGCAATAAAAAGGTGTGCTCGGTAGACAAGGCCAACGTGCTCGACACCAGTATGCTGTGGCGCGAAATTGTTAGTGCAGTGGCGCAGGAGTATCCGGCGGTCGAACTGTCGCATATGTATGTGGACAACGCCGCCATGCAGCTGGTGCGTGCGCCCAAGCAGTTTGACGTGATCCTGACTGGCAATATTTTTGGCGACATTCTCTCCGATGAGGCGTCCATGCTTACCGGTTCTATCGGCATGTTGCCTTCCGCCTCGCTGGATGCGAACAACAAGGGCCTGTACGAGCCTTGCCACGGTTCGGCACCGGACATTGCCGGCAAGAATATCGCCAATCCGCTGGCAACCATACTGTCAGTCGCGATGATGATGCGTTATACCTTTGCGCGTGAAGACATTGCACAGCGCATTGAAAACGCGGTGCGCAAGACCCTGCAGCGCGGTTTGCGCACGGCAGATATTTATGAGGCAGGTACCGAAAAAGTGGGTACCGATGCAATGGGTGCTGCAGTCGTCGCAGCGCTTTAATTGAGAAATACCTGGCGGGTTTTACCTGTCTATCTTTGATTAAATAGGGGTGGAGTTATGCGTGTAGGTCTGGTTGGTTGGCGTGGCATGGTGGGCTCGGTGCTGATGCAGCGCATGCGCGCAGAGCGCGATTTTGAGCTGATCGAACCGGTATTCTTTACCACCTCTCAGGTTGGCGGCAAAGCGCCTGATGTGGGCCGTGACGTTGCACCGCTGAAGGATGCGCGCAGTATCGACGAACTGAAGGCGATGGACGTCATCATCTCTTGTCAGGGTGGTGATTACACCACCGAGATATTCCCTAAACTGCGCGCTGCCGGTTGGCAAGGCTACTGGATTGATGCCGCGTCCACCCTGCGCATGGAGAAGGACTGCGTGATCATTCTCGATCCGGTCAATCTGGATGTGATCAAGGACGCGCTGGTACAGGGCAAGAAAAATTTTATCGGCGGTAATTGCACCGTCAGTTTGATGCTGATGGCGCTGGGCGGCTTGTTCAAGGCTGATCTGGTGGAGTGGATCACCTCGATGACCTATCAGGCGGCTTCCGGTGCGGGCGCGCAGAATATGCGCGAGTTGCTCACCCAGATGGGCGAGGTGAATCGCGTCGCCAGGAATCTGCTGGACGATCCTGCTTCCGCCATTCTGGATATTGACCGCGAAGTGGCCGGTATCCTGCGCGATGAAAAATTCCCCACTGCAAATTTTGGCGTGCCGCTTGCCGGCAGCCTGATTCCCTGGATCGACAAGGATCTGGGCAATGGCCAAAGCAAGGAAGAGTGGAAGGGCAAGGCTGAAACCAACAAGATCCTGGGGCGCGATGGCAATCCTATTCCTGTCGATGGCTTGTGTGTACGCATAGGCGCGATGCGTTGCCATAGCCAGGCAATGACGATCAAGCTGAAGCGCGATGTGCCGCTGGATGAAATCAATGCCATGCTGGCCGCAGCGAATGACTGGGTAAAGGTGGTGCCGAACGAGCGTGATATCACGGTGCGCGAGCTGACACCTGCCGCGGTAACCGGCACCTTGACCGTGCCGGTAGGGCGTTTGCGCAAGATGGACATGGGCGGCGAATACCTTGCGGCCTTTACCGTCGGCGACCAGTTGCTGTGGGGCGCGGCAGAGCCGCTGCGCCGCATGCTGCGCATCCTGCTTGAGAAATAAGCGCTGGCGCAATATTCATTTATAAATGACCGGTTATCGCATCAAGTTAGAGTAAAGGTGAGCTTGCATCTCTAACTCCATGATGTTAATCTGAATAACATAGCAAAAAACAAAGGGTGGCAACGTGCTTAAATCACTTCTTAAAGCGGTAGGACTTTTGGCCATTCTGGCCTGGTCTGGATTCGCCTTTGCGGTCGGCATGGGCAGCATAAACGTTACCTCCGCATTGGGACGTCCGCTGAAGGCTGAGATAGCCTTGGTGGCGCTGGATAATGCTGATAAAGCCAGCATTACAGTGAAGCTTGCTTCCCCGAGTGAATTCAAGAATGCAGGGATTGATTACCCTTATGCATTGCCCAAGTTGAGTTTTGAAATTGAGACCCGGGCAAACGGAGAACCCTACGTCAAATTAACCTCAACACAGCCGGTCAATGAGCCCTTTGTCAGCTTGCTGCTGGAGTTGTCATGGTCATCGGGCAGGCTGTTGCGCGAATATACCTTCCTGCTCGACCCGGAAGGTTTTGTCGCTGAGCAACCCAAGATGGCAGAAGTTCAGCCAGTTGAACCTGTCGCTCCTGTGGCGGGTGCAAGCGCTGTGCCTGCGGAAGCGGCTCCTGCGGCAACTGAACCCGCTGCGGCTGAGCCTGCGGCGGCTTTGGTGCCAGTTCCAGTGCTGGCTACAGCACCAGAACCGGAACATGCGGCAGCGCCTGCACCGGTAGAGTCTGGTATGGAAGGAGCTGCGATGGCCGCCGCTTCTGCACCAGCAGCTGCGCAGCCAGATGTAACTCCTGATATGGAGGCCAAGGATCTGGCCGCGGAGTCTGCAGTAACCGAGGCAAAGGGAGAGCCAGCAGTACCCGCTGAAGAGAAGATGGCAAGCGCAGAGCCTATCAGCGTGAAACGTGGGGATACGCTAGGCAGAATCGCTGCCCAGACCAAGCCGGCTGACATCAGTCTTGAACGCATGGTGGTTGCGCTGTACCACGCCAATAACAAAGAGTTCGATGGCAAGAATATGAATCGCCTGAGAGCCGGGAAAATTTTGCGCATGCCTGAATCTGAGGATATCTCCAAGGTTACCCAGACGGCAGCAGTCAAGGAAATTCGTGCGCATGTGGCTGATTGGCATGCATACAGGCAGAAGCTGGCTGCAGCTCAGGGAGTGGTAACGGAGCAGGCGGCCAAGCAGGCTGATGCAGGAAAGGTTACCGCCGCTGCTGTGGCTGACAAAGTTCCTGCTGCCAAGGAGCAGGCCAAAGAGGTGCTCAAGCTGTCCAAGGGCGAGGCTCCTGGCGACAAGCAAGGTGCTGCAGGTGGTGCTAGCAAGCAAGAGAAACATATTGCCAAAGCAGACGATGCGCTGGCCAAAGAGAAACAGTTGCAGGAAGAGCAGAAGCGAGCAGCCGAACTTGAAAAAATTCGCAAGGAAGGAAGCAAGCTGGTTGAGCTGAAGACCCAGGCCGCTGAAAGCAAACCGGCTGCAACTCCAGCACCTGCGGCCAGCGCGGTTGCTGCCGCCCAACCCTCTGCAGTCAAGCCAAAAATAGTGGCGCCTCCCCCGGTTGCTGCGCCCTCCTCGCCACTGGATGACATGCTGAACGATCCAATTTATCTCGGTGGCGCTGTTGCAGTGCTGCTAGGTTTGGGTGGTTTAGGTTTTGTTCTGGTACGTCGCCTGCGCAGCAAGGGCGGCAAAAAAAAAAGTGAAGTAAAAAAAGAGTTCAAGATTGAGCCTATAGGCAGTGCAACCGGAAGCTGGGTTGCACCTGTGCCACCTTCACCAGAAACAGGTGACTTTACTCAAGCTGTGCCCACAATGCAGCCGGCAGCCACAGCAGCCGTAACTCATG
>JBGPPE010000157.1:0-6123 GCA_041488395.1 Gallionellaceae bacterium
AAGAACGAATTCAACCTCAACATCCCGCGCTACATCGACAGCCAGCAAGCCGAAGACGTGCAGGATATCGAAGGCCACCTCAAGGGCGGCATTCCCAGCGCCGACGTGGATGCACTGCAAGCGTACTGGGACGTGTGTCCGAACCTGAAAGCCACGCTCTTCTCCCCTCGCCCGCCTGCGGGAGAGGGGCCGGGGGAGAGGGTGAAAACAGCGGAGAGGGCGGGTTATCTCTACCTGGCCGTACCCAAGCAAGCCATTAAACCTACCATCTACCAGCACCCGGAGTTTGCCCATTTCATCGAGCGCATGAACGAGCATTTTACCGAGTGGCGTGAGCATACTTCCGCCGCACTCAAGACATCACAGGCGGGCGCATTCCATCCCAAAGACCTCATCGCGCAGATGTCGGAAAGCCTGCTCGGCTGGTATGCGGACAAGCCGCTGATCGACCAATACGACGTCTATCAGCACCTGATGGACTACTGGGCAGCCACCATGCAGGACGACTGTTACCTGATCGCTACGGATGGCTGGCAGGCAAGCACCTATCGCGTGCTTGAGGTCAAGAAAAACAAGGAAGGTAAAACCATCAAGGAAGTGGACAAAGGCTGGGCGTGCGACCTGGTGCCCAAGCAGCTGATTGTTGAGCGCTACTTTTCCGCACAGCAGGCCGCCATCCGCGACCAGGAAGCCGCGCTGGAAAGCACCACCGCGCAATTGGCCGAGCTGGAAGAAGAGCACGGTGGCGAGGAGGGCGCCTTCGCCGAGCTGGACAAGGTGAACAAGGCCAGCGTCAGCGCCCTGCTGAAAGAAATCAAGGGCGACCAGGAAGCCAAGGAGGCAGCCGCTGTGCTCAACACCTGGCTAAAGCTCAGCACGCAGGAAGCCGATCTCAAGAAAGCCGTGAAAGAGGCCGAGGCCGCGCTCGATGCGTTGGCCTATGCCAAATATCCCAAACTCAGCGAAGCCGAAATCAAGACGCTGGTGGTGGAAGACAAATGGCTCGCCGCACTGGATGCCGCCATCCACGGCGAGATGGACCGCATCAGCCAGGCGCTTACCCAGCGCGTGAAAGAGCTGGCCGAGCGCTATGAAACGCCGTTGCCGAAGCTGGCTGCTAACGTGGACAGCTTGAGCAGGAAGGTGGAAGCGCACCTGCGCAAGATGGGGTTTCAGGCATGAGCGAGTCTTTCGCAGTGCGGGAGGCCCCGGCCAGTTATCAGGCTGCGCCGGATAAACAGAGCGTCAGACCGGGCTACAAGCAGACCGAGGTGGGGGTGATACCCGAAGATTGGGATGTGCATCAACTCGGTGAGTTATTAGTCAACGCTCCAGCATATGGCATCGGCGCGGCAGCAATTCCTTTCGATTCAAGCTACCCCACATATTTACGCATTACTGACATTTCCGAAGACGGTCGATTCCTTGATGAGTCGAAGGCTTCAGTGAAGCATCCGCTGGCCACTAATTATATGCTGAGCGAAGGCGACCTCGTTCTCGCTAGAACAGGTGCCAGTGTAGGTAAATCATACCTATATGACCGACGAGATGGCGAGTTGGTTTTTGCTGGATTTCTCATTCGTGCTCGCTCAGACACGGAGAAATTAGAGCCAAGGTATCTGAAATACTTTACTCATAGCAGACCCTACTGGAATTGGATTAAAGTAAATTCGATGCGAAGTGGGCAACCTGGAATCAACGGACGTGAGTATGCATCACTCCTTATACCTCTCCCGCCCACCAAAGCCGAACAAGAAGCCATCGCCGAGGCGTTGAGCGATGCGGATGCATTGATCGAAGCGCTGGAACAACTCATCGCCAAAAAGCGCCAGCTCAAACAAGGCACCATGCAGGAATTGCTCAGCGGCAAAAAGCGCCTGCCGGGGTTTGGTGGGGAGTGGGAGGTGAGGCTCATTGGTGAGTTCACAGATTGTACTTCTGGAGGTACGCCGAGTACATTGATGCCGCATTATTGGAACGGCTCAATAAGATGGATGAGTTCTGGTGAGTTGAATCTTAAAAATGTTTGCGAGGTAGAGGGTCGGATTACAGAAGAAGGACTTCGCAACTCTAGTACTAAGATGATTCCGCCAAATTGCGTTTTAGTTGGATTGGCTGGACAAGGAAAGACTCGGGGAACTGTTGCCATGAATCGAATAGAGCTTTGTACAAATCAGTCCATTGCCGCAGTTCTTCCAAATGCTGCGTTTGATTCAGAATACCTCTATTACAATCTTGATTCTCGTTATCGGGAGCTTCGTGAACTTTCTACTGGAGATGGAGGCCGTGGCGGCTTGAATTTAACGATTATTAGATCGTTGTTGATACCTTTTCCAAAACTTGCTGAACAAACTGCCATCGCCACCAACCTCTCCGACATGGACGTCGAAATTGCCGCGCTCGAAACCCGCCTCGCCAAAACCCGCGAACTCAAGCAAGGCATGATGCATAACCTGCTCACTGGAAAGATACGACTGGTATGAAAAACTATTACCGTGTGATGCTGGGGCGCAAAAGCGTGTTTGCCGCTGACTGTTTTGCACGGGGGTTTGTGGGGGTGGGTTTTGGCTTCACCATGGACTTGAGCAACAAGCTGCCCGATGAATGGCGTGCTTTTAACAAAGAGTTCATTCCGGTGTATCTCGCCGCCAACCCCAGTAAATCCAGAATTTCCGCCGGGTTGGCCTGCGGGGCAACATGGACGGTGTGCAAGGGCATCGCCAAGGGCGACATTGTCATTTGCCCCGATGGCTCTGGCACTTACCATGTGGGCGAGGTTAGCGGGGATTACCGCTTTGTTGCAGGTGAAGCGCTGCCCCACCAGAGGCCGGTTTCCTGGCTGCCAGTGACGATCAACCGGGCGGACATGAGCGAGGCCTTGCAATATTCCACCGGCTCAATCGGCACGGTCAGCGAGGTGTCGCGTTACCGCGAAGAGCTGGAGAAGCTGATCGGCGGGCAGGTTGCCCACAAGCTTATTTCAAGCGACGAAACCGTGGAAGACCCTGTGGCCTTCGCGCTGGAAAAGCATCTGGAAGATTTTCTGGTGGCCAACTGGGCGCAAACCGAGCTGGGCAAAACCCACGACATCTTTGAAGAGGACGGCCAGCTGGTCGGCCAGCAATATGCCACCGACACCGGCCCGATGGACATCCTGGCCATCAGCAAGGACAAGAAGGAGTTGCTGGTCGTTGAGCTGAAAAAAGGCCGCGCCAGCGATGTGGTGGTGGGGCAGGTGTTGCGCTACATGGGCTATGTGTTGCAAGAGCTGGCCGAACCCAACCAGACCGTGCGCGGTGTGGTGATTGCGCTGGAAGATGACCCGCGCCTGCGCCGTGCACTGGTGATGACGCCACATATAGATTTCTACCGCTACCAGATCAGCTTCAAGCTGGTTAAGGGCTGAAGTGAGATTTATCGCCCATTTCCCATTTTTTACAGGACGTGTTACTTTCAGCAAAACAACGCTGTTTTCCTGAAAAATTATAACGCAAATTATAATGCAAGCTATTGAACAATATATTGTTTCAAGGATTTATGGGCGCGGCAGGGGGTGGGCGTTCACCAAGACCGATTTCGTGGCCGATTTTGGCGAGGTGAATATCCATCAGGCGCTTTCCACGCTGGCCAAGGCGGGGACGATACGTCGCGTCTGCCGCGGGGTGTACGACTATCCCCGTTTCAGCGAGTTGCTGAATCAAATGCTGAGCCCGGACATCGACCAGGTGGCGCAGGCGCTGGCGCGCAAGTTTAACTGGCGCATCCTGCCTTCCGGCGATGCGGCGTTGAACCTGCTGGGGCTTTCCACACAGGTGCCGGGGAAGTGGGTTTATCTTTCCGACGGCCCCACGCGAGAATACGAAATCGGCAAGCACACGCTGGCGTTTCACAAGTCTTCGCTGAAGGATGTGGGTTTTAAATACCGGGAGAGCGGGCTGCTGGTGCAGGCGCTTAAGGCGCTGGGCAAGGAGCGGGTAGATGAGGCCGTGATCGCAACGATCCGGCAGCGGCTGGATGCCAAGGCTTGCGAACGAGTGCTCAAGGATGCCCGCTCGTCGACTAGCTGGATTTACCAGATCATCAAGCAGGTGTGCGGGGAGCGCGGCTGATGGACAAAACGTTCACCGGAAAGGTTAGGCTGACATGAAAGAAAACCAGACCGTCGAATGGAAGCTGTCATGGCGCGATGAATATCTGAAGTGGATATGCGGCTTTGCCAATGCGCAGGGCGGCACGTTGGTGATCGGCAAGAATGACAAGGGTGAGGTGCTGGGTGTGGCCAACGCGGCAAAGTTGCTGGAGGATATTCCCAATAAGGTGCGGGATATTCTGGGCATGGTGGTGCCGGTGAATTTGCACAGTGTTGACGGTAAAGACTGGCTGGAAATTGTGGTGGAAGCCTACCCCAGCCCGATCAGTTACAAGGGTGAGTACCACTACCGCAGCGGTAGCACCAAGCAGGAGTTGAGGGGCGCGGCGCTGGATAAGTTTTTGCTGCGCAAGCTGGGTAAACATTGGGATGGAGTGCCCGTGCCGTATGTGGGTATCGATGACCTTGATGTGAAAGCGCTGGCCTATTTTCGCAAGCAGGCGCTGAGGAGCCAGCGACTCTCGCCTGAAGTTCTGGATGAACCAGATCCGTCCTTGCTCGACAAGCTGCACTTGCTGGATGGCGCTTACCTCAAGCGTGCCACGGTGTTGCTGTTTCACCCCGACCCGGAACGGTTTGTCACCGGGGCGTATATCAAAATCGGATTTTTTGAAAACAATGTTGATTTGCGCTATCAGGACGAAGTTCATGGTGATCTGTTTGCGCAAGTGAACCAGACGATAGAGGTGCTGAAAGCCAAGTACCTGAAGGCGTGGATTTCCTATCAGGGTTTGCAACGCATCGAGACCTATCCGGTGCCAGAGTCGGCCTTGCGCGAAGCCATCTTGAATGCAGCAGTGCACAAGGATTACGCAAGTGCCATTCCCATTCAGATTAGCGTTTATGCAGACAAGTTGATGATCTGGAATCCGGGGCAATTGCCGCCGGAGTGGACGGTGAAGAATCTGCTGGGTAAGCATTCATCCCAGCCGTATAACCCGGAGGTTGCCAACGCATTTTTTCGCGCGGGGATGATTGAGTCCTGGGGGCGCGGCATCGAGCGCATCATGGCGGCCTGCAAGGCGGACGGCGTACCGGAGCCGGAATTGCGGTATGAGCATACGGGGTTGTGGACGATTTTTTACTACGCACAAAAACAGCCTGAAGCCGGCGAGGTTGTTGGGGGGGCTACCCAGGAAGCTGAAGGTGAAAAGTTAGGTGAAAAGTTGGGTGAAAAGTTGGGTGAAACGCGAGCTGCCATTGTCAGGGCTATGCTTGCCAATCCCAATGTGACGGTGGTTCAGCTTGCACAAGCCCTGCAAATCAGCACGACTGCGGTGGAAAAAAATCTGCAACACCTGAAGCGCCAAGGCTACATTGAGCGTATTGGTCCGGCCAAGGGCGGGCATTGGAAAGTGAAAGGGTAGTCATGTGTCCCATCGGCCAGTCAGAACGCACTACGCAGAACCGCGTAATTGCCTTGTTCCAGAATGAACTCGGCTATGACTATCTCGGTGACTGGAACGACCGCCCGAACAACAGCAATGTCGAAGAGGGCCTGCTTACATCCTGGCTGAGCAAGAACGGTTACAGCGCCGCGCAGATCAGCCGCACGCTCGACCGGCTGCGCACCGAAGCCAACAACCCCAACCGCGGCCTGTATGAAAACAACAAGGCGGTGTACAGCCTGCTGCGTTATGGCGTGCAGGTGCAGGCGGCAGCGGGGGAGAACGCCGAGACGATCAAGCTGATCAACTGGGAAGATGCGACGCAAAATGATTTTGCCATCGCTGAAGAGGTGACCCTGCATGGCAATCACGAGCGGCGGCCTGATCTGGTGCTTTATGTGAACGGCATTGCAGTGGGCGTGCTGGAGCTGAAAAACAGCCGGGTGTCGATCGGCGATGGCATCCGCCAGAACATTTCCAACCAGCAGCCGGAATTCAACGAGTGGTTTTTCAGCACGGTGCAGCTGATTTTTGCGGGCAACGATTCCGAGGGGCTGCAATACGGCACGATTAAGACCGAGGAAA
>JBGPPE010000158.1:0-6026 GCA_041488395.1 Gallionellaceae bacterium
ACCTGGTGGCGCGGCAGAAATCCTCCGAGCTGTTTATGCTCAACGTGCTGCTGTTTACCCTGGGCATGGCCTATCTGACCGAGTTGAGCGGCCTGTCGCTGGCGCTGGGCGCGTTTGTGGCGGGCATGCTGATCTCCGAAACCGAATACCGTTATCAGGTGGAAGAGGACATCAAGCCGTTCCGCGACGTGCTGCTCGGCCTGTTCTTCGTGACCATCGGCATGATGCTGAATATAGGCAGCGTGATTGCCGGTTTTGGCTGGGTGCTGCTGGTGCTGCTGATCCTGATTCCGTTCAAGGCGGTGGTGGTCAGCCTGCTGGCGCGCTGGTTTGCCGGTGACTGGGGCGTGGCCATCCGCAGCGGCCTGGGGCTGGCGCAGGCGGGCGAGTTCGGTTTTGTGCTGCTGACACTGGCGGGCGAAGTGCATCTGTTGCCCACCGAGGTGATGCAGAACGTGCTGGCCGCCATGCTGATTTCCATGCTGCTGGCGCCCTTCCTGATCCAGCATGCTGAAGCGATCGTGCGGCGCATCTCGCCGGCGGAATGGATGAATCGCGCCATGCAGATGCACCAGATCGCCGTGCAAAGCATGGGCGCGAACGAACACATCATCCTGTGCGGTTACGGCCGCAGCGGCCAGGCGCTGGGCAAATTTCTGAAGCAGGAAGGCATCGCCTTTGTCGCGCTGGAGCTGGACTCGCACAATGTGCGCCAGGCGCTGGCGGAGGGGGAGACGGTAGTGTATGGCGATGCCAGCAAGCGCGAGGTGCTGATGGCCGCGGGCCTGATGCGCGCCAAGGTGCTGGTGGTCACTTACGCCGACCAGCATTCGGCGCTGAAAATCCTGCATCACGTCAAGGCGGTGCGTCCCGGGCTTTCCGTGGTGGTGCGCACCACGGATGACAGCCATGTGGAAGCGCTCAAGCAGGCCGGCGCCGCGGAAGTGGTGGCGGAGGTGCTGGAAGGCAGCGTGATGCTTGCCTCGCAGGCGCTGCTCCTCTCCGGCGTGCCGCTCAACCGCGTGATACGGCGTATCCAGGAAAATCGCGCACGCCGCTACAGCGTGTTCAGCGGCTATTTTCGCACCGCCCCCGATGCGACAGGCGAGGCAACGGACCATCTGCAGCCGCGCATTGCCAACGTGGTGCTGGCCGAGGGCGATGCCGCGGTCGGCAACACTCTGGATGAGATGAGGCTGTTTGAGCTCAGCGTCGAAGTGAATGCGGTGCGCCGCCACAATGTGCAGGGCAGCCAGCCGGCGGGCGACATGGTGCTGCATGCGGGCGACGTGTTGATGCTGCAGGGGCAGCCGGATGCGCTGGCCGAGGCCGAACAGAGGCTGCGCGCGGGCTAGAAAGCAGCAACCTGCTGGCGGAAATGCTCGGCAACTTTCTCGCTATCCACAGAAATTGCAGCATGAAAAAAGCCCGCCGAAGCGGGCTTGGTGTCACGCCGGAGTAATTATTAAACGCCCATGCAGACGGTGTAGACGGCAGCGTCGTCGATTGCTGCAGTTGCGGTTGCCACTGCGCCTGAAGCATAGCCTGCAGTTGGGGTGGCCAGCATGGAGCCGCCAGCAGTATTGCCATCATCCAGCTGGATGTCCAGTTGCTTGGCAAACTTGCCGAGGATATTGGGCGAGCAGATGATGTAGGTGCCGTGAATTGGCAATAATTTGGCTGCATCGGCAAACACCGGCACATTGGCTGCAACAGTTGTGCCACTCTGGATGCCGATCTCGCCGCCTGCGGCATTGACCGGTCTGTAGCCATCGCCGGCGGCAGGTGCGCCAGGAACGGTGGTCGGGCCGGAAGTCAGGCCGCCAAGGCGCACATGCTGCCAGAACAGGTAAGCCTCAGAGTTGACGTCATAGTCGTTCCAGAGCCCATCGATCAAACCGTTGCCAACAACGCATTTTGCACCAGCTGCGCAGGCTGTGCCTCCAGTAATGTGTGTGTTTGCAGTGCCGATAGTAGCGTCATCGCCGGGCAGAGATCTGAATCGGTCCTGATAGCCGTAGATGAAGACGGGAATGTTCCTGAAGTCGGTGGCCAGATTTTTCACTCGGGCGCTATTGATCAGTTCCTGACCCTTGAGCACGCCGCCGAGCAGCAGGCCGATAATTACCAGCACGATGGCGATTTCGATTAGAGTAAAGCCGGACTGTTTGTGTTTCATTTTTGTCTCCAGATTAATAATTTTTTGCATTATATATTCTTGCAGGCAAATAAGAGCAATAGTTGTGCCATGTTTGCGGTGTGCGGAATAACGGGCTGGGCAAGGGTGCGCGCCGGTAATGGAGGAGGGCAGTAGCGGAATATGACGGAATTCTGACACGGGAGTGACGAGATGGTGACGGGGGTGCTGCAATACATACTTTACTCAAGCCGCTGGCTATCCCTGGCCATGCTGGCCACTCTGCACCTTGCCCTGCTGGCGGGTATGCATACGCCTTTGGCCAAATCATTGTTGCTGGTGCATCTGGGTTTGTTTCTGTTATGGCAACCGCTGTGGCGCGGTGAGTCCAAGCTGAGCCGCGGACGTGCCGTATTTATTCTCGGCAGCAGTGCCGTGGCGCTGCTGTGGCTGAGCTGGTGGGTGCTGGCCTTCTGGGTGAGCGGCCTGTTTGCGCTGGTGGGTGGCCGGGTACTGGTTTTTCAGTCGCTCTGGCGACGCCTGCATTACCAGCTGGTGATGGTTTATCTGCTGGCCGTGCTGCTGTTCTGGATAACCCCGCATCTGTTCAGTTTGCAGTATGCCAATGAGGCGGGCAGGAGTTTGATGGAGCTGGCCTTGCCGCTGTTGCTCGGCTGCATGGTGCTGGTGCCGAATGAGCAGGAGTACGTGGCCAAAACGCAGGCAGTGGATTTTGTTTACAGCATCCTGCTGTTCATGCTGCTGATCTTGCTGGTGCTGGGCAGTCTGGTGTTTATGAGCCAGGCAGGGGTGGAGTACTTTGAAGCCCTGTTGCGCACCCTGTTCCTGATGGCGCTGTTGCTGTTTCTGCTGGGCTGGCTATGGAACCCGCGCATGGGCTTTTCAGGGTTGCAGCCGATTTTTTCGCGCTATTTTCTGAATATCGGTACCCCCTTCGAAGAGTGGCTGGAGAGGCTGGCTGCGACAGCGCAGCAAGAGCGCGCGTCGACAGATTTTCTGGCGCATGCCATGAGCACGCTTGCCGAATTGCCCTGGCTTTCCGGTTTGTCATGGGAGTGCGAGGAAGGGCATGGCAATCTGGGGCTTTCTTCGCCACACCGTATTGAAGTGAGTGAGCATGATCTGCATCTGACCCTGTTCAGCAAGCGGGCAATTTCTCCTTCCGTGCTGCTTCACATCCATCTGCTGGTGCGCCTGCTCGGGCATTTCTACCAGGCCAAGCGTCACGAGCAAAGCCTGCGCGAGATGGCGCGACTGCATGCCGTTTATGAGACCGGTGCGCGCTTGACGCACGACCTGAAAAACATGGTGCAGTCCCTGCTGGCGCTGGCAACTATCGCCGAGCACCAGCCCGACAAGGCGCAGCCGTTATTGCAGAGCCAGCTGCCGATACTGGCTCACCGTATGGAGGCGACGCTGGCCAAGCTGAAATCGCCGCAACCGGAAGCGGAAAGTAGCGCACTGCCGCTGGCGCAATGGTGGGAAACCCTGAAACAGCGCCATCAGCACCGCAGCATTCACTGGTTGGTGGAAGGCAAGATGGGCAATCAGGCCATCCCGGCCACACTGTTCGACAGCGTCGCCGACAACCTGATCGACAACGCCTGCCACAAACTGCTGCGTGAGCCGGGTATCCGGATCAGCGTCACCTTGCAGGTGCAGCCATTCAGCCTGCAGGTATGCGATGGCGGCAGTGCCATTCTGGACGAGGTTGCCAGCAAAATGCTGCATACCGTGCTGTCATCGGAAGACGGGTTAGGCGTGGGGTTATTCCAGGCGGCACGCTGGGCCGAGCAGAGCGGCTATCACCTGGCGCTGCGGGATAATGTGGCAGGCAGGGTGTGCTTTGAATTGAAACCTGCCGCCCACTGAATGACATGAATCGAGTGAAAAATGCGAGGTTGCGCCTGCGAATATCCAATGCTGCCGCTTGGTTAATTAGCATTCCCTAACATTCCCTTGACGCTGCTAACGTTAGTGTCAGCTCAATGAAATCGTGCATTCAGCTCGAAGCTGACAGAACTTTTGACAACAGTATTATCGTTCTGTATGTTGCGTGAGCAACAGTTGCCGCGGTTAGGAAGTGGCACTGCGCGAAAAATAAAAAAAATAATTATTCAACTTTAAATCAGGGAGAAATTAAATGAAGAAAATAGTCCTGGCAGTAGTAGCTATGCTGGTCAGCTCGGCATTTGCTCCAGTAGCCTCAGCGCTACCCGTGTTCGCCCGTCAGACAGGCTTTGCCTGCAACCAGTGCCACTTCCAGCATTTCCCATTGCTGAACGCATTCGGGCGCTCATTCAAATCCAGTGGTTTTACCATGATAGGTGCACAAGCCAAGGTTGAAGGCGAGAGTCTGTCCATTCCGGATCGCCTGAATTTTGGTGTGTTGACTACCTTGGGGGTAGAAAGGGTTTCTGATGCTGATCCGGCACAGGGTGTCGTAGACAGCGTGAATACCCCGGCTGGAGGTGGCGAGCTGTCATTGTTCTACGGCGGCCGCGTCAGCGACAACATCGGTTTTCTTAGTGAGTTGGGTGCTGTAGGAACGGCGGCAACAGGCTCGGCCAAATTGCCAATTTTCTATGAGATAGCCGAAGGCACACGCGCAGGTTTGGTGTTCCTGACAACCGATGGTCAGGGTGCTGCGCACAGCTTTGAAACACTGAATACCGGTGCGGTTGCCGTGCATCGCATGGTTCCGATGGGCGGTCAGAACGCCAATGATGCACATATCAAGGTGAATTCGGCAGCGCAGTATCTGGGCACCAACACTGGTGCACAGGGTGCGTCCTTCGTAGTGAACAATGACCATTATTTCGTCAACGTGGGCAAGTATGCCGTGATTTCGGCGCTCGGCGGCTTTACGCAGGGCGGCGCCATGCGCATGACCTATGCTCGTGCTGCGGGTATGTTTGATGTGGCCGGCTTTGACAGCGCAATCGGTGTGCAGGTGTTCCGTGGCGATGATGGTGGTGCGCCGGATGCGACTGGCTCGGGTTTCCCAACAGCTACCCTTCAGGCAACCGAAGCGACCATTATTGACGGCCAGATGCAAGGCAAGCTGGGCGACAGGCCGCTGGGCGTGTATTTCTCCTACGGTACGGCGCCTGTCGTGAATGATGCCACTATCAATCTGGCTGGCAACCTGTTTAACCCGACTGGTGCGGCTGCGCTAAAGACTGCCAGTTCCCTGAATATTGCTGCGGAGCTGGGGGTTGTTCCTGGTGTGTCCACCGTGATGGTCGCCATGCGTCTGGGCAAGAACGGCGATGTTGATGCAGCGGGTGACGCCATGACGGACAACGGTGTAATGCTGGGTGTTACTTATGACCTGACGATGAACGCTGAAATCAGCTTGTCTTACACTGCGCAGTCAGGCACAAAGTGGGACACCTTAGATCCAGGTACAGGTAATGTGCGTGCCGGCAAGACAGTCACTACGCTGATGCTGGAAGCCTTGTTCTAACAGGCATGATCGATGCTTCCGGGCGTTGTTCCGGAGGTGTCGCGAGATAACCCAGGGAGACTTCGGTCTCCCTGTTTTTTTATGCGTACGCGTTTCGGGTACAATCGCGCGCCATGACTTTGCCACCTAGCTCTACGCCTCCGCGCGGCTCTGCACCATCGACTGCCTCTTCAGAATCCTCCAGTTCCACATCGACCGAGAATTCGCTACAGGCACGCAGGGCTGCGCGCATCGCTGCGGTGCAGCCGATCGAATACCCGGCCGAGTTGCCGGTGGTGCTGCGCCGCGATGACCTGGCGCAGGCCATCGCGCAGCACCAGGTGGTGATCGTGTGCGGCGAGACCGGCTCGGGCAAGACCACACAGCTGCCGAAAATTTGCCTGGCACTGGGGCGCGGCG
>JBGPPE010000159.1:0-5861 GCA_041488395.1 Gallionellaceae bacterium
CATCATCGGTGAACAATTTATTGGTAATAGCAGCTGTTCTCTGGTGCTAGGTGACAACATATTTTACGGCCACGGCTTTGAACACCTGCTTGGCGCTGCAGCCAGAAAGGATGAAGGCGGTACTGTGTTTGCCTATCATGTACAGGATCCAGAACGTTATGGCGTGGTGGAATTTGACCGCAATGGCCACGCACTCAGCATTGAAGAAAAGCCACTCCAGCCCAAATCGAATTACGCAGTAACCGGCTTGTATTTCTATGACAACGATGTCGTTGAAATTGCCAAGTCGATCAAGCCCTCTGCTCGCGGGGAACTGGAAATCACGACGGTCAACCAGATATATCTGGAGCGCGGCAAGCTGGACGTACAGATGATGGGACGCGGCTATGCCTGGCTGGACACCGGCACGCACGAATCTCTGCTGGAAGCAGGTGCCTTTGTGCAAACGCTGGAAAAACGCCAGGGCCTGAAGATCGCCTGTCCCGAGGAGATCGCCTACCGCAAGGGTTACATTTCCGCCACGCAACTCTCGCAGCTGGCGCAGCCTTTAGCTAAAAACGGCTATGGTCAGTACCTACTCAGCCTGCTCAAGGATTAAGTCACCATGCACTGCGTTCCAACGGCAATTCCGGATCTGCTCATCATCGAGCCCAAGGTATTTGGTGATGCGCGTGGATTTTTTTTCGAGAGCTTTAATCATAAATCCTTTGCTTCACTTACCGGACTAAACGTTAATTTCGTGCAGGATAATCACTCGCGTTCGGCGCGCCATGTGCTGCGCGGTCTGCACTATCAGATTCAACAGCCGCAAGGCAAACTGGTGCGGGTTGTTGCCGGTGAGGTGTGGGATATCGTTGTAGATATTCGTAAACACTCGCCCACTTTTGGCAAGTGGGAGGGAGTCCATCTTAGCGCTGATAACAAGCGCATGCTGTGGATACCGCCGGGTTTTGCCCATGGCTTTGTGGTGCTGAGCGAATTTGCCGAATGCCTGTACAAGACCACAGATTACTGGGCACCCGAACATGAGCGCTCGATACTGTGGAATGATCCCGACCTGGCGATAGACTGGCAGCTGGGCGGCGCGACACCCTTGCTTTCCGCCAAAGACCAAGCGGGCAAACTGTTCCGTGATGCCGAGGTGTTTGCTTGAAGAAAATACTGCTCACCGGCAAAAATGGCCAAGTCGGCTGGGAGCTGCAGCGCACCCTGGCACCGCTGGGACAGGTTATTGCGCTGGATGTAAATGAGCTGGATTTAACGCATCCTGAGGCGATCCGCCATACCGTGCAATCCATCCGGCCGGACATTATCGTCAACTCGGCGGCGCACACTGCGGTAGACAAAGCCGAAACCGAAGCGGAGCTAGCCATGGCGATCAACGGCATCGCTCCCGGTGTTCTGGCAGAAGAGGCCCGCAAGCTGAATGCACTGCTGGTCCACTACTCTACCGAATACATCTTTGATGGCAACAAAATTGGCGCATATGGGGAAGAGGATGCGCCCAACCCGCTCAGCATCTATGGCCAGAGCAAGCTCGCGGGCGAGTTGGCAATCCGCAACGTTGGCTGCAAGCATTTAATACTGCGCACCAGCTGGGTGTATGGCGCACGCGGCAGAAATTTCATGCTTACCATGCTGCGCCTGGCAAAAGAGCGTAGTGAATTGAGTGTAGTAGACGACCAGATCGGCGCCCCTACCTGGAGTCGCTCACTGGCGGAGGTAACGGGACAAATCCTGTCGCAGCTGTATGCGCCCAGCGCAGACGTAGAACTAGTCGAGCGCTGTGCGGGCACCTACCATGTCACCGCCTCGGGTTCGGTATCCTGGCATGGTTTCGCTGCAGAAATCCTGCGGCTGGCCGATGTCCAGCCGATGCCGGCGCTATTGCCGATTCCTGCGCATGAATATCCGACACCAGCCAGGCGACCGATGAATTCGGTGTTATCAAACGAAAAGTTGCTGCGGACATTTGGCTTGTCCGCAGGTGACTGGCAGCAGAGCCTGCAGCTATGCCTGCAGGAAATGCAGCGGCATCTGCAAGATAATTAATGCAGCGCCTGATTCACCAGCGCCAGCTCGTCTTCTGCCAGAGTGCCAGTGGCCGCCTTGAGGCGCAGGCGGCTCAGCAGGTAGTTATATTGAGCCTGATACAAGTCGCGGCGAGTTGAATACAGTTGTTGCTGTGCATTCAGCACATCCAGATTGGTGCGCACGCCCACTTCCTGCCCCAGCTTGCTCGCCTCCAGCAGGCTTTCGCTCGAAGTCAGCGCCTGTTGCAGCGCGTTTACCTGAGCAACGCCGTTCACCACCCCTACATAAGCCTGACGTGTCTGCAGATCAACGTTGCGACGCGCACTTTCCAGATCTTCTTTGGCGCGGTCGCGATTAGCTTCAGCTTCGCGCCATTTCGATTGTGTTGCACCACCCTGAAACAATGGAATATTCAACTGCACACCCAGCGACGTAGTCGTTGTGTCGCTATTCAGGGCAATGTTGTTGTCTGAGCCTATTGGCGTGTTGTTACTCTTGGCGTAGCTGGCTACCAGATCCAGTGTCGGATAGTGCCCGCCACGGTTGCGTGCCACCTCTTGCTCAGCCAGCTCGGCATTGGCCTGTGCCACCGCCAGCTGCAAATTACCCTGCTGCGCCTGCTCTACCCATTTCTCAACGTCCGCAGGTTGCGGTGTGTCCAGTTTGAAAGCGGCACCCAAGGGCTGCAAGTTGTTCGGCATGGCATTGGTTAATTGTTGCAAAGAACGCAACCTGATTTCCAGATTGCTTTGCGCCGCTATTTCCTGCGCAACGATAAGGTCATAACGAGCTTGTGCTTCGTGAGTGTCGGTAATGGTGGCGCTACCCACTTCAAAATTACGCTTGGCTTGCGCGAGCTGCTCGGCAATGGCTGTTTTCTGTGCTGCGGCCAGGCTCACACCATCCTGTGCCGTCAACACATCAAAATAAGCCTGAGCCACCCGCAGGATCAGATCCTGCTCCGAATTTTTGAATTGCGCATCGGCCTGGGCGACCTGCAGTTCCGACTCTGTGTATACCAGCCAGTTATTCTGCCTATACAGGGGCTGCACCAGGGTAATAGCCGCACCGGTATTGTTATAGCGGCTAGTGCCGGAAAATGGGAAGGGAACCACAGGATTGTATTGCGTGTCGCTGTTGATCACCGTGCTGTTTGCGGTCAAGTTAACGCTGGGCAACAAGAGTGAGCGCCCTTGCGACAGCTTTTCCTGGCCGGCCTGATGACTGGCACGCGCCGCCGCAAATACTGAATCCTGGCCTTGCGCTGCGTGATAAGTTTCCAGCAGATCAGCCGCCCCGGCAGAGATGTTTACGCCCAGGGCAGACAAGATAAGGAGCAAAATTTTGTTAGGGTATTTTGTGGATTTCATAGTTGCGCCCGAATACCTGAATATTAGAATTTGCTAATACTATATATTTGAATCCCGAATTTCAAGCGCCTTATCCCGTCTTTAGCCAGGATCGCGCAAAGGTTCCTGCCACTAACTCAGGCCTGTCAGAACTTAAATCGCTCCGGCTGAGGAGCGTTCTGCAGCGGAGGAATGCAAATCTCGAACAAAGTATCTCGTTCGAATGTTTCCGGTCCAGTGCGTGTAATCAGCCTCGCCTGCATGACAGGAGCATCCCCTACCACGACGAATAGCCGGCCACCCACCTTGAGATTCGCCAGAAACCCTTCAGGTTCCATCGGTAATGATCCAGTCAGCACGATGGCATCATATTGTTCCGATCCCCAGCCATTTGAGGCATCACCCACAACCACCGAGACATTTTCAAGGTTGTGCGAAGTAATCTTGCGTGCTGCCTGTATGCTTAACTCGGGCACGATTTCCACGCTGGTCACATGTGCCGCCAGATGCGACAGCAATGCGGTCAGATAGCCGCTGCCGGTCCCGACCTCAAGCACATAATCGCCCGGCTTGATATGCAGCTCCTGCAATACACGCGCTTCCAGCTTGGGTTGCCACATCGTTACGCCGTGCCCCAGCGGTATTTCCAGTTCCATGAAAGCCAGTGAATCCATGCCGGGCGGGACAAACTGCTCGCGCCTGACTTTGGGCAGCAAATCCAGCACGCGCATATCCAGCACATCCCACGGCCGGATTTGCTGCTCAACCATATTGAATCGTGCTTGTTCTCTGTCGATCATCCGCGATCTCCCTTGCTGTTTTTCAAAGGCTTCTTGGGTTTGAGTATATAACAATACCAGTCGCAGTACTTAACGCAAACGCTTGGCCGACATTTGCCCAGCTTGCTTTTAGTGCCTGTTTCCAGTACCTTGCAACGCTTGCGTGGGGGTCTTCGCCAAGTTTGCGGCGGAGTGAGAAACACCCTTTGAACCTGTACGGATAATGCCGTCGTAGGGAAGCGTCCAGCCACCGGCGGTGCTCCCCTGCAATTTTGCCTCAGCACATTTCGGAGTACCAAGCCATGAATGCCAATTCCCCATTTTTAAGCCAGGCCGCGCATGTTGATGCCGCCGCCATCAAGCCTTTGCCCAACTCACGCAAAGTCTACGTGCAGGGCTCGCGCCCGGACATCCGCGTGCCGATGCGCGAGATCAGTCAGGCCGAAACGCCGGCCAGCATGGGTGCCGAAGTCAACCCACCGATTTACGTCTACGATTGTTCCGGCCCTTATACCGACCCTGCGGTCAAGATCGACATCCGCTCTGGCCTGGCTCCGCTGCGTGAGGCGTGGATCACAGAACGCGGCGACACTGAAACCCTGACCCAGCTCAGTTCGACTTACGGCCAGCAGCGCCTGGATGACCCCGAACTGGCGCAGATGCGTTTTAACCTGCAGCGCGCACCGCGTCGCGCCAAAGCCGGCAAAAACGCCACCCAGATGCACTATGCACGCCAGGGTATCATCACTCCCGAGATGGAGTACATCGCCATTCGGGAAAATCAGCGTCACGGGGATATGTCCGAGATGATGCTGAAACAGCACCCGGGCGAGAATTTTGGCGCACACATGCCGAAAAAAATCACCCCGGAGTTCGTGCGCAGCGAAGTGGCTGCCGGCCGCGCCATCATCCCGCTCAATATCAATCACCCCGAAGTAGAACCGATGATCATCGGCCGCAATTTCCTGGTCAAGATCAACGGCAACATCGGCAACTCAGCCCTCGGTTCCAGCATTCAGGAAGAAGTTGAAAAGATGACCTGGTCGATCCGCTGGGGCGGCGATACAGTGATGGATCTCTCCACCGGCAAGCATATCCATGAGACGCGCGAGTGGATTATCCGCAACTCACCAGTGCCGATCGGTACCGTGCCCATCTACCAGGCACTCGAGAAGGTCAACGGCAAGGCCGAAGACCTGACCTGGGAAGTTTTCCGCGACACCCTGATCGAACAGGCTGAACAAGGCGTGGACTATTTCACCATCCACGCCGGCGTACTGCTGCGCTATGTGCCGATGACGGCGAAACGCATGACCGGCATCGTCTCGCGCGGCGGCTCCATCATGGCCAAGTGGTGTTTGGCGCATCACAAGGAAAATTTCCTCTACACGCATTTCGAAGAGATCTGCGAAATCATGAAGGCCTACGACGTCAGCTTCTCGCTTGGCGACGGCCTGCGCCCCGGCTCCATCTACGATGCCAATGACGAAGCACAGCTGGGCGAACTGAAGACTCTGGGCGAACTCACCCAGATCGCCTGGAAGCACGACGTGCAGGTGATGATTGAAGGTCCCGGGCACGTTCCCATGGACCAGATCGAGCTTCAGGTAAAGAAGGAAATGGAACTGTGCCACGAGGCGCCGTTTTATACGCTCGGTCCGCTGGTGATCGATATTGCGCCCGGCTATGACCACATTAC
>JBGPPE010000160.1:0-5761 GCA_041488395.1 Gallionellaceae bacterium
AATAAGGTGAATAAGCGGATTTGCTGCTTCCTTGTACAACTCAATTTTGTGCCGATAATTTTGACTGTGTTGATCAGCTGTCGTCTGCAGTTGGGAGCGAAGTTTCTCCAATTGTTCATTATGTCGGAGAGTTTCGCGTGCCATAAGGGTATCAGCCCATCTCTTGCCAAGCCAACTTGAAAGCCCAATTATGATAAAACCACTGCCACCAATAGAAACAATAATGGCAGACGCAACATGATAGATCGCTTCAGTGTCCATAAAATAGACCTACAGTTATTGGAAGGGGATGATTACAGGCTCTGCTGCTAGAGATCGTGATCTTTTAGATGCCAAGTGATTACATGTACCAAGTGTTAACTGCTCACCCGCCAATATAAGACATCTCGACTTTCTTGGTGCGTACCTCCAGCCCGTCAGTCTGCAAGGTGCGCAACTCGGAATAGTGATCATCGCGCACACGCCACAGCTGCGCCACGATGGAAGAGATTTCCAGGTCGGATTTGCCGCTGCGCAGCAGGGCGCGCAGGTCGTGGCCGCCTGAAGCAAACAAACAGTTATACAGCACGCCTTCAGTGGAAAGGCGGGCGCGTACGCATTCATGGCAGAAGCTTTGCGTCACGCTGGAGATTACGCCGATCTCGCCGCCGCCATCGGCGTAGCGCCAGCGTGCAGCAGTTTCGCCAAAGTGGTTGGGGGCAAGCTGTTGCAGCGGCAGGTGCGCGTGGATGCGCTTCACAACTTCGGCAGAGGGGATGACTTCATCCATCTTCCAGCCATTGGAAGTGCCGACATCCATGTATTCGATAAAGCGCAGGATGAAAGGGGTGCCCTTGAAGTAGCGCGCCATCGGCACAATCTCCTGATCGTTCATGCCGCCCTTCACCACCATATTCACCTTGATCGGACCAAGGCCCACCTGGTGTGCGACCTCCAGCCCGTGCAGCACATCGGCCACCGGGAAGTCGACATCGTTCATGCGCTTGAAGGTGGTGTCGTCGAGCGAGTCGAGCGAAACGGTGACGCGGCTGAGGCCGGCGTCTTTCAGCGCCTGTGCTTTTTTAGCCAGCAGCGAGCCGTTGGTGGTGAGGGTGATGTCCAGATTTTGGCCATCCGTTGTTTTCAGCTGTGCCAGTTGCTCAACCAGAATTTCGATGTTCTTGCGCAGCAGCGGCTCGCCGCCGGTGAGGCGGATTTTGCGCACGCCATGCGCGATAAAAATTTTCGAGATGCGCACGATCTCTTCAAAACTCAGCAGGGAGCTGCGCGGCAGGAAGGTGTGGTCCTTGTCGAAAGTTTCCTTGGGCATGCAATACACGCAGCGGAAGTTGCAGCGGTCGGTCAGCGAAATGCGCAAGTCCTGCAGGGCGCGCTGGCGCGTGTCCAGCAGCACGCCGCTGGGCGCTTCGAGAGCGTCCGATAACGCCGGCACAGCATGGAGCTGGCGGTGATCGGCGATATGAATAAGTTTTTCGGACATGACCTGGGGGCCGCAAAATATTGAATGAGATAGCCGGCGAGCGGCAAAGTTGCAGTGTAAGTATAAAACCGGTTTATCATTCGGTGTGTTTTATCATCCGCTCCGCCCGCGCAGGAATAGCGTGGGATAAACAGCCAGACAAAGAAAAGCAATAAGAACAAGCAGTCAGGCGTTTTCGATCAACAAAAATATTCCAAATCCACAAGAAAAATAGGGGGAAGACGGCATGGCGTTTCTAGGTTTTCTGGATAAAGAGCATAGCCTCGCCAAGGCCGGTTACAACCGCTGGCTGGTGCCCCCGGCAGCGCTGGCCATCCATCTTTGCATCGGCATGGCCTACGGCTTCTCGGTGTTCTGGTTGCCGCTGTCCAGGGCGATTGGCATGAGCGAGCCGGTGGCTTGTGCGCCTGACCTGGGCTTTTTCGCCGAGCTGTTTTCGACCACCTGCGACTGGAAAATCTCCACGCTGGGCTGGATGTTTACGCTGTTCTTCGTGCTGCTGGGTACTTCGGCTGCGCTGCTTGGCGGCTGGCTGGAGCATGCGGGGCCGCGCAAGGCGGGCGTGGTGGCAGCGCTGTGCTGGTGCGGCGGCCTGGTGATCTCGGCACTGGGCGTGTATACCCACCAGATCGTTCTGCTGTGGCTGGGATCGGGCGTGATCGGCGGCATCGGCCTTGGCCTCGGTTACATCTCGCCGGTTTCCACCCTGATCAAGTGGTTTCCGGATCGTCGCGGCATGGCCACCGGCATGGCCATTATGGGTTTCGGCGGCGGTGCGATGATAGGCGCACCGCTGGCCAACGAGCTGATGCACTATTTCGCCACAGCGACATCGGCGGGCGTGTGGGAAACCTTTCTGGTGCTCGCGGCGATCTACTTCGTCTTCATGATGGCCGGTGCCATGGGCTATCGCGTGCCCCCTTCCGGCTGGCAGCCCGATGGCTGGGCCGGCAACGAAAGGAACATCAGCAATGCCATGATTACCGAGCATCATGTGCATGTCAGCAAGGTCTGGGGCCTCCCGCAGTTCTGGCTGATCTGGGCCGTGCTGTGCCTTAATGTCACTGCAGGCATCGGCGTGATCGGCATGGCCTCGCCGCTGCTGCAGGAAGTTTTTGCCGGCAAGCTGATCGGCATCAACGCCGCCTATAACGAACTCACCGGCGAGCAGAAGGTGCAGATCGCCGCCATTGCTGCCGGCTTCACCGGCCTGCTCTCGCTGTTCAATATCGCCGGCCGCTTTATCTGGGCTTCGTATTCGGATTGCATCGGCCGCCAGAAAACCTATTTTGTCTTTTTCAGCCTTGGCTTCCTCCTCTATGTGACTATCCCCTCACTCGGGCAGACGGGCAGTCTGGCGCTGTTTGTGATGACCTTCGGCATCATCCTGTCGATGTACGGCGGCGGCTTTGCCACGGTGCCTGCTTATCTGGCCGATATCTTCGGCACCCAGATGGTGGGCGCGATCCACGGCCGCCTGCTCACCGCCTGGGCAACCGCCGGCGTGCTCGGCCCGGTGCTGGTCAACTACATCCGCGAATACCAGATCGAGCACGGCATTGCCAAGGCGCATGCCTATGATGTAACCATGTACATCATGGCCGGGCTGTTGCTGCTGGGTCTGCTGTGCAATGCGCTGGTGCGGCCGGTGGCGGCCAGGCATCGCATGAGCGATGAGGAAGTGGCGCAGCAGAACAGGGGAGCGCAAGAGCTTGCCACGACGCAGAGCGCCAACCCGGATCACGTCGGCTATGGCAGCCATCCGGTTATGATTGCGCTGGCCTGGTCAGCCGTGGGCATTCCGCTGGCGATCGGCATCTGGATTACCCTGCAACGGGCCATCATGCTGTTCAAGTGAGGACTACCACCTTTCCTGCGCGATCTACCACCTTGTGGGCATAAGCGGGCGGCGCAAACCGATTTATAATTACGCCACGCGCGACAACCCGACCGCAAAGGAAAGTTTCCATGGCAGTGCCCCCCCCGCTTTTGCCGTCCATCACCACCGTCATTCTGGCGGGGGGCCAGGGCAAACGCATGGGCGGCGACAAGGGGCTGCAGAACTTGCATGGTCGTGCCCTGGTCGAATGGGTGCTGGATAGCGTGCGTAGCCAGAGCGACGAAGTGCTGCTCAGTGCCAATGACAAACACGATGTATATGCTGATTTTGGTTGCCGTGTCATCGCCGACCATATGCCGGACTGGGCGGGCCCGCTGGCCGGACTGCAGACAGCGTTACGCAGCGCACGCAACGCATGGGTGATGAGCGTGCCATGCGACACGCCCTTCCTGCCGCACGATCTGATCGCGCGCTTGTATGCGGCCATCGCGGCCGATGGCACTGAGGCCGCCGTGGCCGTGGTGGCGGGCAGAAGGCAGCCGGCCATTGCCTTGTACCGCCGCGACGTCCAGCCTAAACTGGACGCGTGGCTGAATGCGGGTGGACGCAAGGTGAATGACTGGCTCAGCTCGTTGCACCTGAGCGAGGTGCTATTCGAGGATGCAGATAAATTTGCCAACATCAACTCGCAGGAAGAGCTGGCGCATGCCAACCTGCGCAAGTAACACTAAATTTGGAAATTGAGCGCAACGTATGTCAGAACAGAAAATGATAGGTTTCGCCGGTTTTTCCGGCAGCGGCAAAACAACCCTGCTGGAACAGGTGATCCCGCTGCTGATTGCGCAGGGATTGCGCATCTCACTGATCAAGCACGCGCACCACAATTTCGACATCGACAAGCCGGGCAAGGACAGCTTCCGCCACCGCGAAGCGGGTGCCAAGGAAGTGCTGATCGTATCGGGCTATCGCTGGGCGCTGATGCACGAACTGCGCGACGAGGAAGAACCGAGCATGGAGACATTGTGCAAGCGCCTGTCGCCGTGCGACCTGGTGATTGTGGAAGGCTACAAGTACTCCGAAATTCCCAAGATCGAGGTGCACCGCAAGGAGACCGGCCATCCGCATCTGTACCCGGAAGACGCGCGCATCATCGCCGTCGCCACCGACAGCAGCGATGCGCTGCCGGTACCCACGCTGGATATCAATGCGCCGCAACAGGTGGCGGCATTCATCCTGAAATATTTTTCTTTTGGAGCCAAAGATCATGAAAATTGAACTGCTTTATTTTGGCCGCCCCGGTGAAAACCTCAAGCTCGCGCGCGAAACCGTGCAGGCTCCGGCCGACCTGAAAACGCTGGGTGAGCTGCTGGCCTGGCTGCGCAGCCGCGGCGCAAGCTGGGAGCACGAGCTGGCGGAAAAGCGCGTGCGCTGCGCGGTCAACCAGGAGTTCTGCAATGCCAGCGCAGCGATCAAGGATGGCGATGAAGTCGCCGTCTTCTCACCCATCTCGGGAGGCTGATATGAGCGTGGCGATACAGCATGAAGATTTTGACCTGAATGCCGAAGTGGCCGCACTGCGTGCGAGCAGCAACAACGTCGGCGCCATCGTCAGCTTTGTCGGCCTGGTGCGTGACATGAGCCCGGACGGGGCAGTGGAAAGCATCTTCCTCGAATATTACCCGGGCATGTGCGAGAAAGAGCTGAACAAGATCATCGCCGAGGCGACCGCGCGCTGGCAGCTGATGGGCACGCGCGTCATCCACCGCATCGGCCTGCTGCACCCGAACGAGCAGATCGTGCTGGTGGCCGCCGCCGCGTCGCATCGCGGCGAAGCGTTCAAGGGCTGCGAATTCATCATCGATTACCTCAAGACCGCCGCACCGTTCTGGAAGAAAGAGATCAAGCCGCAAGGCGGCGACTGGCTGGAAACCAAAGACAGCGACAAGCAACGCATGCAACACTGGCGCAGCCAGCAATAAAAGGAAATAGCATGGCAGATACACTCAATCATTTCGATCAGGACGGCCAGGCCCACATGGTGGACGTGGGCGACAAGAGCGAAACCAAACGCATCGCCAAAGCCTCCGGCCGCATCCGCATGAAGCAGGCCACGCTCGACCTGATTACCTCGGGTAGCGCCAAAAAGGGCGACGTGCTGGGCGTGGCGCGCATCGCCGCGATACAGGGCAGCAAGCGCACCTCGGAACTGATCCCGCTGTGCCATCCGCTCTACCTCACCCACGTGGCGGTAGAGTTCAACATCGATTCGGCCGACGTGGCGGTGGAGTGCGTGGTCACTGCAGAAACACTGGGCCGCACCGGCGTCGAGATGGAAGCGCTTACCGCGGCCAGCATCGCCCTGCTCACCATCTACGACATGTGCAAGGCGGTAGACCGCGGCATGGAGATCACCCAGCTGCGTGTGCTGGAAAAACAGGGGG
>JBGPPE010000161.1:0-5691 GCA_041488395.1 Gallionellaceae bacterium
CTGCCGACAGCAGCGCTGCATTCTGGCGCAACGAACGAATCCAGCGTGGTGATACCGTTGCCGAACTGTTGCGCCGCCTTAACGTGGATGATGCGGCAGCCAGCAACTATCTGCGCAACAGCAAAGCAGCCGAGTCACTGCGCAGACTCGCTACAGGGAAAGATGTTCAGGCAGAAACCACTGCCGACGGTAGCCTGCTGGCCCTGCGTTACCTCAACAACAATGGCAACCAGATTGTTATCGAGAAATCCGGTAACAGCTTCAGGGTCAGCACGCTGCCTCTGCAAACCGAGAAACGCATATTCATGCGCACAGGTGAAATCACCACTACCCTGTTTGCCGCTACCGACGACGCCGGCCTGCCAGATCCCGCTGCAAACCAGATGGCTGAGATTTTCGGTGGCGACATCGACTTCCATCGCGATTTGCGCAAAGGCGACAAGTTTGCCGTCATCTATGAAATGACTTTCAGCGATGGCCAACCTGTGCGCACCGGCAATATTCTGGCTGCCGAATTCATTAATCAGGGCCATGAATACCGCGCCCTGTATTATGAAACCAGCCCCGGTCACGGCGACTATTTCAGCCCTGACGGCAAGAGCGTACGCAAAGCATTCCTGCGTTCACCCATCGAATTTTCCCGCATCAGCTCAGGATTCAGCCTGTCGCGCCTGCACCCCATCCTGAACAAGATGCGTGCACACAAAGGTGTTGATTTTGCCGCTCCGATAGGCACTAAGGTCAAGGTTACCGCGGACGGCGTCGTCACCTTTGTCGGCAAACAAGGTGGCTATGGCAATGTAATCACGGTGAGTCATCAGGGCGTCTACAACACCGTGTATGGACACCTCTCACGCTTTGCTACTGGCATTCACCGCGGCCAACACGTTGCCCAGGGCGAAATCATCGGATATGTAGGCATGACTGGGCTGGCAACTGGACCGCACCTGCACTATGAGTTCAAGATCAACGGAACACAACGCGACCCACAGCGAGTTGCGCTGCCTGATGCCAAACCGATTAGCGAACAGCAAAAGGCATCTTTCCAGGAAGCAACCCTTACCATGAACAACCGTTTAAGCATGCTGCGCGGCGCCAGTCTGGCCAAACTTGACTGACCTTCTGGCGTGAGCAATCCGGAAATTTATGTTGGTCTCATGTCAGGCACCATCCTGGATGGAATAGACGCTGCCCTGCTCGATCTTTCTGGGGATACACCCAGGCTGCTTGCCACTCACTACCAGGCGTATCCAGCGGAGCTCAAAGACGCGCTGCTGGCACTGCACCATCCCACGAACAACGAGCTGCACCAGGCACAGTTGCTGAGCAACGAGCTTGCGCGCAGCTACGCATCGGCCACTGCGGGCCTGCTGCATAGCGCAAACTTCCCCTCTGCCCAGGTAAGAGCGATTGGCTGTCACGGCCAGACCGTGCGCCACCGCCCTGATGCCGGCTATACCCTGCAACTCGGCAACGCCGCGCTGCTGGCCGAGTTAAGCAACATTACCGTGGTGAGCGATTTCCGCAGCCGCGACATAGCTGCCGGTGGCCAGGGTGCTCCACTGGTTCCCGCCTTTCACCATCAGGTATTGCGCCACCCCGGGATACATCGCGTTATCGTTAATATTGGCGGCATCAGCAACCTCACCGACCTGCCGCCCGGCCGTGCCACCACAGGCTTTGATTGCGGCCCCGGCAACTTGCTGATGGATGCCTGGATCAGCAAGCACCTGGACCAACCCTATGACAAGAGCGGCGCCTGGGCAGCCAGCGGCAAGGCTATCCCGGAGCTGTTACAGGCATTGCTAAAGGAACCCTTCCTGCACGCCACCCCGCCCAAGAGCAGTGGCCGCGATCTGTTCAACATGGCATGGCTCAGCCAGCATTTGCACGGTAATGAGTCGCCCGCCGACGTACAGGCCACGCTGCTGGAACTGACTGCTCACGCCATTAGCAATTCAATACAGCAATTTTGCACGGGTGCAGAGGAAGTCTACTTGTGTGGCGGCGGTGCGCACAATCAGGCACTGGTGCAACGCCTCAAAGCTGCCCTTCCGACTTGCCGCATCCAGCCAACGGACCAGCTGGGCATTGGGGCTGACTGGCTGGAAGCCATTGCCTTTGCCTGGCTTGCCCAACAAACACTGCACCGCCGCAGCGCCAACCTGCCCGAAGTAACCGGGGCACGCCACCCCTGCATACTGGGCGCAATCTACCAGGCATAAAAAAAGCGAGAGGGTCGAAACCCTCTCGCTTCTTGTTTTACAGCTTGTGCTTAAGCCGAGAAAGATGAACCGCAACCACAAGTAGTTTGTGCATTCGGATTCTTGATCACGAACTGAGCGCCTTCCAGGCCTTCCTGGTAATCGATCTCCGCCCCATTCAGATACTGGAAGCTCATTGGGTCAACCAGCAACTGCACGCCGTTCTTGACCATGACTGTGTCATCTTCGTTGACCACTTCATCAAAAGTGAAGCCATACTGAAAACCGGAGCAACCGCCACCGGTGACAAACACACGCAGCTTCAGGTCAGGATTGCCTTCTTCTTCAATCAGCATGCGCACCTTGTTGGCAGCGCCGTCGGTAAACAGCAATGGGTCTTGCATCTCGGTAACAGCGTTCATCATGAACTCCTAAAATATATTAAAGACATTAAAAACAAAGGGGATTTAGCTAGTGGACTCTGCACTACTTAGCTTGAATGCTACCACTTTCTCAGTCGCCTCCGCCAGATGAATCAGCCTGCCCTCGACGATTGCCCCTAACTGGATCTCAAGTGTTTTGTAATGCACATCGCCTGTGACCCTGGCTTTGCTTTGTAGTTCCAGATACTCACCCACATGCACCGGCCCGGTTATCTCGCCATTCACCACCAGATGTGTAACATTAACCTCACCCTTAACCCGCGCATGCTCGCTGAGCACCAGAGTACTGGGTTTGCCTGGCGTCGCCACCACGTTTCCCTCGACCTCACCATCAATCCTGAGGCCCCCGGCAAACTGGACATTGCCTTCTATCTTGGTGCCGACACCTATCAGCGAATCAATACGGTTTTGCGGCTTGCTGTGACCTGAACTAAACATGCATTCTCCTAAGGCAAATCAACGTCAACAACGCTCTGAGTGACTCTCGGCTCGCTCGTCCCGCGTTCAAAAACACGCACCTGAACACCTTCAATACGAACCTCTGGCGACAGCTTGAAAGCGCGATCAATTACTTGATAATACTTGAAATTGAGGCGGTACGCAGCCACCTCGTTGGGGGCGTTTTCCTGCGGGAACTGCAGCACCACCTTTTTGCCATCCTGCTCGGCATTGATCACCAACTGCATATTTCCGACAAACTCTTTGCCACGCTGCTTGACGCTTTGCACCAGTATCATACGGCAGTGATACTCACCCGGCAGCGCATCACGCTCAACCTTGAGACGCAGAATGGACACTTCCCCCTCATGGTCCCCCTTGGTAAGCGGCAAATTCTGGAAAAAATTCAGATTCTCCTTGAGGCGCGTATTTTCATCGCTCAATGCCTTGACCTGATTAGCAGTTTCCACATTGGCGGCATGCTCGATCTGTGCCTGCCGTTCAAATGAGGCAGCCTGATTGCTTAACGTTGAATTTTCAGTTTGCAGCGTGGCTACCTGCTCGCGCAAGCCATCCAGCTCACGCTCCGCCTGGCCGCGGTGAAAACCAGCCAGCTCCAGCCCGGAGCCATATGCCCACCAGACCATGGCAGCCGCAGCCAGGATAAATGGAACCGTGATTGCCCAGCGTATATACCACGGCACATGAGGGCGCACTGACAGACGTGGTGCGGAGATGCTGAATTTACGCCGGAGTCGTCGCATCTTAATCAGGGCAGCAGCGGCACGATATTCAGGGCCGTGGCCTCAGGCAGGCCAAACATGATATTCATGTTCTGTACCGCCTGGCCCGCCGCACCTTTGACCAGGTTATCGATTACCGACAGCAGCACCAGCGTATCTCCTCCTTGCGGCCGGTGCACCGCAATGCGGCATTTGTTTGAGCCGCGCACCGTGCGCGTTTCCGGGTGACTTCCAGCAGGCAGCACATCAACAAACGGCTCACCGGCATAGCGCTGCTCAAACAAGCTCTGCCAATCCGCCTCGGCCTTGATCCGTGCGTACATTGTGGCGTGGATACCCCGTATCATCGGGGTAAGGTGTGGTACAAAAGTCAGGCCTACCTCATGTTGAGCGGCACGTGCCAGCCCCTGGCGAATTTCCGGCAAATGACGATGCCCGGCCACGCCATAAGCCTTGAAACTATCGCTCGCCTCGGAAAACAGAATGCCTACTTCAGCCTTGCGCCCGGCGCCCGACACGCCAGACTTGGCATCGGCAATCAGATTGCTGGTTTCCACCAGCCCAGCCTCCAGCAAAGGAATCAGGGCAAGCTGAACCGCAGTCGGGTAACAGCCCGGATTGGCAACGAGCTGTGCATCCTTGATTTTGGCGCGGTTAACTTCAGGCAAACCGTACACCGCCCCGGCAATCAGGTCGGGGCACGCATGTGTCATGCCATACCATTTTTCCCACACCGCCACATCCTGAATGCGAAAATCTGCAGCCAGATCAATCACACGCACGCCAGCAGCGAGCAGGTCGCGGGTCTGCTGCATGGCAATACCATTCGGTGTCGCAAAGAAAACAACATCACACTGCTCCAGATGAGCCGATTCGGGATGGGTAAAGCTTAAATCCAGATGCCCGCGCAGGCTGGGGAACATCTGGCTGACCGGCGTGCCGGCATCGGCACGTGAAGTAATCACCTTCAGCTCGGCTTGCGGGTGTATCGCCAGCAGGCGCAGCAACTCAACCCCGGTATAACCCGTACCACCTACGATGCCAACTTTGATCACACGCCACTCCTTGTTTTCAGGATGCAAATGATAAATGAAAAAACCGCCCAAAGGCGGTTTTTTCGGTACAACCCAAACGATTAACGCTTGGAGAATTGCTTACGACGACGCGCCTTGCGCAGACCGACTTTTTTACGCTCAACTTCGCGCGCATCACGTGTTACCAGACCGGCTTTGCTCAGCACTGGTTTCAGTGCTGCATCATAGTCAATCAGGGCACGAGTAATACCATGGCGAACTGCACCAGCCTGACCAGACTCACCACCGCCGGTCACGTTGACCATAATGTCAAACTTGCCGGTTGTTTCTGTCAGTTCCAGCGGCTGACGCACAACCATGCGGCCAGTTTCGCGGGAGAAAAATACGTCAACCGGCTTGTCGTTAACGATGATCTCGCCCTTGCCAGGCTTCATAAACACGCGTGCTACTGCGCTTTTGCGACGGCCGGTACCGTAGTTATAAGTTACGCTCATGATTACGCCTTCAACAGATCAATAGGTTTAGGTTGCTGCGCGCTATGCGGATGTTCTGCACCAGCGTATACCTTCAGCTTGCGCAACATGGCGTAGCCCAGCGGGCCTTTTGGCAACATGCCACGAACAGCTTTTTGCAGCACACGATGCGGATGACGACCCAGCAACTTGGTGAAGTTGGTTTCGTAAATACCGCCTGGATAGCCAGTGTGACGGTAGTACATCTTGTCTTGTGCTTTATTGCCGGTTACGCGCAGCTTGTCCGCGTTGACCACCACGACGAAATCGCCGGTGTCTACGTGCGGAGTGTAAATCGCCTTGTGCTTGCCGCGCAG
>JBGPPE010000162.1:0-5641 GCA_041488395.1 Gallionellaceae bacterium
CGACCCGCGCGATGCCTGGGCGTTTGCACAGCGCATCTGCGGCGTATGCACCCTGGTGCACGGCATCGCATCGGTGCGCGCGGTGGAAGACGCGCTCAAATACGAAGTGCCTGCCAACGCCCAGCTGATCCGCAATCTGATGATCGCCGCCCAGTACGTGCACGATCACGTGATGCACTTCTACCACCTGCACGCGCTCGACTGGGTGGACGTGGTGTCCGCACTGAAGGCCGACCCCAAGGCCACCTCGCAGCTGGCGCAGACCGTAAGCCCGTCCTATCCGCGCTCGTCACCCGGCTACTTCGCCGACGTGCAGAAGAAAATCAAAACCTTTGTCGAAGGCGGCCAGCTCGGCATCTTCGCCAACGGCTACTGGGGCCACCCCGCCTACAAGCTGCCGCCCGAAGCCAACCTGATGGCGGTGGCGCACTACCTCGACGCGCTCACCTGGCAACGCGACGTGGCTAAGCTGCACACCATCTTCGGCGGCAAAAACCCCCACCCCAATTTCCTCGTCGGCGGCGTGCCCTGCGCAATCAGCGTGCACCCCGAGCATGAAGGCCAGGGCAAAGGCCCGCACTTCCGCGGCGGCGAAGGCGCCACCTCGCTCAACATGGTCGGCCTGCAAAATGTGAAAAACATCATCGAGCAGATGCGCACTTTCGTCGACCAGGTGTATGTGCCGGACACCCTGGCCATCGCCGGCTTCTACAAGGACTGGGGCAAACAGGGTGAAGGCGTGGGCAATTTCATGACCTATGGCGACTTCCCCGAGAAAGGCATGAGCGACCCGTCCAGCTACCTGATTCCTTCCGGCGTCATCCTCAACCGCGATCTGTCCACCATCCACCCGGTCGATCTGAACGACGAGAACCAGATTCAGGAATACGTCTCGCACTCCTGGTACAAATACAGTGGCGGCAAAGACAAAGGCTTGCACCCCTATGAGGGCGAAACCGAATTCAACTACACCGGCCCCAAACCGCCCTATGCCAACCTCGATACTGACAAGGATTATTCCTGGCTCAAGTCGCCGCGCTGGAAAGGCAAGGCCATGGAAGTGGGCCCGCTGGCGCGCGTGCTGATGCTGTATGCAAAAGGCCACGAGCAGACCAAAGAGCTGGTCGGCATGACCCTGAAGAAACTCGACATTCCGGTACCTGCGCTGTTCTCCACCCTGGGCCGCACCGCCGCGCGCACCCTGGAAACCAAGATCATCGCCGACACCATGCAGACCTGGTACGACCAGCTCATCGCCAACATCAAGGCCGGCGACGTGCGCACCTTTAACGAGAAAAAATGGGACCCTTCCAGCTGGCCCGCCGTCGCCAAAGGTGTGGGCTACATGGAAGCGCCACGCGGCGCACTGGCACACTGGGTGGTGATCAAGGACGGCAAGATCGACAACTATCAGGCCGTGGTGCCCTCCACCTGGAACGCCGGCCCGCGCGACTCACAAGGCCAGGACGGGCCCTATGAAGCCGCACTGAAAGGCCACAAGCTGCACGACCCGAAACAGCCGATCGAAATCCTGCGTACCATCCACAGCTTCGACCCCTGCATCGCCTGCGCCGTGCACGTGACCGACCCGGATGGCGAGGAACTGGTCAAGGTAAAGATTAAATAGCACCCTGCAGGAGCACGCCATGCGTGCGAATCGCGGCCAGGGGCCGCTCCTACAAAGGGTTTGCTAAATATTTATCGAGAATAATTACAGATCAATAAATCAGCAGAGGAGAAACACCATGCGTAACCCAACCACAAAATTCCTGATCATCCTTGCCCTGCTCGGCATCAGCAGCAGCGCCTACGCCCACCCCGGCCACAGCTTTGGCGGCATCGGCAGCGGCCTGCTGCATCCGTTCAGCGGCCTGGACCATCTGCTCGCCATGCTCGCCGTCGGCCTGTGGGCCGGGCAGCGCGGCACCAGCAAGGTATGGCTGCTGCCCGCCGTGTTCATGTCCTTGCTGGCCTTCGGTGCCGGTGTGGCGCTACTCTCGCCGTCACTGCCGCTGATTGAAACCGGCATCGCCGCCTCCGTGCTGGTGCTGGGCCTGATCATCGCACTCTCGCTGCGCGTGCCGGCAATGCTCAGCATCGCCCTCACCGCCGCCTTCGGCTTCGTGCACGGCTACGCCCACGGTGTTGAGATGCCCGGCAGCGCCGCCCCGGCTATGTACGCGCTCGGCTTCCTCGCCGCTACTGCGGCACTGCACTTCAGCGGAGCCGCCCTGGGCCTGCTGGCACGCGAACGCTACGCACGCTGGACACAGGCTGGCGGCGCAGTGATTGCCTTGACTGGCATGTGGATGCTGAGCTGATACGCTTGATGAACAAAGGGGGGCTGAATGGCCCCCCCTTTTTTATTTGGCTCAGCAGCTATGCAAAGCGCATGGCGCATTCACTACATGGCCCCGAAATCCCAATAATGCGCTATGCTTCGAAGACAGGAAATAGCGTAGGGATGTCGGCTACGTCCCATTTTCGGAAATCCCTTGGTGTTCTCCGGTTATAAAGATGAGTAAAGCGATAAAACTGATTCAGGATTATCAGGCGACTGTGGACGTACCTGATCCCTTCCAAACCTGCGGCATGAACAAGATAATTCCGTTCAAGAATGGCAGGGCAGTAATTTTTGGTTGGGGAACTCATGGACTGGACACGCTTGGATATGGTTCGGTTAATTATTGGGTGGCTGAAGTTCGTCCAGAAGGTGTTTCATATCGCGTTTTACCCTTTACTGTAAGTTATTCTAAAAATGGTTGTAGCAATCCATTAGCGCTTATGACTCCGGCCTTTAAATTGGGGGAAAAGTTTGGTGTATTGCTGGATACAGGATATGTGCTGATATTTTCTGAAATACATGATGATCCTGTTACGATCATGATAGAGAATCATTCTGAAATAATTGATGGCGCATTAACCCCGACATTTTGCGGACATGGAGATGAAAATCTTGTTCCGGCAATCTTCGCCGACTCAATAAATGATCGATTCGGTCGCCATGCATGTTTGTTGGAAATCGATCAAGACGCGAGGACTGCCCAATGGTTAAACAGGCCGCAAACGGCGGAAGTTTCAGAATATATTCCCTTCGATACCGTTTCTATTTTTGGAGCAGGTGGAGGTTTCACTCTGGATGGGAGGGGCAACCCACCGTTGTTTCACGATTGTTCCTGGATTGACAATGGCTGGTATCTTTATGCGCCAGCGTATAGCACCCTGTATCCTCGTCACGGCATTCCACTTGGAGTTTTGACAAAAAACCATAATGATCTGACCGTATCCGAACTAGTGTTCAAGCAGAAAGAGCAAAGTCTGGGACGAATATGCGCATCGCTGGATCGTATGATTGTTTCTCCGTTTGGGAAAATGTTCTCCCACAAGGGGAGGCAAACCATTTTCATGTTGCAGGATAGTGCAGAACTGCCCCTTACCATGCCCAGAGGATTTAGCAAGTATTGCTTGCAAGAATATTATGATGAGCATTATTGGCTGACACCTGACTCATTAAGCTATAACAGGGAGCCTTTTATTGTTATGGCATGCAAAGCACGACCGGACTGAACTTGCAGTAAGACAGTAATAGGTGGCAGCGATTTCCTTAGCACGCCGACAAAAGTAGCAAGCGTAACGTCTTTCGGGAGCTGCCATTGTCCGCAATGGGCACGCAGCAGACATTACCCCCCCGCCACTGCTGCTGGTCCCGCCTTTGAAATTTGCAGAAAAACGAATTCCCCGGAACAATGGCTTCCACCATGGGCAAGAATCTCAAACTCGCATACCTGATCCTTTATGCCATTGCCGGCATGGGGGGCGCCAGCGCCACGATTCCTGCTGCTGTTGCTGCTGAGGAACCCAGCAGCAACACCGCAGCCTCCACAGACTCGCTGCTCGCCGCTTTTCCCGATCGCCGCAAGGAGCAGTTCCAGACCAGCCCCGGCTATGCCCTGTTCCCCTACCCTTACCAGATTCCCGGCATCGGCAAAGGCATCGGCCTGGTGGGCGGCTTCATGAACATCGGCGGCAGCTATACGGATGCTTACGGCATTGTCTTCACCGGTGACGTGCAAGGGTTTGCGGGCGGCGTGGCGGACATACACCTCATCCCGCGCACGCTGATTCTGGATGTGGGTTACAGCCGCGTGAACAAGGCGACGCTGCAGAGCTACAGCGTGCGCGGCATGGATTCGAGCAAGGACGATTATCGCCTGCTGGAAATTCAGGATTCGGAGAACTACGGCGGCCGGCTGACCGCAACCTTCCTGGAGCGCCGCGTGGAGATGTATGGCGGCTGGTACCAGCGTGGCTCCCGGCTGGGCAGCATCCGCGACAAGGATGGCAACCTCATTGTGGAGGCGCAGGGGGCTGCGCGCTCGACCGATCACACCCTGATCCTCGGCACCCGTATTGATCTGACCGATGACTATAACGACCCCAGGCGCGGGGTGCGCATGGACATCAGCCGCTTTCAGACGCCGCCCACCGATTCCGGGCCGGATTTCTCCGTGTACGATCTCAACCTGAGCGGTTACGTGCCAATAGGCAGCCGCAGCACCTGGGTATTCAACCATCTGCGCTCGGATGCCGTGGTGAGCCGCCAGGGCGAGACGGACCCGAGCGTGATCCAGCAGCAGAACGGCATCAACTGCTCGAGCTCTTCGCTCACGCCGCAGCAGCAGCAATACTGCAACGAGGTGGTAAACAACATCATTGCCAACAACACCTACGGCACGGCGACATCGCTGGGCGGGCTGAGCCGCCTGCGCTCATACAGCCAGGCCAGGTTCCGCGGTGCGCACACCCAGTTTTACGGCACCGAGTTGCGCTGGAACCTCACCGATGAATCCACCCCGTTCGACATCTTCGTGATGAAGGATGTACGCACTGCCTTCCAGCTGGCGTTTTTTTATGAGGTGGGCAGCACGGCCGACCTGCTGCAGGATGTGGGCAAGACCTGGCGGCAATCCTACGGCACCGGCATTCGGATGGTGACGGCTTCAGGCGTGGTGTTCCGCGCCGACCTTGCCACCGGAAACGAAGGCTTGCTGACGGAAATTTTCATCGGTTACCCGTGGGAAATTTTTTAGCAATACCTGACGAGTGGGACGCAGGCCGGCGATGCACTGATTGCGCTGAGCGGGATGTGGATGCTGCGCTTATACGCTCGTTGAACCCGGGGATTGCTGCACAGCCCCCCTTTTTGCACAGCGCCTATACACCTACCTATTTCCTCGTATTGACACTCCTGCCCTGCAGGAGTACTTGTTGCCTGTGTATTTCAGCTTGCCCCTCATAGCTCAGGGAGGAAATTATGGAATTCGTCTGGTTCATCCTGGTTGGCCTGGTTGCGGGGTGGTTGGCCGGTGTGCTGGTGAAGGGCGGCGGCTTCGGTCTGATTGGCGACATCGTCGTTGGCGTATTGGGAGCCGTGCTCGGAGGGTTCCTTTTTCGTTTTCTTGGCGTCTCCGCTGGCGGGGGCCTGATTGGAAGCATTCTGGTTGCCACTGTCGGTGCAGTCACTCTTATTTTCATTATCCGCTTCATCAAACGCGCCTGAGTGCCAGGCCCGCCGCTCCAGGGGATGGCAAACGGCGCGCCCCTGCACATGCGTTGGCAGTCATATTGGGGAGCATCTCAA
>JBGPPE010000163.1:0-5624 GCA_041488395.1 Gallionellaceae bacterium
GGCGGTGCTGAAGCGCTTCGGTGCGCAGGGCAAGGGCATGCTGTCTTTTCCCACCGCGGGTTACACCCTGGCACTGGATCTGCCGATACGCGATGCCGGCCTGTTTACCCTGTTGAACCAGCTCGACCAGATCGTGCTGCAGCACGGCGGCCGCGTGTACCTGGCCAAGGATGCGCGCCTGTCGGCAGACAACTTCCGCAGCATGTATCCGCGCTATGAGGAGTGGCTCAAAGTCAAAGCAGCCATTGACCCGGACAACCGCTTCAGCTCCAGCCTGTCGCGCCGCCTGAATATCGGGAGGGCAGCATGAACAAGCCTGTGTTGATACTCGGCGCCACCTCGGCCATTGCGCGCGGCACAGCAGCCGCCTTTGCCGCACGCGGCCATGCACTCTACCTCGCTTCGCGCGATCTGGACGAGCTGCAGCGCAGCGCGGCCGACTTGCATCTGCGCTATGGCGTGGAGGTGCGTTACGGCCTGTTCGACGCGGAGGCGACAGCTACGCACGAGGCCTTCCTGCAACAGGTAATCGCGGAGATGCAGGGCCTTTCCGGCGTGGTACTGGCGTTCGGTTACCTCGGTGACCAGATCGCGGCACGCGATTTCAGCGTGGGCGCCAGGGTGATCGCCGCCAACTTCACCGGTGCCGCTTCCATCCTGAGCCACTGCGCCAGTTATTTCGAGCCGCTCAAGCACGGCTTCATCATCGGCATTTCCTCGGTGGCGGGTGATCGCGGCCGCCAGAGCAATTATGTGTACGGTGCGGCCAAGGGTGCGCTGAGCCTGTTCCTGCAAGGGCTGCGCAACCGTTTGTTTGCCAGCGGCGTGCGCGTGATCACCATCAAGCCGGGCTTTGTCGATACCGCCATGACCTTTGGCCTGCCCGGCCTGTTCCTGGTGGCATCGCCGCAACAGATCGGTGAGGACATCGCCCGCACGCCGGGCAAGTCGGCGGATGTGGTCTACCTGCCTGGTTTCTGGCGCTACATCATGCTGATCATCAAGCACATCCCGGAACCCATCTTCAAACGGTTGAAGCTTTAAACCATGTCCTGGACGGAAAAGCCCGTGGTGGCTGCATTCGATTTCGACGGCACGCTGACGCGCCGCGATACCTTGTTTCCCTTTCTGCTGTTCGTGGTGGGCTGGCCCACCTTCGCGTGGAAATTCCTGCTGTCGCTGCCGCTGCTGGCCGGCTACGCGCTCAAGCTGATCCGCAACGATATTGCCAAGGAGCGCCTGCTGGTGCGCTTCCTGGCCGGGATGGAGGTGGCCGAGCTGGAACGCAAGGGCAAGGAGTTTGCCGAGCAGAAGCTGCCCTGGCTGCTGCGCACCGAGGCGATGTGGCGTTTGCACTGGCACCTGGAAAACGGCCACCGCTGCGTAGTGATCAGCGCCTCGCTGGACTATTACCTCAAACCCTGGGCGTCAATGATGGGCTGCAGCGATGCACTGTGCACACGCCTGCAGGCGCTGCCGGACGGGCGCACCAGCGGCAGGTTTCACGGCAACAACTGCTTCGGCCCGGAGAAGATGGCTCGGCTGCAAGCACTGCTGGGCGAGCGCAGCGGTTACACCCTGTATGCCTATGGCGACAGCCGGGGCGACAAGGAGTTATTATCTGGCGCTGATTACGCCTTCTACCGGAAATTTTTTCCTCAACCATGATGAAAATGCTACTCGCCATGCTGCGCCTGATGCGCCCGCATCAGTGGATCAAGAACACCTTTGTCTTTACCGGCCTGCTGTTTGGCCATGCCTGGCATGACCCGGCACTGGTGACTCGCGTGCTGCTGGCATTTGCCGCGTTCTGCCTGATCTCCAGCACCATCTACATCCTTAACGACATCATCGACATCGAGCAGGACCGCCATCATCCCAAGAAGCGCCTGCGTCCGCTGCCTTCCGGCCAGTTGAGCGTGGCCGCTGCGATCGTGCTGGCGCTGGTGCTGGGCAGCGCCAGCTTTGTCCTGGCGGTGTGGGCCTCGACCACCGTGGCGCTGATCGTGCTGGGCTATGCCGTGATGAACGTGGCCTATTCACTTTACCTCAAGCATGTGGTGATCCTCGACGTGTTCATCATCGCCACCGGCTTCATGCTGCGCATCCTGGCCGGCACGCTGGGCGTGGGCGTGCCACCTTCGCAGTGGCTGCTGCTGTGCGGCCTGATGGTGACGCTGTTCCTCGGCTTCAGCAAACGTCGTGCCGAGATTCTGGCGCTGAGCGAAGACAAGACTTCCCACCGCAAGGTGCTGGAGCATTACAGTCCGGTGCTGCTGGACAAGATGATCGTGGTCACCGCTTCCGGCCTGATCATGAGCTACAGCCTGTACACCATGAACCCGGATACCATCCGTATTCACGGTACGCCCAACCTGATCTACACGGTGCCATTCGTGATGTATGGCGTGTTCCGTTACATCTACCTGCTGCACCACCAGAGCCGCGGCAGCGACACAGCCAGGGACCTGGTGCGCGACCCGCACCTGCTGATCGTGGTGCTGGGCTGGCTGGTTTCCACCATATTGCTGATCACTTCCAGATGAGCCACTCGCATGCGGTCCTCGGCGGCTGGCGTTTCCGCACGCTGGTGCTGATCATCCTGCTGAGTGCGCTCGGCTATCTGGGCTTTTCGCTGTGGGGTGGCTGGCGCGAGGTGATGGCGGCGCTGGCGCAGGTCGGGCTGATCGGCACTGTGGCAGCGCTGGCACTTTCGCTGGTGAATTATGGCTTGAGATTCGTGCGCTGGCAGAAATTCCTGGCGCAGATGCAGCATCGCGTGTACTGGCAGGAAAGCCTGCGCATCTACATGGCCGGTTTCGGCCTCACCATCCTGCCGGGCAAGGTGGGCGAATCCATCCGCAGCGTGTTCCTCAAGCAGCACGGCGTATCCTATCCGGAGAGCCTGGCGGCCTTCTTCTCCGACCAGCTGTCCAACCTGATCAGCATGCTGCTGCTCGCCACCATCGGCATGTGGGCCTACCCGCAGGCCAAGCCCATGGTGGTGATGCTGGCCGGGCTGATCGTATTCATCCTGATTCTCCTGCAGCAGCATCGCTGGCTGCAGGCGCTGGAAGGCCTGGTGCAGCACCGCCTGCCGGCGCGCCTGGCCAAACTGATTACTTCCAGCATCGAGATCGTGCTGCATTCCAAACGCTGCTTCAACCTGCCCATGCTGCTCTACAGCATCGCATTGGGCATGGTGGCGTGGGGGGCGGAGGGTGTGGCGTTCTATTACGTCGTGCACCTGCTGGGTAGCGACATGTCGCTGCAGACGGCGCTGTTCATCTACGCCTTCTCCATGCTGGTCGGTGCGTTCAGCTTCCTGCCCGGTGGCTTGGGCGGCACCGAAGCCACCATGGTGGCGCTGCTCCTGCTCAACCACATCGACCAGGCGCATGCGGTGGCGGTGACCGTGCTGATCCGTCTGGCGACGCTGTGGTTTGCCGTGCTGCTCGGAGTGGTGGCGTTGAGCATGAAACGACGTGAGAATTCTTGTAGGTCGGATTAGCAGTTTCATCGCGTAACCCGACGTTGCGTATCGTCGGGTTACGGCGCAATAACTGCGCCTAACCCGACCTACATTATTAACCTTTACAACAACGGCTGCAGTTTCTTCAGCACGGTTTGCAGGATGAGCGGCTGAGCCTCTGCGATGGGATGCAGGTTGTCGGCCTGAAACTGTTCTGCACTGATCCCCTCCAGTAAAAACGGCACCAGTGCGACATGATGGTGTTGCGCCAGTCTTGCATAGAGGTTGCGGAAGCGGGTGGTGTAATCAATACCGTAATTGGGCGGCAGCTGCATGCCCAGCAGCAGTACCTTGCTGTGCGCTGACTGTGCCTGACGAATCAGCGTGTCCAGATTTTTCTCCGTGACCTTCAGCGGCGTGCCGCGCAAGCCGTCGTTGGCGCCCAGCTCGATGATCACGATGGCGGGCTGGTGCTGGCGCAAGGTGGCCGCCATGCGCTGCACGCCGCCGCTGGTGGTTTCGCCGCTGATGCTGGCATTGATAACCCTGTACTGCGGATGGCTGCGCTGCAGCTGCTGTTGTAATAAACTCACCCATGCGGCCTCACGCGGCACACCATAGCCGGCCGAGAGGCTGTCGCCGAATACCAGTATGTTCTGGGCGTGGCTGATGCCGGGTAGCAGGCACAGTACAAGAATAACTAATCGAAACAGACGCGGGATTTTCATGACATCCATTGTGCAGGCAGTCAATCTGGTCAAGCAAGTGCAAAGTGGCGGCGCGCCGCTGCTGATCCTGCACGACGTCAGTTTCAGCGTGGCGGCAGGCGAGAGCCTGGCCATCCTGGGCGCATCCGGTTCCGGCAAATCCACGCTGCTCGGCCTGCTCGCCGGGCTGGATGTGCCGAGCAGCGGCACGGTGTTTCTGGATGGCGTGGACCTGTTTGCCTACGATGAGGACGAGCGCGCCCACCTGCGCGGCCGTCTGGCCGGTTTCGTGTTCCAGTCGTTCCAGCTGCTGCCGGCGCTGTCTGCGCTGGAGAACGTGATGCTGCCGCTGGAGCTGCAAGGGAGGCCGGATGCGCGTGCCCAGGCCGAAGAAGCGTTGCGCCGTGTAGGCTTGAGCGAGCGCATGAGCCATGTGCCCAAGCATCTTTCCGGCGGCGAGCAGCAGCGCGTGGCGCTGGCGCGTGCCTTTGTGGCGCAGCCGAAAATCCTGTTTGCCGATGAACCCACCGGCAACCTCGATGCCGCCACCGGCGAGCAGGTGATCGAGCTGATGCTGGAACTGAACCGTGCGCAGGGCACCACGCTGATCCTGGTGACACACGACGAGGCGCTGGCGCGGCGTTGCGGGCGTCAGCTGCGTCTGAGCGCGGGGCGGGTGCTGCCATGAGCAAGGTGATCAAACTTGATACGGTACGCCGCACGCGCCTGCAAAATAAAGCCAGGGGCGTGACCCTGTGCCAATCCGGTTTTCACAAATGGAAGGCGCTGGCTGAACGGCGCTTCGATGTGCGTGAGGGTAGGCTGGTGACGACCGAGCGCTGTGAGCGCTGTCATCTGGAAAGGACGATCCTGACATGATGGATTTTTTCCTGCTCCCTCTCCCCCAGCCCCTCTCCCACAAGTGTAAGAGGGGAAATGAACAGCGGTGCGAGGAATATCACTCCCCTCTCCCGTTTACGGGAGAGGGGCAGGGGAGAGGGAGCGCGTTATGAGCTTGCTCAATAATGCCAAGATATTGCGCAGCAATCAGACCTTTGCCGAGCAGAAGCTTTGGTATTTCTTGCGTGCTCACCGTTTCATGGGCAAGAAATTCAAGCGCCAAAAACCAATTGGCCGCTACGTGGTGGATTTTGTCTGTGTCGAAGAGAAATTGGTTATAGAGCTGGATGGTGGCCAGCATGCCGAGAGTCATGCATATGATCGTGAGCGTGATGCCTGGCTACTCAGTCAGGGATACACCGTGCTGCGTTTCTGGAACAACGAATTGATGACGGAAACGGAAAGCGTGCTGGAAAAAATACGGCTCACTGTCTCCGCACATACCCTCTCCCCTGGCCCCTCTCCCACAAATGTGAGAGGGGAAGAGGTATGAACAACCTGCGCCTTGCCCTGGCCATGCTGCGGCGCGACTGGCGTGCCGGCGA
>JBGPPE010000164.1:0-5622 GCA_041488395.1 Gallionellaceae bacterium
GGCAGAAATACCCGCAACCCACACTCCAGCTGACCAAACCGCCCCGGCAGATGACGCAACGGCCGCGGCCATTGCGCTGCCTGCTGCAGAGATGGACGAACAGGACTTCAGCTATCTGGAAGACGTGTACGAAGCACCCCAGCCGCGCCCCCAGGGGCGCCGCTGGCCATGGGTAACGGGTGCCGTGCTTCTGCTCCTGCTGTTGGTGGCACAGGCCGGCTATTTCTACCGCATCGAAATTGCCGCCCGCCTCCCCGGTCTCAAACCTGCCATGGTGCGCGCTTGCAGCGTGTTCAATTGCAACATTCCGCTGCCGCAACAAGCCGAGCTGTTAAACCTGGAATCCTCCGCCATGGAAGCAGACCCGACCCAGGCCAACATCACCACCCTGAGCGCGCTGCTGCGTAACAGCGCCCCCTACGCCCTGGCCTACCCCAACATCGAGCTCACGCTTACCAACTTTGACGACAAACCGATCGCGCGCCGCACCTTCCGCCCGGAAGAATACCTGAGCACAAGCGACAACGAGAAAGCCGGCTTGCCCGCCAATCGCGAAACCAGCGTCAAGCTGCACCTCAACACCACCGATCTCAAGCCCGCCGGCTACCGCCTTTATTTGCTGTATCCGCAGTAGGCTGTTCATATTAGCGGCAAAACCTGAATTTCAGCCCCCTGCACGGGCGGGGAAATCCGGGTTAAAGTGGCGCAAGAAATATGGCAGGCGACATCCTCCAGCTGTCGTCATTCAATTCGTTCAGAGGAGATGCGCACATGGCCAATCAACCCGAGATTACCAACATGGCGTTGTTCTGCGATTTCGAGAACGTTGCACTGGGCGTGCGTGATGCAAAGTACGCCCAGTTCGACATCAAGAAAGTGCTGGAACGCCTGCTGCTCAAGGGCAGCATCGTGGTCAAGAAAGCCTATTGCGACTGGGACCGCTACAAGGAATTCAAGGCCACCATGCACGAAGCGGCGTTCGAACTGATCGAGATCCCGCATGTGCGCCAGTCGGGCAAGAACTCGGCCGACATCCGCATGGTCGTCGATGCGCTCGACCTCTGCTACACCAAAGCCCACGTCGACACCTTCGTCATCATCAGCGGCGACTCCGATTTTTCGCCGCTGGTTTCCAAGCTGCGCGAGAACAATAAGTATGTGATCGGCATCGGCGTGAAGGACTCCACCTCCGACCTGCTCAGTGCCAATTGCGACGAGTTCATCTTCTACGACGACCTGGTGCGCGTGCAGGAAGCGAAAAAGAAACAGGCGGCCAGGAAAGCGCCCGCCAAGCCCGCTGCCGAGCTATCCAGGCGCAGCGAAGCAAAGAGCGAGGAAGACAAGCGCCAGGAAGCGCTGGACTTCCTGGTGGAAACCGTCGAGGCCATCATCTCGGAACGCGGCTCGGACGAAAAAATCTGGGGCTCGATGGTCAAATCGACCATGCAGCGACGCAAGCCCGGCTTTACCGAATCCTACTACGGCTACCGTTCCTTCAAGGAGCTGGTGGAAGATGCGCAGCGCCACAAACTGCTGGTACTGCTGCGCGACGAGAAATCGGGGCAATACACTGTCAGCCTGCCGGCAGCGGATTAGCCGGATGGGCAGTCCCAGTCTGCCGTCGTTGCCGCCGCCTTGCCGCACTCCCCCCACTTCCGGTATAGTGCTGTCTGCCGTTTAGACCGATGGGAGAGCGTGCCGTAAAAGTATCAGGCACCGCCGAAGGCGCAACACCCGTAACCGCTCAGGCTCACGAACCGTCAGGATCAGGCAAATCTGGAGAGTGTTGGATCAACCAACCACCGAAGGGGCACGCAGCACAAGCTGCAATCTCTCAGGTACCAAGGACAGATGGGGCGCAGCAGAATTTTCTGCTGCGCCTTTTTTATTGGCTGGAATTACACAATGACAACACTCAAACAGACTCCGCTCAATGCTGCACACCGCGCCATGGGCGCCAAGATGGTCGATTTCGGCGGCTGGGACATGCCGATACATTACGGCTCACAGCTCGACGAACACCACCAGGTACGCAATGACGCCGGCATGTTCGATGTCTGCCACATGCGCGTGGTGGACATGCGCGGCGCCGGCTCGCGCGACTTCCTGCGCTACCTGCTGGCCAACAATGTGGACAAGCTGCAGAACGCCGGCAAGGCGCTGTATTCCTGCATGCTGCGCCCCGAGGGCGGCGTCATCGATGACCTCATCGTCTACTTCATGACGGAAGACTGGTTCCGCATCGTGGTTAACGCCGGCACCGCCGACAAGGACATCGCCTGGATGAAGGAGCAGGCCGCCGCGCGCGCACCGCAATTGCAGATCACCTCGCGCGACGATCTGGCGATGGTCGCCGTGCAGGGCCCGAATGCAGCCGCCAAACTGTGGGCCGCGATGCCCGGCTCGCAGGAACTGGCCGAATCGCTCAAGCCGTTCAATGCCGTCGAGATGGGCACCATGTTTATCGCGCGCACCGGCTACACCGGCGAAGACGGTTTCGAAATCATGCTGCCGGCCAAGGCCGCTTCTTTCTTCTGGCAGGCGCTGAGTGATGCCGGCGTCAAGCCTATCGGTCTGGGCGCGCGCGACACGCTGCGCCTGGAAGCCGGCATGAACCTGTACGGCCACGACATGGACGAAACCATCAGCCCGCTCGAAGCCGGTCTGGCATGGACGGTAGACCTGAAGAGCGAGCGCGATTTCATCGGCAAGGCCGCGCTGCTGGCCAAGCCGGCAACACGCAAGCTGGTGGGCCTGGTGCTGCAGGATCGCGGCGTGCTGCGCGACCACCAGGTGGTGCACACGGCACATGGCGCAGGCGAAATCACCAGCGGCAGTTTCTCGCCCACCCTCAACAAATCCATCGCGCTGGCGCGCCTGCCCGCCGCGGTGCAAATCGGCGACAGCGTGCAGGTCGCCATCCGCGATAAAATGCTGACCGCAACCGTGGTGAAATATCCCTTCGCGCGCAACGGCAAAGGCCTAATTTAACTTTCTATCAAGGACACGACCATGAGCAACCCAAGCAACCTCAAATACACCGCCTCCCACGAGTGGATCAAGACTGAAGCCGACGGCACCATCACCGTGGGCATTACCCAGCACGCGCAGGAGCTGCTGGGCGACATGGTGTTCGTGGAAGCGCCGGCCGCAGGCCGCAAGCTGAAGGCCAAGGAAGAATGCGCCGTGGTGGAATCGGTCAAGGCTGCTGCCGACGTGTATGCGCCCGTGTCCGGCACAGTGACTGCCGCCAACAGCGAGCTGGATTCCGCTCCGGAAGCGATCAACAGCGACCCCTATGGCGCATGGATCTTCAAGATGAAGCCGGACAATGCGGCCGATGTCGCAGCGTTGCTGGACGCAGCCGCATACCAGGCTGTTGTAGATAGCGAAGCGCATTAGTACATGTAGGTTGGGTTAGCGGCTTCATCGCGTAACCCAACGCCCTTATTCCACGTTGACAAATTGTTGGGTTACGCTGCGCTAACCCAACCTACAAATTTCCCCAAGCCTATGAACTCCGACCAATTTGTGAATCGCCATAACGGCCCCAACGCGCAAGACGTGCAGGCCATGTTGAAGAAGATCAATGCGCCCTCGCTCGACGCGCTGATCGACCAGACCGTCCCCGCCGCCATCCGCCTGAAAAAACCGTTGAACCTGCCGGACGGCATGAGCGAGCACGCGTTTCTGCAACACCTGCGCGGCATCGCGGCGAAGAACAAGTTGTACAAGAGTTACCTCGGTCTGGGTTATTACGACACCGTGGTGCCGCCGGTGATCCAGCGCAACGTGCTGGAGAATCCGGGCTGGTACACCGCCTACACACCTTACCAGGCAGAGATCGCGCAGGGCCGTCTGGAGGCGCTGCTGAACTTCCAGACCATGATCATCGACCTGACCGGCATGGAGATCGCCAACGCATCACTGCTGGACGAAGCAACGGCAGCAGCGGAAGCGATGCACATGCTGCACGGCCTGCGCTCGCGCGATGACGTCGCTGCCGGCAAGAACAGCTTCTTCGTGTCGAACGAATGTTTCCCGCAGACCATCGAGCTGCTGAAGACGCGCGCCAAACCGCTCGGCATCGAGCTGGTGATCGGCGACTTCAAGACGCTCACGCTCAATGACCAGCTGTATGGTGCGCTGCTGCAATACCCGACTGCCGACGGCACCGTGCATGACTACGCCGATTTCGTGAAGCGCGCCAAGGAGCACGGCATGACCATCGCGGTCGCTGCCGATATCCTCAGCCTGGTACTGCTGACACCGCCGGGCGAATGGGGCGCGGACGTGGTGCTGGGTTCAACCCAGCGTTTCGGCGTGCCGATGGGCTACGGCGGCCCGCACGCTGCCTACTTCGCCTGCCGCGATGCACACAAGCGCTCGATGCCAGGCCGCATCATCGGCGTGTCTGTCGATGCTGACGGCAATCCCGCCTTGCGCATGGCGCTGCAAACGCGCGAACAGCATATCCGCCGCGAGAAGGCGACCTCCAACATCTGTACCGCACAGGCGCTGCTGGCGATCATGGCCAGCATGTACGCGGTGTACCACGGCGCGGAAGGTCTGCGCGGTATCGCCGCACAGGTGCACCGTTCCACCGCCTTGCTGGCGAGCGAACTGAAGAAGCTGGGCTACAAAGTGGCCGAAGGCGTGTTCTTCGACACCATCAAGCTGATGCACACCGACAACGTGAAGGTGCATGCGCTGGCCGAAGCGGCGCAGATCAATTTCCGCTATGCCGCCGACGGGGTGGGCATCTCGCTCGACCAGACCACCTCGGTTGAAGACCTCAACGCCATCCTCGCCGTGTTCGCACAGAAGGCCGGCAAGGCGGCGCCGGTACTGACCGCGGCACAGGTAGCAGCACAGGCGTTGTTCGTGAAGCCGCGCCAGTCGGCCATCCTGAGCCATCCGGTATTCAGCAGCTATCACTCCGAAACCGAGATGATGCGCTACATCAAGCGTCTGGAGAACAAGGACCTGTCGCTCACGCATTCGATGATCTCGCTGGGTTCCTGCACCATGAAGCTGAATGCGGCCTCCGAGATGCTGGCGCTGACCTGGCCAGCGTTCGCCAACCTGCATCCTTTCGTACCACTGGAACAGGCCGAGGGTTACCAGGAACTGATCGCAGGACTGGATGCGGCATTGTCCGAGATCACCGGCTTCGCGCAGATGAGTTTCCAGCCCAACAGCGGCGCCTCCGGTGAATATGCCGGCCTGCTGGTCATTCAGGCTTACCACCGTTCGCGCGGCGAAGCGCAGCGCAATGTGGTGCTGATCCCTTCTTCCGCGCACGGCACCAACCCGGCCAGCGCGGCGATGTGCGGTATGCATATCGTGGTGGTGAAATGCGACAGCAAGGGCAACATCGACGTGGAGGACCTGCGCGCCAAGGCAGAAGAGCACAAGGCCGACCTGTCCTGCCTGATGGTGACCTACCCCAGCACGCACGGCGTGTATGAGGAATCCATCAAGGACATCACCTCTATCATCCACGCCAACGGCGGCCAGGTGTACATGGACGGCGCCAACATGAACGCACAGGTCGGCCTCACCAGCCCCGGCAATATCGGCGCGGACGTGTGCCACCTCAACCTGCACAAGACCTTCGCC
>JBGPPE010000165.1:0-5609 GCA_041488395.1 Gallionellaceae bacterium
CGGTGACGCTGATAGCGGTTCCTATCGCCGCACCCAGGGTGCGCAAAAAATTCGACAGGCCGGAGGCGGCCGCCATCTGGTCGGGCGTGATGTTGGACAGCATCAGCGCCTGCACCGGCACGAAGAAGCAGGCCATGCCGATGCCCTGCACCAGACGCGGCGAAACCACATCCCAGAACGTGACGTCCAGCGACATCGTGCTGTTCCACACCGATACGGCACCCATCACCGCAAAGGCAAAAGTGGCGAGCACGCGCAGGTTCAGTTTGGCAATGTTGCGCCCGATAATGGGCGACAGCAGCAGGGTAAATACGCCGATCGGTGCGGTGGCCATGCCGGCCTGCGCGGCGGTATAGCCCATCACCACTTGCAGCCACAGGGGAAACACCACCACGGTACCGAAGTAGGTCATGAATCCCACCGACAGCAGGATGACGCCGTAGCGGAAGTTGATGTCGCGGAACAGGTGCAGGTCAACGATGGAGTGTTCGCTCAGCACGCCCCAGGCGATGAAGAGGGTGAGCGATACCAGTGCGATGAGCCCCAGTGCGGTGATGTAGGGCGAAGCAAACCAGTCGTAATCATGGCCGACCTCCAGCATCAGCTGCAGGCAAGCGATGCCCAGCACCATCAGCGCGAGGCCGATCTTGTCGAGCGGAATGCGCACGATGGCGGAGTCGCGCTGGCGCATCAGCGCCCAGATGGTGGCAGCGCCGAACAGGCCGATGGGAATGTTGATCAGGAAAATCCACGACCAGTGGTAGTTGTCGCTGATGTAGCCGCCAAGCAGGGGGCCGCAGATCGGCGCCAGGATCACCGTCATCGCCCAGATGCCCATGGCGGCGCCGCGCTTCTCCGGCGGGTAGCTGCGCACCAGCAGGGTCTGCGACAGCGGCACCATGGGGCCGGAGACAAAACCCTGCAGCAATCGGAACACCACCAGCATGGTGAGGTTCTGCGAGAACGCCGCCAGCGTCGACATCAGGGTGAAAGCCAGCACCGAGAACACGAACAAACGCGCCTCGCCAATGCGCTTGGACAGCCAGCCGGTAAGCGGTACGGCGATGGCGGCGGCCACCGAATAGGCGCTGATGATCCAGGTGCCCTGGTTGGTGGCCACCCCCAGCGCGCCGGCGATGGTGGGAATGGAGACATTGGTGATGGTGATGTCCAGTATCTCCATGAAGGTGGAGAACGAGGCTGCGATGGTCAGCAGCAGCAGCGCCATGCCATGCAGCGAGGCGGGACCGCCGGTTGCAGATGGCGGATTGGCGGATGCAGGTGCGGCGGGCGAGCTCACTTCAGGTTGGCGGCGATGATGGCGTCTATGCGCGCCTGTGCCTGGGTGTCAGCGGGCGTTGCCAGACGGTAGTCCGTGACTTCTTTCAGCGTGCCGAGCGGATTGCCCTGCTGCTCGTGCAGGTCCACTTCGGCACGCATGGAAAGGCCGATACGCAAGGGGTGTTCAGCCAGCTGTTTTGCATCCAGCGCAATGCGCACCGGCACGCGCTGTACCACCTTGATCCAGTTGCCGCTGGCATTCTGCGCCGGCAGCAGGGCAAACGCCGCGCCGGTGCCGGCACCCATGCCGATCACCTTGCCGTCGTATTTCACCGCACTGCCATACAGGTCGGACACCAGCGTGACCGGCTGGCCCACGCGCATGTCGCGCAATTGCGCTTCCTTGAAATTGGCATCGACCCACAGCTGGTCCAGCGGGATCACCGCCATCAGCGGCGCGCCGGGGTTGACACGCTGGCCGATCTGCACGCTGCGCTTGGCGACCTGCCCGCTTACCGGTGCCAGCAACGAGGTGCGCTGCATGGCGAGCAGCAATTCGGCGAGGTGGCCCGCGGCACGCTTGACGTTGGGGTGTTCGCGCACGCTGGTGCCATTGACCAGCGCACTGCCGGAAGAGAGCTGCTCGCGCGCGGCATCCATCGCGGCCTGCGCCGCCCTGGCGGTGGCCTCGGCGTGGCGCAGCTCTTCTTTGGAAATGATGCCGGTGGCCGCCTGCTTGCGGCGCTGCGCCAGATCATCCTCGGCGCGGCTCAGCTCGACCTGGCGCTGCGCCAGCGTGGCGTCGGACTGGCGGCGCGAAGTGTAGAGCGTGCGCACTTCGCGCACCGTCTGCGCCAACTGGGCTTCTGCCTGGGCCACGGCGACACGGGTGTCGGCCGGGTCCAGGCTGACCAAGAGCTGCCCGGCCTTGACCAGATCGGTATCGTCGGCATGAATGGCGACCACGGTGCCGGCGATCTGCGGGGTTACCTGCACGACATTGCCCTGCACATAGGCGTTGTCCGTTTCCTCGTAGTAACGCGACACCAGCAGCCAGCGCAGCAGCAGGGTGGCGCCCAGCAGCAGGAATATGCCGGCGATGATCAGCATAACGCGACGGCGCTTGCCCGGTGACGTGGAGGGAATGGCTGCTGCTGCCGGTTTGGGATCGCTCACGATAGTTGCTTCTTTACGAGTAGTTTGAATAGACGTTTGAACGAACAAACACAGTGGTAAGGTTTTGTGGAAAATGCATTATCCCGCAGTGTGCCGCATAAATCCAAGCGTTGCGGGAAAAGTGCTTGGGACGGGCATGGCCAGGAGTGTTGTGCTCTGTGAGCTTGCCTTTCATCCCGTTTGACGACCCTTCAGGTAACGAGGACAAAAAAATACGCCGACCATTACCTGGTCGGCGTATGGATTTCCTGCCTGCCAATTTCAGTAGGCTGCGCGTATCAGCGCGTGGATACCACGACGATCGAACGTATGCGCACAGCGGCTTCCCTGGCATCATTCTGGTTGATGCATTGGGCGACGTAAGCGGTTTTTTCATTGCCTTGCAGTGCCTTGTTCCTGGCATTCTGCTCGCAACCCAGGGTTTTCTGCTGCAGTGCCACCCTTTTTACATTCGCCGGAGAGCTGGACTCGGCCAGGCACTGCTTGATATAGGCAGTGCGCTGCACAGTAGTGAGCTGGTCGTTTGCCGGCGCGCAATTGCTTGCCGCCATTGCCATTACGGGTGTCAGGATGGAAAGTGTCAGAAGCGACGTTAACAGTGTTTTGGAGTTCATTTTGTTTGCCTTTCAATTAAATAATGAGCTGTGGTTGGGGTATGCAAAACATTGCAGATGCAGTGAGCGCATCATGCATGGGCCGAGCGGAAATGTATTTCAGGGGATACTGATTCCGGGCTAGGGAAATGCCAGTTCTGCTATAAGGAAATCCTTAGCGGGGGGCAGAAGCAGTGCCGTCATTGACGTGTGCGGCGTCGCCTTCCATAATCGTCCGTCTACACCTCGTTATTCGGAATACATCATGACGACCATACGCCAGCAGGATTTCATCGACAGCATTGCCGATGCCTTGCAGTTCATTTCCTACTACCACCCTGCGGATTTCATCCGCTCTCTGGCGGCGGCCCATCAGCGCGAACAGTCGCCGGCGGCAAAGGATGCGATGGCGCAGATACTGAGCAATTCGCGCATGTGCGCGCAGGGACACCGGCCGGTATGCCAGGACACCGGCATCGTGGTGGCTTTTGTGCGGGTAGGCATGGAGGTGCGCTGGGCGGATGCGCAGATGAGCGTGACCGAGATGGTGAATGCCGGGGTGCGCAAGGCCTATATGTTGCCGGAGAACGTGTTGCGTGCTTCCGTCGTGGCGGATCCCGCTGGCGCGCGCAAGAACACCGGCGACAACACGCCGGCGGTGGTGCATTTCGAACTGGTGCCGGGTGACAAGGTGGATGTGCGCATCGGCGCCAAGGGCGGCGGTTCGGAGAACAAGGCGCGCTTTGCCATGCTCAACCCGAGTGATGATGTGGTGGAGTGGGTGGTGAACCAACTGCCCGGCATGGGTGCCGGCTGGTGCCCGCCGGGGATGCTGGGCATCGGCATCGGTGGCACGGCAGAAAAGGCCATGCTGCTGGCCAAGGAGGCGCTGATGCAGCCCATCGACATGAGCGAGCTGAAGGCGCGCGGTGCTAAAAACCGCCAGGAAGAGCTGCGCATGGAGATATGCGACAAGGTGAATGCGCTGGGTATCGGCGCGCAGGGTCTGGGCGGGCTCACCACGGTGCTCGACGTGAAGATACTGGATTACCCCACCCATGCGGCATCCAAGCCGATTGCCATGATTCCCAACTGCGCCGCCACGCGGCATATCCATTTCGAGCTGGATGGCAGCGGGGTGGCGCAATTTACCCCGCCCAGCCTGGATGACTACCCCGATGTGCACTGGCATGCCGCTGAGGATGCGCGGCGGGTGAATCTCGACACGCTGACGCGTGCGGATATTGCCAGCTGGCAGCCGGGTGAAACCGTGCTGTTGTCCGGCAAACTGCTGACAGGGCGCGATGCAGCGCATAAGCGCATGGTGGATATGCTGGCCAAGGGGGAGAAGCTGCCGGTGGATTTCAACGGCCGCTTCATCTACTACGTCGGCCCGGTCGACCCGGTGCGCGACGAAGTGGTGGGCCCGGCCGGTCCCACCACTGCCACGCGCATGGACAAGTTTACCGAGACCATGCTGGCAGAGACCGGACTCATCGGCATGATCGGGAAGTCCGAGCGCGGCAAGGTCGCCATCGAGGCGATCAGGAAGCATGGCGCGGTGTACCTGATGGCGGTGGGCGGCGCGGCCTATCTGGTTTCCAAGGCGATCAAGGCGTCGAGGGTGGTAGCTTTTGCCGATCTGGGCATGGAAGCCATCTATGAGTTCGAGGTGCAGGACATGCCGGTGACGGTGGCGGTGGATGCACGGGGGAATTCGGTGCATGAGATTGGGCCGAGGGAGTGGCAGGGGAGGATTGCGGGGATTGGGGTGAAGGTGGTGTGATGTATCCAATTTTGACACCTACGTTCAACGCGCTGCTCCGGGAAGCTCAGTTCACGAAAGAGATGCTAGGGACTGGTGCAACTCAGATTCGAGTGGCTAATTACGCCAGCAAGGGAGTTTACTTCCAAGCTTTCACTAGTCTTTCTACTGGGCTGGAGCGTATCGGCAAACTTTGCCTGATGCTTGATCATTTTGTTGAACATGGTGGCACGTTCCCTACGCTGGGAGAAATGAAGAAACAAATTGGCCACAAGCTAGAGCTACTCTACGCGCGCTCTCAAGAGGTCGTTCAAAGGCGGTCTATTAGCCTTCGATTCACAAAGGATCTTTCCGATCCGGTGCATCAGGCAATCTTGCGCGTGCTGCACGACTTCGCTGAGGGGGATCGTTACTCGAACATTGATATGTTAGTCGGCGGAGGGACTTCTTCCGATCCTGTTACGAGATGGTTTAACGAGGTTGACATGCCTTTGTTTACCGCCCGTGTGTCACAGAGAAAGAAGGATGAAATCGAACGGAACGCGAGAATAGGAGCGCAGTTAATGGGCGCATTCGCGTCAGTTCTCCACACTTCGGAAACCGGCGAGGAAATAACAGATTTTGAAGGAGGCAGTCTGCACACAGGTATGTGGGAGGCTGTGGCACCGCATCGGCAATTGGCGGTTCTTCAGGTGATTCGGTATTGGACCGAACTTATTGGACAGCTTGGACACTTGGCGCAAGCTCTTCCCGGTCAGCACATTCCGTACTTTGGAGAGGTGTTCGCATTGTTC
>JBGPPE010000166.1:0-5577 GCA_041488395.1 Gallionellaceae bacterium
GCGAGAACTGGCATCCGGGCAAGAGCGATGTGAATTACCTGCGCGTGTTCCAGGCGCTGGAAATGATCCGCTCCGGCGCCGAATTCGATGCCATCGCCGAGTGTCTGCGCACCGACCCTATCCTCACCTTCAAGCTGCTGCGCTATATCAATTCTCCCGGTATCGGCCTGCAGAAAAAAGTTGACGAGATCCAGCAGGCCCTGATGCTGCTGGGCCGCGAACGTTTTTACCGCTGGCTGTCGCTGCTGCTGTTCGATAGCAAGAAGCCCGGTTATCACGAGAATGTCCTGCGCGAACAGGCGCTCACACGCGGGCGCTTCATGGAGATGCTGGCCGGCAAAGGGCGGGTGCCTGCCAGTGCCGACCAGCTGTTCCTGACCGGCCTTTTTTCCTTGATGAATGTGATGCTGGGGCAGGCGCTGGAGGAGGTGCTGAAACAGGTGGCGCTGCCGCAAGCCGTGGCTGCCGCACTGCGGGGCGAGGCCGGTGCGATGCATGATGCGCTGGCGCTGGCGATCGCCGTCGAATCGGGCATCGGCGATATGGCTGCCGCGGCGGCGCAATGCGAGGTGGATGCGACCGAGGTGGCGGGCCTGCTGATCGACGCGCTGGCCTGGGCAGAGCAGATCGTTGCAGTCAGCGAATAGGCAAGGGTGGAATTAAAGGACCCAGCTTCGCAACAGTTTCGACGTGTGGAGACTGAGATGGCGCAAAAAAGCACCGGCCTGTACTGGACGATTCTGGGCTTGTCAGTGAACGGCAGCGGAGTCGAATCGTTTTAGCGTGAAGCTGGCGGGTTTGCGCAAGGAATCGAGGCCGGCCCAGTTCGGGGCAGCTACATGGTTTAGTTTATTGAACCAAGGCCGGGGGGCTGTTAAGTTGTTCGCATAAGTCGACAAGCCAGGCTGACCATCACTATGGCTAGACGCAGATTTTTAATCCATCTTCCGGAGTAACTATGAAACAGATCATTCTCCTTTTGTTTCTGGTTGCATCGGCCGCTGCATTCGCCGCTACAAACAACACTGACAAATTGAGCAAGCTTGAATCGATGTTGAATGGTGTGCGGCAGGACCAGCAGTCCGTGTACCAGAATTACCAGATGGCCAAGGAGCTACGCCTGAAAGAGGTGGAGGAAGGAGGCCCGGGCTACGGCACGAGCATCAACACGCCCCCGCCAAACTATGACGATGTCGTGCGGGCGCAACTGGAACGCGAGCAACGCATCCAGCAATACAGCGATGAGCTGAAGCGATTGTCTATACGCTACCTGGAACTGGAAAATCAGAGAAAGGCGCTTGTCGATCAGATCAGGGAATTGGCGCAGCATCCGGAAGAGTAATCTCTGGCAGGATGAACAGATGTACCCATCTTCTATTTGCCCCCTGGTGCGCTGAGCGGACGGTGGCAAGAGGACTTGAACATGACATTCAGATACTCGACCCAATGGGCTTATATTGAATTCGTCGTCGTGTTGGCGATGACGCTTGTCATCTATGTGGGCCTGCAGCCGGAGTGGTGGGGATGGCTGTTGTTCTCGCCGCTTTTTCTTTATCTGGTTCTGGAAGGTACCCGCAAAGTCAGATACGCATTGACCGTTGATGGCGACCTGATAACGGTTGGCAGCTTTAAATCCGCGCAATATTCTGCATCCAAAATAACGGCATTGAACGTCTGGGATTACAACGGCGGGCACATTGCTGTTGTTGATTTTGCTGACGGGAGCAGGTTTCACTTTCCAAGCCGTCTGGAGGGCTTTGATGATTTGGTCAGGTTGTTAAGGACAACAGCCAGGCTGCCGTAGCCCTGACAAGAGAAGTTAGACGGAGGAATAAAGGGGTTGGCTGCGCAGTTAAATTGATGTTCTTGCTTTCCTTCCGCCTTACTAGATAATACTATCGTTATGCGATAGTGTTGCTTCCCATGATTATCAACTTCCACGATGAAGAAACGCTCAACGTCTGGCAAGGCAAGTTTCCTTCGTCGCTTGCCTAACCAGATTCAGGAAGTTGCGCGGCGCAAGTTGCGGATGCTGCATAACGCACAGCGAATCGAGGATTTGCGCATCCCTCCAAATAATTGTCTGGAGACGCTAAAAGGCAAGCGCGCCGGTCAATGGAGAATTTTCTGCTTTCTTTGGCACGTCGAGCGGCTTCTGGCTGGGCTTGCAGGCGGATTACGATACTGAGGAAGCTGCGCAGGAATTGTCCGAAGTGTTGGCGCAGATACATCGCTTCGAGCCGGTGGCGGCTTGAAGGAATGATCGGTGATGCCACTCACAGGGGTTCAGCATCGAAATAGTTCGGAGAAAAGCCGGGCTAGCTCAGACTCGCATTGCTTTAAGAGGTGTGCCGTTTGAATAGATTTTCAGATGCGTTGCTGGGGTTCGAATGCAACATTCCGGATGGCTGGACTGTGTTGCCCGGCGCGTGGGCGAGGAAGGCGAAACTGAGCGCTGCGCCTACTTCTGAAAAGGTGGAGGAATTGCTCAAGGCCAGCACCAATCCCCCCTTTTTGAGCCTGCAGCAGACTCAAAACGATCCCTATGAATCCATCCCGATGATTCAATTCACGGCCAAATCCCTGTCGGTTGTGCAGCAGATGGGTGGGCCTGACGGGGTGATCGACGTTGTACTGTCCCAGATGGAAAGTGCCTATCCGGATTTTCAGTTGCTACAGCGCTTGTCCCCTTATCTGATCGCCGGGGCGGCCGGGGCCTACATGAAGGCGGCTATGTCAGTGCTCAACGAGCATGGGGTCAGGTTCTCATGTGTATCCGAAGTGATTCTGCTTATGGCGCCAAGATATTGCCTGATTGTGGGGTTTAGCGGCCCGTCTGCTCCGGATAAAAGGCCTGCCGCCGATTTTGATGCGATCGTGCGCTCGATCAGGATGACGTGATCTATAATCGGCGCCGTCCTGTTGCAATTCCTGTGCGCTGGCTTAAGCGCATCACGGCATCATCATCAAGGAGTGTCCCTGCATGAAATCCTTCTTCCGCGAAAACCCCACCATCGCTTTTGGCCTGGGTTTGCCCCTGCTGCTCGTTGTGGTATTCCTGCTGATTTCGGGGATTCCCGCCCTGCTGGTGGAGGCGCCGCAATACGACGTGCTTTACGCGACCGAATACTACAACTACCCGAACGGCGTGCAGATCTCCGTGGTGAACCGGAAGGTGCAGGTTATCTACCAGGGCAGTGTGCAGGGCTACCAGCGGCCGCGCCTGTGGCGCTACAGCCCGAAAAGCGGGGCGGTGAAGGAGATCGGCATCATGCTGCCAGCCGGGCTCACGCCGCCGGGACAAAAACCGGTGACGCCCGAGGAGGCAGCCAAAATCACGCCTATCGAGGTGCCCGATCTGGCCGGGCTGACGATCGATAGCTCCAGCATCGCACCGGATGGCTATGAATTCAGCGCGGGGCCGAACGGCTATTCGGGCGATGTGTTCACCGGGCTGTTTTATTCCTCGCGCTACCGCAATGAAGCGGTGCTGACCAAGAAAGGGCGCAGCATCCGCCTGCCGAATGCCGGCAATGCGTATTACAGCAACACCCGCTTCATTGGCTGGGTGGTGGTGCCATGATCTGGCTGCTGCTCATCGTCATGCTCGTGCTGGTCGGTGGCGGCTGGTGGGGCTGGCCGCTGCTGGGCGGGATCCTCGGTGCGTCCAGCGTGACGGACAAGCGCAGCGCGCTGGCCAGCATCGCGCAGCTCATGCGCACCTATGACATCACCCCCGCCGAAGTCGAGGCGGCCTTGCACGCGCCGGCCGCTGCCCGAGCGGAGCCTGACCGGCGCAGCAGGGGCGACATCGCCAAGACGCTGTTTATCTACCTGGGCGCGATCTTCATACTCGCCGGCATCAGCACTTATATCGGCACCTTCTGGCAGAGCATGGGCAGCGTGATGCGGGTTTTCGTGACGCTGGGGGTAGGCTACATTTTGCTCATCGTGCTGCTTGCCGCGCTGCATGAGGATAAATATCCGAAACTGATCCTGCCGCTTGCGCTGGCCGCGGTGTTCATTATGACCGGCGGCTGGTTCGTGTTCATCCACGAGGTGTTCCCGCACGGCGACAACTGGCGTCTCGCCACGCTGTTCGTGTTCGGCGTGATGGCCTTGCAGCAGGGGGCGCTGTTCGCTAAATACCGCCTCACGGTGCTGGCCTTCACGGCGCTGTTCTTTGTCTACGGCTTCATGCAGGTGGGCCTTGATCTGCTCGACGTGCCGACGGCTTACATCGCCATCGTCCTCGGCGCCTCGTTGTTCCTGGTGGCCACCGCACTGGAAGACACGCAGCACCGTGTGCTTGCCGCACCGGCATTGCTGATCGGGCTGTGCTGGATGAACGGCGGCCTGTTCGACCGCATTGCGCTGGCCACCTCGGCCAACTGGGCGAGCCTGCTCATCGGCGTGAGCGCGATGTCCGCTGCCTATGGCCTGCACCAGGCGGGGCGCTATGCCGGCCTGGCCGGTCTCGGCTATTTCATCGGCTCTGTCATGGCCTACAGCGGCCTGTTCGACCTGGTGCATAACACCCCCTTCGAACTCGGCTACCTCGCGCTCACCGCGGCCATGCTCTATGCCTGCGTGGTACTGCAAAGCCGGGCGCTGCTGTTCACCACGGTGATTGCCATGCTCGGCTTCATCGGCTTTTACACGGCCAAGCATTTCGCGAACTCCCTGGGCTGGCCGGTCACACTGGTGCTCATGGGCGTGGCCTTTCTCGGCGTCGGCACGATCGCCATCAAGGTAAGGCGGCAGATCTAGGCCACTTAACGCGCACTGGATCAAGCTTGCCATGCGCACACGCAATGTAATGGTGAATGGGTGCACATGATGCAAAAAGAGCGTGTTCGTGCCGAGATCTGCCGCAGGGCCGGCGAGGTGTTTCTGGCCGATCTGCAGGCTGCGCCGCAGAAGACCCTACGCGGCGGCAATGCCGAGGACAGCTATGATGTGCCACCAGCGCCCGACCTGGAGCTGGACCGGCTGAGCGATGAATATCTTGAAACCTATACCTTCTGGGGGCTGGCCTTTCTGGATGCACCTTCGTGGCGGCATTACCTGGCGCCGTTGATCGACTATGCCTTTCGGCACATGGATGACCCCAGAATGGCGGTGGAAGGCCTGCTGCATAATCTGCGCCCGCCGGACAGGGAGCCGCCACGTCTCGCCTCGCTCACTGTTGAGCAGGAGGCGGTGATCGTGGCATTTCTGGAACAGGTGGCTTTCAGTGACGACTCGGCCAACCGGGAGTTTGCCATGCAGGTGCTGGAAGAATGGTGGATTCCCGATGCTCTGTATCGGCAGCGCTGAGCAGGCAATGCAAATTAAAGGGCTCAGCTTCGCATTACTTTCCGTTTTGAGGCAGCGCAAATGAACATGAATTTTCGCAACGTATCTACCCGCTTTACGCTACGGGACGACAGTGCGGGCGGAACAGCGCTGGAGCTGCCGCGCCGCAACACGGGTGGGCCGACTATTATTGTTGCCGGCATGTTTGCGATCTTCGCGGCAGTGTGGGTGCAGCAAATTGCCAGGCTGAACCTGCATGCACTGGCCAGCATTTTTGAC
>JBGPPE010000167.1:0-5574 GCA_041488395.1 Gallionellaceae bacterium
AATTGCTGGGCTGTGCTGATGAATTGCGCAGCGCCTTCAGCAACCTGGTGTCAAACGCAATTCGCTATACCCCGCCGGGTGGCGAGATCGTGCTGACCTGGCAGTTGATGGATAACGGTCAGCCGCTATTCAGCGTGAAGGACGCGGGTATCGGTATCGCGCCGCAACATATATCGCGCCTCACCGAACGTTTCTATCGTGTGGACAGCAGCCGCTCACGCGCAACCGGCGGGACAGGTCTGGGGCTGGCCATCGTCAAGCACATCGCAAATCGTCATCAGGCTCGCCTCGGCATCGTCAGCGAGGAAGGCAAGGGCAGTACCTTCAGTATAGAGTTTCCAGCCAGACGCTGCCGCTGACACCTGCAGGCAAGCAGTGAGCGAGCTTAAACGCTGGTAAAGCTCACGCGTTCAAAATCAGCGCCAGTGGACACGATGAAGCCCATCCTTATTTCCTGTTTCTCGCTGTTCTGGCTGGTCAGCTCGAACACCTGATCGGCCTGGAATACATCGCGCGGGATGATCAGGCTGGCAGGAATTTTTTGCGCTTTGATGGCGGGCAATAACACGGCAAACGCCTGCTTGCCGGTGGTGATGCGCGGCTTGAGTGTGACGGTCGCAGGCACACCTGGCAGATAATGCACGCCGACATGCAGCTGCCCGCTGCGGGTGACGCTGCGCCACTTGACCGTGCCCAGCGTGGTGATTTTTCTGTCTTCCTGCCTGACCATAACCAGCTGATTCAGACCGATGCGCTCGCCTTGCTGTGCGTCACGCAGCAAGCGTGCGCCGAGAATATTTTCGTTCTCGATATGCCAGGCCTCGACTTGCGCGCCTGCCGGCCGTGCTGGCTCGGCAAGTGTGCGGCCCAGGGTTTCAATCTGTTGTTTGCGCGCGATCGTATCCACGCCTGCAGGTTGTAATGCTCTCCCCGAGATAAACGCATGGATAAGGTCAATGCCGAAACACACCTGTGCCGTGATGGATACATTGTGGCGTTCAATCAGGCGTTCGCTCAGACCCTCACACCAGAAGTGGTGCAGCAGGTTGAGGAAGGCGACACAGTCCACGCCATAAAATTCTGTTCCCAGCTCCAGTTGCTGCGGCGATTGCCCCTGCTGCAGCAATATGGTTTTGACGCGCAGCAGTTTGCTTAGCGGCACCATGGCCATGAAGCGCAATTTGTCGGTGTGGATGACCTGTTCCAGCGCCTGCAGGCCTTCACTGCCTCCCAGGTCTACAGCGAGCGGCGGTGCGTCGCCGCGGCTCACACTGTAGCGCCGCTCTATCGAGATAACATCCCCCCACAGCGTAAGCCAGCGATCCAGCAGTTGCAGTTGCGCACGCGAGATTTCGGCGGGGTGTGCGTGGCAGATCAGCAGCAGCTTGGCATACAGGGTGTGGCAAGAGAGCGAGTAGCCCTGTCCATGCACATCGTCCCTGATTTTCTCCAGATGCAGGCCATTGCCTTCGATGAAGGAGTAGAGCTCATGCAGTTTTTGCCATAGCGCACCATCGAACTCATAGCCGCTGCGCAGATATTCAAAAATCTCCAGGCCGCCATACAGCAGGCAGCGATTGCACAGCAGCGCCCCCAGTTTGGCGAGCTGCTTGTCATCATCGATAAACGCCTGCAGGCAGCGGCGGTAGCCGGTGAGCAGGCTTTGCCACAGCTCGATAATGGCAAGAAAAATGGCAAATTCGTCGGTACTGAGCGGCAGCTTTTTGGCGACGAGTTTTTTGGCGTAGTCAGCCTGCACCACCGCCACGGTTTCGCGCAGCAGTTCCAGGGTGTGCAGCCGATCCAGCGCACGCATGGGGAAGCGATTGAACTCATCCATCTGCTTGCGCAACTGCTGATGCGCGGCATGCAGGTTGGTGAGCTGCAGTTGCGCCAGCCATTGTTCCAGCGCAGCCTTGTTCTTGAAGGCCGGGTTGGCGCGGTCGTCGGTAGGTTCCAGTGGCAGGGTCAGCATGTCAGGCGTTCAGTCGTTGCAGCAGGGCTGTACGCAATTGCGTGCGCCAGGCATCGGTTTGGGGTGAAGTACGCTGGCGCATGGGTTCAGCCCAGACCGGGCGCGGGAAATGCCTGTCGCTCTTAAAGCGGGGAATAATGTGCCAGTGCAGGTGCGGCGTCAGGTTGCCGAGGCTGGCCAGATTGATCTTGTCCGGGCGCATCACCTCGCGCACCGCATCTTCCACCGCAAACACGGCAGCCATCAGCTCGCTGCGCTGCGCAACGGGCAAATCGCTCATTTCCTTGGTGTGCGTATTCAGGATGACGCGGCAGAAGCCGGGATAGTCGGCATCCTCGACGATCACCACGCGCAGCAGGGCGTTGCGGTAGATCACTTCGCCTCCATCCTGCTCACACAGCTCGCATGCAGATACAGCCGCCATTCGTTCCCGTTCCTAAAGTAGCACGCGCTCGATGCCGCCGTTATTGGCCTTGTCGACGTAATCGCGCATCCAGTCCGCGCCGAGCAGATGTCTGGCCATTTCAACCACCAGATAATCGGCGCTGCTACCGGCATCGTCATTGTAGCGCGATAGACCCTGCAAACAGGAGGGGCAGGAGGTGAGCACCTTGATTTCGCCAGTGTAGCCATCGGCACGCAATGCCGCTGCGCCGCCGCGCATTTCCTCTTCCTTGCGGAAACGCACCTGGGTAGAGATGTCCGGGCGTGTTACCGCCAGCGTGCCGGATTCGCCGCAGCAGCGATCGTTCAATGTAACCGCTGTGCCCATCAGCTGGTTGGCCACCTGCAGTGCAGGGTAGGTCTTCATCGGTGTATGGCAGGGCTCGTGATACATGTAGCGCGCTCCAGTTACGCCCTCCACGCGCACGCCCTTCTCCAGCAGGTATTCATGGATGTCGAGCAAACGGCAGCCGGGGAAAATCTTGTCGAACTGGTATTGCAGCAACTGGTCCATGCAGGTGCCGCACGACACCACCACGGTCTTGATGTCGAGGTAGTTGAGCGTGTTGCCGACGCGGTGGAACAGCACGCGGTTGTCGGTGATCATGCGGCCGCCGACATCGTCCTGACCCGCGGCATTCTGCGGGTAGCCGCAGCAGATATAGCCGGGCGGCAGCACGGTGATGGCGCCGGTCTCATACAGCATCGCCTGCGTGGCCAGACCCACTTGGCCGAACAAACGTTCCGAGCCGCAACCGGGGAAGTAAAACACCGCATCGGAATCGTCATTCACCTTGCGCGGGTCGCGGATCACCGGAACGATGGTGTTGTCCTCGATATCCAGCAGCGCGCGCGAGGTTTTCTTCGGCAAGCCGCTGGGCATCGGCTTGTTGATAAAGTGGATCACCTGCGCCTTGAGCGGTGCGCGGCCCACTGTGGCGGGCGGATGCGCGGTCTGTCCCTGCGCCAGGCCGAAGCGGCGTGCCAGCTGGTAGGCCAGGCGCTGTGCCTTATAGCCCCATTCGATCATCAACTTGCGCACCAGCTTGATGGTGGTAGGGTCGCTGGCATTGAGGAAAAACATTCCGGCAGCGGTGCCGGGATTGAATTTTTTCTTGCCCTGCTTGCGCAGGAAGTTGCGCATCGCTACCGACACGTCGCCGAAGTCGATATCCACCGGGCATGGTTTCAGGCATTTGTGGCATATCGTGCAGTGGTCGGCGACGTCGTTGAACTCGTCGAAATGCGCGATGGAAATGCCGCGCCGCGTCTGCTCTTCATACAGGAAGGCCTCGATCAGCAGCGAGGTGGCGAGGATCTTGTTGCGTGGCGAATAGAGCAGGTTGGCGCGCGGCACATGGGTCGCGCACACCGGTTTGCACTTGCCGCAGCGCAAACAGTCCTTGATCGAGTCGGCGATGTCGCCCAGCTCGCTCTGTTCCAGAATCAGGCTTTCCAGTTCCATCAGGTTGAAGCTGGGGGTGTAGGCGCGTTCCAGATTGCTGCCTGCCAAGAGCTTGCCGCGGTTAAAGCGGCCTTCGGGGTCGACCTGCAGCTTGTAGGCGGTGAAGTCGGCGATCTCGGCGGCTTCGAGGAAATCAAACTTGGTGATGCCGATACCGTGCTCGCCCGAGATCACGCCGCCCAGCGCCTTGGCCAGCGCCATGATGCGGTCGACCGCAGCGTTGGCCTGCTGCAGCATGGTGTAGTCGTCGGAGTTGACCGGGATGTTGGTGTGCACGTTGCCGTCGCCGGCATGCATGTGCAGGGCAATAAACACGCGGCTCTTCAGCACACCCTGGTGCACGGCGTTGCACTCCTCCAGTATTTTCTGGAAGGTGCGCCCGCTGAACAGCTGGCGCAGCGGCTCGCGCAGCTCGCGCTTCCACGAGGCACGCAGGGTGTAGTTCTGCAGAGCGTTGAACACACTGGCAGCGCCAGCGGCATCGGCCGGTGCAAAGGGACAGCTGGCCAAGGGTGCATCCAGGTTTTGTAGCAGCCATTGCCAGCGCTTACCTACTTCGGCGAGCAGTTCGCGCGCCTGCTGCGGACGGTTGCCGAGCAGCTCTGCATCGCCCAGCTGTGCGTCGTCCTGGTAATACAGCGGCAGTTCGCCGGCAAAGAATTCCTGCAGCGCGGTGATCAGCTTCAGCTTGTTGCCTAGCGACAGCTCGATGTTGATGTGTTCCACCCCGTCACAGTAGTCGCCCATGCGCGGCAGCGGGATCACCACGTCCTCGTTGATCTTGAAGGCATTGGTGTGTTTGGCGATGGCCGCGGTGCGCGCGCGGTCCAGCCAGAACTTCTTGCGTGCCTCGTCGGCTACCGCGATAAAGCCTTCGCCGTGGCGCAGATTGGCCAGGCGCACAATCTCCGAGGCGGCCTGCGCTACTGCGTTCTCGTCGTCGCCCACCACATCGGCCAGCAACACCATCTTGGGGCGCGAGCTGCGCTTGGCCTTGGTGGCATAACCCACCGCCTTCAGGTAGCGGTCATCCAGATGTTCCAGCCCGGCCAGCACCGCCAGCGGGTGCGCATCGAGGTAGTCCTTGATCTCCACGATGGCCGGCACCGCCTCGCGCACCTGGCCGAAAAATTCCAGGCATACCGTGCGCGTGTAAGAGTGTGCGCGATGCAGGATAAAGCGCGCCGAAGTGATGATGCCGTCGCAGCCCTCCTTCTGGATGCCGGGCAGGCCGGACAGGAACTTGTCGGTCACATCCTTGCCGAGGCCGGTCTTGCGGAATGCGCCGCCGGGGATCTCAAGAATTTCGGGCGTGCCGTGCGGCGTCTTGCCATCCAGCTCAAAGCGGCTGATGCGGAAACGGGTCTGCGCCACATCGTGAATCTTGCCGAGATTGTGGTCCAGGCGTTCCACCGTCATCCACAGTCCATCCGGCGTCACCATGCGCCACGAGGCCAGGTTGTCGAGCGCGGTGCCCCACAGTACGGCCTTCTTGCCGCCGGCATTCATCGACACGTTGCCGCCGATGCAGGAGGCGTCGGCCGAGGTGGGGTCTACTGCAAACACCAGCCCGTTGGCATCGGCAATGTCCATCACGCGCCGCGTCACTACGCCGGCGCCACAGTGGATGGTGGTGGTGGCGTGATCGAGTCCGGGCAGTTGCAGCATCTCGATCGCGGAAAGCGCATCC
>JBGPPE010000168.1:0-5536 GCA_041488395.1 Gallionellaceae bacterium
GCTGCTCGGCAAGCGCACCACTGGCCTGCGCCGCCCGGAGACGGCGCCACGCGTGCGCAAGGAGACCGAGCGCGAGTTCCCGACCGGCATCCCGGCCTTCGGCGCGGATGCGCTGCGCTTTACCTTTGCCTCGCTCGCCTCACCGGGGCGCGACATCAAGTTCGATATGCAGCGCTGCGAGGGCTATCGCAATTTCTGCAACAAGCTGTGGAACGCCACACGCTTCGTGCTGATGAACTGCGAAGGCCAGGATGTCGGCCTTGATGCTTCATTGCCACTGGAATATTCCGCCGCCGACCGCTGGATGATCAGCCGTTTGCAGCACGCCGATGCCGAGCTGGCCGCGCATTTTACCGACTACCGCTTCGACTTCGCCGCGCGCACCATCTACGAGCTGGTGTGGGATATCTATTGCGACTGGTATGTGGAACTGGCCAAGGTGCAAATTGCCACCGGCTCGGCAACCACCCAGCGCACCACCCGTCTGGTGCTGGTGCGCGTGCTGGAAATCATGCTGCGCCTGGCGCACCCCATCATCCCCTTTATCACCGAAGAGCTGTGGCAGAAAGTAGCTCCGCTGGCCGGCGTAGAGGGCGACAGCATCATGCTGCAGCCTTATCCGAAATCCGAGCAGCTGTTTATCGACGCAGATGCCGATGCACAGATCAGCCTGCTGCAGGAGATGGTCAACGCGGCGCGCAGCCTGCGCAGCGAGATGAACCTGTCGCCGGCATTGCGCGTGCCACTGATTGCGGCAGGCGATGCCGCCACGCTGAATGCTGTGGCGCCCTATCTGCAGGCGCTGGCCAAGCTGAGCGAGGTGCAGGTGGTAAGCGCCCTGCCGGATACCGATGCGGCAGTGGCTATCGTCGGCAACTTCAAGCTGATGCTCAAGGTAGAGATCGACGTCGGCGCGGAACGCGAGCGTCTGGACAAGGAGATTGCCCGCCTCAACGCGGAAATTTCCAAGGCCCAGGGCAAGCTTTCCACGCCCACCTTTGTCGAACGTGCGCCGGCAGCCGTGGTGGCACAGGAACAAAAACGCCTGGCTGACTTCACTGCCACCTGTACCCAGCTGCAGGCGCAGCGCGCCAAACTGAATTAAGGGCCGAATTGCCCGCTTCGCGCGATGTTTCCTCGCTGGATTCCCGCCTGCGCGGGAATGACGAGCTAATGGATTATTTTGCTAAAGGAAGGATCGGGTGATGATGCACGAATTCCTGATTACGCTGATCACCTACATTACCCCGTTCACCGAGCTGCTGGGCACCGCGGTGGTGTCGTGGGGCTGCCTGCAGGGGCTGCTGCTGATGCTGCAACGCGGCCGCCGCGTCCTGATGAGACAGCCGCTGCCGGGATCATTGCGCAATGTGCGCATTGCCATCGGCGAAAAAATGGCGCTCGGGCTGGATTTCTTCCTCGCCGGCGACATCATCCAGACCATCGTCGTGCCGAGCAAGGACACGCTGACGATACTGGGCGGCATCGTGGTTATTCGTACGGTGATGGCTTATTTCCTGGCCAAGGAAATAGACCAGGGCAAAGAAAAACTGCAGGACTGACTTTATCCGGCAATCGGCATACCGGCGCGGGCCCAGGCCATGATGCCGCCCTGCAGGTTGTAAACTTCAGCAACGCCCTGCGCCGCGACAAATGCGGCGGCCTGGCCGGAACGCCCGCCGCTCTGGCAATAAAATACCGTCGGCGCACTGCCGCTGAACTCATTCAAGCGCAGGGGCAACAGATGCAAGGGCAACTTTTCGGCGCCCTCGATGTAGCCACGCGCAATCTCTGCCTCCGTGCGCACATCGATCAGGCGCACGTTCCCCGCCTTGCGCATGGCCTGCAATTGTTCCACATCGATATTCATGTATCCGTTCATGCCTGCTGTACCCGCTGCTTAGTTACGCATCGTCGCCGTGATCATTCAGCAAATGCGAGATGCGCGTATTGGCCACCGCCAGGCGCTTCACCAGCATGCGCAGGAAGGCATCACTGAACTGGTAACGCACGCCGGCCGAAGCCTTGTCCAGCACATCAGGATTAATCTCGATCAGCGTCACCTCGTTCTTGGCCACCACATCCGTGGTGCGCAAAAACTCGCGTTCGGACAGATGCGCCATCTCGCCAAAACAGTCTCCCTTGTGCAACAGGCTCAATAATCGCCCCTGCTTGAGCACCTTGACGGTGCCGTGTGCCAGCACGTAAAGATCGCGCCCTTCTTCACCCTCGCTGAGGATGCGCTCTTCCTTGGGAACATGGCGCCATTCGCTGATGCGCAGCACCTCCCACAACTCGACATCGCTGAAGTTCTTGAAGAAACCGAGCGAGCGCACGGTATCAAATTTTTCCGTGTCGTAAATTGCCTGCTGGTCATCGACGGCATTGCTGGTAAACGCGACCAGATCATGCGCAAACTCGTCCCAGGTCTGATAGCGCTGTTTCAGATCCTTGTGCATGGCGCGCATCACGATAGCATCCAGTGCGTGCGGCGCTTCCGGGCGGAAGGTGCTGGGAGGGGGTGGGTCGATGTTCATGATCTGGTAGATCATGCTGTAATTGTTGCGCGCGTCGAACGGCAGCTTGCCAGTGAGCAGGCGGTACATCGTCACCCCCAGCGAATAGATATCCGTCTGGAAGGTCAGCACCTGTTCCTTGATCTGCTCCGGCGACATGTAGGCCGGCGAACCCACGCCGCTTACCTGTGTGGTCTGCTGGCTTTCGATCAGGGCCGAGCCAAAATCGGAAATCTTGATGTCGCTTTCGCCGCACAGCAAAATGTTGGCGGGCTTGATATCGCGGTGGATCACGCCCTGGTGCTGCGCATAGTCCAGTGCCTTGCAGCATTTGTAGATAATCTCCGCCACCTGGGGCAGTGGCAGCAGGTGGTCCACCTCGGCCAGTTTCTCCAGCGTCTCACCCTCGACATACTCCATCACCATGTAGTTGTTCTCGTCATCCACGACGGCATCGTGAATTTTCACGATATGCGGATGGTTCAGCTTGCCGGCCAGCGAGGCCTCATTGAGCAGCAGCTTGCGCAATGCCTTGGCACGGGAGTTGTCCTGCAGCACGTCCATATTGAACAGCTTGACGGCCACCTGCTCGTTGCTGAAAGGATCCAGCGCCAGATACACCGTGCTGGTTGCACCGTGTCCTAATTCCCTGATGATTTCGTATTTGCCGATCTTGACCATGTGTTACCAATCAATAGAATTGCCAGACTAGACTAATAATGAATGCGAACAAACAGCGCGCATAACAGTTTGTTCATTTTATCATGCTCCAGGCCATTGCCCTCTGGCGCAAGCGGTGTGAACCAAAACGTAAAGCAGTTATCATATCGTTCATGAAAAAAATCCTGCTCATCGCACTTTTCAGCTATTCCCTGTTCTGCCATGCCGAAGGCTTACCCGACCTCGGCGATATCTCGCAGGAAGCCCTGTCGCCGCAGCAGGAGCGTCAGATCGGTGAACAGAGCATGTACCAGATCCGTGCTGACCCAAGCTACCTGGATGACGCCGAGATCGCCGATTATCTCAACCAGCTCGGCGGCCAGCTTGCCTCCAACAGCAGCGAACCCGGGCTGGAGTTCGAATTTTTTGCCATCAACGACAACGCCATCAACGCCTTCGCCATGCCTGGCGGTTTTGTCGGAGTCAACACCGGGCTGATCCTGACCACCCAGAGCGAATCCGAACTGGCTTCCGTACTCAGCCATGAAATCGCGCACGTGACCCAGCATCATCTGGCACGCATGGTATCAGGGCAAAAATATGACTCTCTCGCCGCCATGGCGGTGATCGCCGCCGCCATTCTGGCGGCACGCAGCAACCCGGATGCCGCCATGGCCTCGGTGGTGGGCGCGCAGGCAGGTGCCATGCAGCGCCAGCTCAATTTCACCCGCGTTCACGAACAGGAGGCCGACCGCATCGGCCTGGGCATCCTGCGCAAATCCGGCTTCGATGTGCGCGCCATGCCCGCTTTCTTTGAGCGCCTGCAAAAAGCCACCCGACTGCTGGAGGGCAACACACCGCCTTATTTGCGTACCCATCCGCTTACCAACGAGCGCATTGCCGACATGGCCAACCGCGTGCAGCAAATGTCCGCCCGCCTGGTTCCCGACAGCCTCGATTTCCAGCTGGTGCGCGCCAAACTGCAAACCCTGCAGAAATCCCCGCAGGAGGCCATAGCCTACTTTAGCGGCGCACTCGGGCCGCAAAAATTCGGCAACCCGGTGGTACAACGCTACGGCCTGGTGAGTGCGCTGCTGCTAAGCCGCCAGTATGAGCGGGCCGCACAGGAGTTTGCCCCCTTGCGCAAAGCGGCGCAGGGCAACGCCATGATCACCACGCTGGCCGGCCAGCTGCGCCGCGCTGGCGCCATCGGCGACTCCAACATCGCCGGCTTTTACCGCACCGCGCTACAAAATTTCCCGCAGCACCGCGCCCTGGTATATGACTACAGCGAAGTGCTGCTAGAGGAAAAACACTACAACGAGGCACTCGCCCTGCTCAACCAGCAAGTCAACAGCCACCCCAATGACCCGCGTTTATACGAGCTGCAGGCGCGCACCTACGCCATACTGGACAGGCACCAGGAAGAACACCACGCGCTTGCCTATAACTACATACTGCACGGCAACCTGCGCGGCGCCATCGAACAACTGGAACTGGCCAAACATGCCGGCAACAACTTCCAGGAACTGTCTACCATTGAGACCGAGCTGAAACAGTTCCGCGAAATTGCAGCGGCGCACGAGAAGAAGCGCTAATTCAGCGCTATTTCTTGCGCCATTGCTGCATGACGCAGGCCATATTGACTCCCAGCTTGCACGCCATTTCCATCGTCTGAGTAGCTTGCCGATTCTCATGCAAAGCCATCAATGCCAGCCCCTTGCCATAATAGCCCTTACCATCATCAGGCTTGAGGGATATTTCCACATCGAATTGCTCGCGAGCTTCCTGATACCGCCCCGCATTCAGATACGTCATTCCCAATTCGAATCGCACCGGTGCAAACTGCGGGCTGATGGCAGCCACCCGCTGAAAATCAGCAATAGCTCTTTCCCAGTCGTGCGCCGCTGCGCTGGCTTGAGCGCGATTAAAATAAATCCGGTCCGCCCCCGGCACGCGATCATCAGCTAATAAGCGAACAGCATCATTCCACAGGCGATAGCTGTCGCCGAATACCCACAGCCGGTTCATTGCCAGTGGCACCAGCAGCAATATCGCCAGCCCCAGCGCTAGCAGCGTTTTCTTGCCCGGCCACCTGAGCAACAACAAGGGAATAAGTAATAGCAGGCCTGGCATCCACAAATAACTGCGGTAGAGCACAAAGGGCTCCTGCACGCGTATGCTGGAAAACTCCACCCAGAATTGCAACCAGGGATAAAGCAATGCAAAGCCCACCAGGCCTTTAACGCCGCCGCGCAGCAAAAGGTATATGGACATAATGCCATAGGCCAGAAAACCGAACGCACCCAGCCAGCCCTGCCAGGACGCGAGCGAGGCAATGAAAGGCTCGCGCATATCTA
>JBGPPE010000169.1:0-5517 GCA_041488395.1 Gallionellaceae bacterium
AGGTCGAGCATGCGTTTCTGCTGGTCAACAATGGCAGCCTGGAAGCGCGCCAGCTTTTCGCTGTAGGGCTTCTTGGCGGCAACTTCGTGCTCTACCCAATCAAGGTTGTCTTCGTTGCTGACGAACACTTTAATAAAGTGCGGGCGCGGCATGCCGGCCTTGGTCACGCACAAGTCCTGAATGCTGCGCTCGTGGCCACGAACTTCTTCTACCAGGCCACGCATGGTGTCGCACAGTGCGTCCACCTGCTTGGCCGAGAAGCGGAACTGCATCAGCTCCTCGGAAATCTGTTCCTGCAGCTTGTTGTATTGCTTGCTGCGGTAGCCGTGCTTTTCGTAAGCCTTGCCCAGCTTGGTGAACAAGTCCGCAATCAGGGCAAAGCGCTCCAGTGCGTCGATCTTCAGTTGCGCCAGATTGGCAGCGGCCAGCGCATCGCCATCTTCAGCGGACTCTTCTTCGTCTTCGTCGACTTCTTCCTCGGCCTCTTCGTCCTCAGAGATATCTTCGCTGACGACCACTTCCTCTTCAATCTCGATGAAGCCGTCAATCACTTCGTCGATGCGCATTTCTTCGCGCGAAACCTTTTCAGCCAGCGCAAGAATTTCGGCGATCGTCGCCGGACAGGCGGAAATCGCCTGAATCATGTGCTTGAGGCCTTCCTCGATGCGCTTGGCAATGACGATTTCGTCCTGGCGTGTGAGCAAGCCCACGGTACCCATTTCGCGCATGTACATGCGCACCGGGTCGGTGGTGCGGCCAAAATCGGAGTCGACGGTAGATAGTGCAGCTTCCGCAGCTTCTACGGCATCTTCATCCACCACGGTGGTGACCGCTTCTGACATGACCATGCTTTCGGCATCCGGTGCCTGGTCAGTGACGGTGATGCCCATGTCGTTAATCATGCTGACCACGCCTTCAATCTGCTCGGCTTCGAGCATCTCTGGCAAGTGGTCGTTGATTTCGGCAAACGTCAGGTAGCCGCGCTCTTTGCCGAGCACGATCAACGCCTTCAGGCGCGTGCGTCGCGCTTCGACATCTTGTGTATCGACAGTATTGGCATCCTGCTTGGAGTTAGCCGCTTGTTTTGAATTTGCCGCGGCCTGTTTGGCGCTTACGGTTTTTTTCTTGTCTTGCTGAGTCGCCATAGGGTTGGATTCCCAGTTAAATGCTACTTAATAATTAAATGTGACACTTAATAAATGCCACTCAAATGGGCGCGGATTATACCCGATTTTACAAAACCTTTCCGCAGCTTAGCCAGGAACCCTGTTCATTTCATCCCGGCCAGCCTTTCTTTCAGCAATTGTCGGTAGAGTTCGGCTTCCTGCTGGCTCAGTCCGCCATTTCGCTGAGATTTCAGTTCCAGCTCCTGCCACTGGCGTTTACGCTCGTCCGCACGCAGCTTGGCCAACACGCCTTCGACCTCGGCCGCAACGTCGAATTCCTCGCCCCACTGCAAAATATCCGCTTCTGCGGCAGAAAACACGGCTTCATGAGCCGTTCCCTGGAAATACTGAATGATGCCTGCAGTGCTTACCTCGCCTTCCTGCGTGGGCAACCACTCGGCCAGTGCCATTACAGCCTCTGCTTCGGCTCCGTTAGCAGCAAAATCAGCCGGCAAATTTCTGGCCATCTCCGGTCGCGCCAGCAAACAGCGCAACAAGGCACGCAAGCTGGAAGGAGCCGGGCGTGCGGCCTTTTGCGGGGCAGGCCGCTGGCGCTGGGGGGGGGCGATGGGTTTGATCGCATACAGCGCTTCCAGTTCGGCCTGGGTAATTCCTGCCAGCGCGGCCACCTCCTTGCGCAACAACAAGGCCATAGCCGGCGCGGTAATAGCCATCAGCAAAGGTTGCGCACTCTTCAGCAAATTACTGCGCCCCTCTTGCGTGCGCAAATCTACCTGGGCGGACAGTTCCCGCAACAAATATCCTGATAGCGGCAAAGCGTCATGCAGCTGCCGCTCAAACGCCTCTTTGCCATATTCGCGCACATAGCTGTCCGGATCATGCTCTTTGGGCAGGAACAGAAAGCCGATGTGTTTGCCGTCTACCAGATGCGGTAGCGCATTTTCCAGCGCACGCCACGCAGCTTTCTGCCCGGCGGCATCGCCATCAAAACAAAACACCACCCGCTCCGCCAGGCGCAGCAATTTCTGCACATGGTAGGGCGTGGTCGCCGTGCCCAGCGTGGCCACGGCATATTCAATGCCGTGCTGCGCCAGCGCCACCACGTCCATATAGCCTTCCACCACCATCACCAGCTGACTGGCGCGTATGGCCTTTTGCGCCTGGAACAGGCCGTACAGCTCATGCCCCTTCTCAAACAGCGTTGTTTCGGGTGAGTTCAGGTACTTGGGCTCGCCTTTGTCCAGCACCCGCCCGCCAAAGCCGATCACCTGGCCGCGCGCGTTCACAATCGGGAACATGATGCGGTCACGGAAACGGTCATAGCGCTTGCCGCCCTCGCCTTCGATCACCATGCCAGTTTCAACCAGGCTGGCATCCTGGTAACTGGGCACGATACTGGCCAGGTTTTGCCAGGCATCCGGCGCATAGCCGATGCCGAAGCGCGCGGCGATTTCGCCGCTCAGCCCGCGGCGTTTGAGATAATCGATAGCACGTGGGGATTGCTTGAGCTGCTCGCGGTAGTAACGCACCGCTGCCTGCATCACGTCATACAGATCAGGCGCAACCTTATGCTGAATCTGCCCGGCGGCGGCCGCCTCGCGCGGCACCTCCACACCTATGCTGCGCGCCAGCTCCTCCACCGCATCGACAAAGCCCAAGCCAGCATGCTCCATGACAAAGCTGATGGCCGTACCGTGCGCGCCGCAACCAAAGCAATGATAAAACTGCTTGCTCTGGCTAACCGTAAAGGAGGGGGATTTTTCGTTGTGGAAAGGACAGCAGGCGGCGTAGTTTGCGCCCGACTTTTTTAGCGGTACATAACGCTCAATGACATCTACGATATCGAGGCGATTGAGCAAGTCCTGAATAAAACTTTTTGGAATCACCCCAGTCCTCGCTTTATCTTCAGGTAGAGAGGAAAACACACCCGCATACAGGCTTTTCGCCGGCGGTTACCCAGAGAGAACTACTTGGACAAACGCGCTTTCACCTGCCCGGAAACACGGCCAATATCGGCACGACCGGCAAGTTGCGGCTTGAGTATCGCCATCACCTTGCCCATGTCCTGTGCGCTGGCGGCGCCACTCGCGGTTATTGCCTGCGTGATGGCGGTATCAATTTCCGCTTCACTCAGTTGCTGCGGCATATAGCCCTGCAACACGCTCATTTCAAACTTTTCAACATCCGCCAGATCGTGGCGGGCGGCGGCTTCATACTGGCTGATGGAATCGCGACGCTGCTTCATCATCTTGTCGATGATGGACAGAACATCCGAGTCGGTTAACTCGATGCGCTCATCCACTTCACGCTGTTTCATTGCTGCCAGCAAAAGACGAATAGCCCCCAGACGCGCCGTATCCTTGGCGCGCATGGCGGTCTTCATGTCTTCGGTGATTTGCTGTTTAAGGCTCATACGTCAGTAAAGTGCTGCGTCAAAGTACGCAGCACCAGCTGTAATTAATACAGCCCTAATTAATACAACTTAGGAGGCAGAACCTGATTACGCAGACGCTTGTAGTGACGCTTTACAGCAGCGGCCAGCTTGCGCTTGCGCTCGGCTGTTGGCTTCTCGTAGAACTCACGGGCGCGCAATTCGGTCAGCAGGCCGGTTTTTTCTACAGAACGCTTGAAACGACGCATCGCGACTTCAAACGGCTCGTTCTCTTTAACACGTACAGTTGTCATTAACAAACTACCTTATACAAAAAATTTGAGGGCGCGATTCTACCAAAGCGCCCCACGTTCCACAACCTAGATTTTTACCCTGCTCAACACACGGTTACGCGAGCAAACTTTCGCTTGCCGACCTGGGCCACGATCACGGCACCCGTTTTGAGCTGCAGGGCCTTGTCGCCGGCGCGCTCGCCGTCCAGCTTTACCGCCCCCTGGCCCACCATGCGGATGGCTTCCGAGGTGCTGTCCACCAGCCCGGCCTGCTTGAGCATCTGGGCAAGGCCGATGCTGCCATCGGTAGCTGTTACGGATATTTCCGGCATGTCATTCGGCAGCACCCCCTGACGGAAACGCGCTTCAAACTCGGCCAGCGCTGCCTCGGCCGCCTGCCGCGAATGGAACCGGGTTACCATTTCCTGAGCCATCAACACCTTGATGTCACGCGGATTTCTCCCTTGCCCCACCTCTTCACGCCATTTGTTGATAGTGCCCATGCTCTCGAAGGACAGCAGTTCCAGATAGCGCCACATCAGCACGTCGGATGCCGACATCAATTTGCCGAACATTTCCTGCGGCGCATCGGTAATACCCACATAGTTACCCAGGGACTTGGACATCTTGTTAATTCCGTCCAGCCCCTCCAGCAGCGGCATGGTGAGCACGCACTGCGCGGGTTGGCCATAATGCTTCTGCAGTTCACGTCCCATCAACAGGTTAAATTTCTGGTCTGTTCCGCCCAGCTCTACATCAGCCTTAAGTGCCACGGAATCATAGCCTTGCACCAGCGGGTAAACAAACTCATGAATGGCGATCGGCTGGTTGCTGGTATAGCGCTTGGAAAAATCATCGCGCTCCAGCATCTGCGCCACCGTATGTGTCGCTGCCAGGCGGATCAGGTCTACCGCACTGAATTTGTCCATCCAAGTGGAGTTGAACACAATCTCGGTGCGCTCCGGATCCAGCACCTTGAAAACCTGGTCACGATAACTTTGTGCATTGGCGAGCACTTGCTCGCGCGACAATGGGGGGCGTGTGGCATTTTTCCCGGTCGGATCGCCGATCATGCCGGTAAAGTCACCGATCAGGAATAGGGCGTGATGCCCCAGATCCTGAAGCTGGCGCATTTTGTTCAGCAAAACGGTGTGGCCAAGATGCAAGTCGGGGGCCGTTGGATCAAATCCCGCTTTAATGCGTAGCGGCCTGCCCAGCGCCAGTTTTTGCTTTAATTCCGCTTCGAGCAGCAGTTCACTGCTGCCGCGCTTGATCAAATCGAGAGTTTCTTGCTGTGTTATGTTCGACATACTTGAAATCTACTTTTATTCGTTAAGCATTGGGTTTTATCGGGCCCATGGCAATTTACCCCCAATTTTCGACCGATCATCACCTGAAACACCCCTTTATTCCAGATATTAGCCATTGGAGCAGACAGGTATTGTGCAAAAAACCATCTCTGGTAAAGTGTCGGCCGCTCTAAATTAAAGACTAACCCCAATTGCGGACATAATACCGGTTAGTCACTTCAGGAATCATAAATGGTAACTCAAAATTCTCTGACACACGCGCGCAAATTGAAGCTGCGCTGGTTTGTTACCCTCTCTACTCTGCCCTTGCTTGGCGTTGTAACTGCATTCGGCATCATGCCGCAAAGCGTGATCAACCTTGCACCCCACACCAATGTAGTGGAAGAAATCTCTCTGCCTGCAGCCCCCCAGGCTGC
>JBGPPE010000170.1:0-5509 GCA_041488395.1 Gallionellaceae bacterium
AGATGGCCGATGCTTCTGGTCGGGGTTGCGCTTTTGCTGCTGGCGCACCTGTTTACGCTGTGGCTGGATTACAACCGCGATGAAGGCTACGACATACTGCTGCGCCCCCTGCTCGGTGATATTCCGGTGTTGCTGCTATGGGTGGGTTTGTGGGCCCTGATCGGCAGGGTGTTGTCGGGCCGTGCCAACTTTATTGCGCATACCGTTATCATCGCACTGGGCGTTGCGCTGCTGCTGTTGCTGAATAATCCGTTTTACGGTTATGTGGATTTTGCATTCGACTTCAGCCTGATGCGCGAGGTGCTGTCCGAAGTGATCGAGCCGCTGATTATAGGTACGATACTCTATCAGCATGTCTGCCTGGTCAGCCGCATCGGTCGTCGCCGTCTGGCGGTGATTGTGGCGCTGTTGATGGCCGGCATGATAGCTCTTATCCATGTTACTGATTACCTGAATACCGATAACAACCTGGCCAGCATGGACTATTCGCGCGCGATCGGCCCGCCTGTGCTGCTGCTGGTGCATGGCAAAACCACCGAGAAATTTATCGCGGCTGCCGGCGGCCTGCAGGCCGAGGTGGATGAAATGGCGAAAGAACAGTAACGAATTACGCATGCAGCATTTTGAATTTATAACAACACTTTTTGCCCATGCTCAATATGTTCAAATCAATTCGCTATGTTCAGTTATCGCCACAGCGGCTGACCATACGCAATCCGCAGACCGGTGTATCCATTTCCGAGGTGCCGGAAATGGCCATTGCGTATGAACCCAAGGAGATGATAGTCGGGGTCGGTGCTGAGGCGCGTGCGCATGCTGCCGATGCTGCGGTAAAAGTTATCAATCCGTTTGCGCATCCGCGCACCCTGGTGTCTGACTTCACGGCGGCCGAACAGCTGCTCAAGGCATTCGTGCGCCGCATGCAAGGTCGATCGTTTCTGGCGCTGGCGCCGACCATCGTCATGCATCCGCTGGGCGAGCCGGAGGGCGGCTATACGCAAATTGAATTGCGTGCACTGCGCGAAATGGCCATGGGCGCAGGTGCCGCCAAGGTAGTGATGTGGGTGGGGCCAGTGCTCACGGATGAGGAAGTTCTTTCCGGAAAATTCCCGGATGGTGGTGCAGTGCTCGCCTGAAAAGTGGCTGAACGCCCACTGCGGAGCAGGAGGTAAAGGGCTGTTTATTGCCGCAGCTGACTGTGTGTAACACTTCAGTGCGCCCGAGATCATCGCAGCGCGTATTAAGATTGCTTTCCGCTACTTCGTCCACTAGCATGGCTGCGTTTATTTCCCACGCACATTGCCATGCCGGAATTAAGAGAGCTGGAACGCATACTGGAACTTGGCCGTGGCCATCTGGAGGTGACAGTTGCGTGCGAGGTGAATGCCGGGGAGCAACGTTTCCCGGTGTATCAGCTGGCCTTGGGCAACCCCGATCCCAAACTGCCCGCCATCGGGTTCTTCGGTGGCATCCATGGGCTCGAACGCATCGGCACGCAAGTGCTGTTGTGTTTTTTGCGCGGTGTGCTCTCGCGCCTGGAGTGGGATAAAAGCCTGCATCATTTGCTGCAGGATGTACGTCTGGTATTCATGCCCTTGCTCAACCCCGGCGGCATGGCGCAGTCGACACGCTGCAACCCCAACGGTGTGGACCTGATGCGCAATGCACCGATAGACGCTGAAGGACGAGTTCCATTTTTGCTGGGCGGGCACCGCATTAGCCCGCACTTGCCCTGGTATCGCGGGGAAGCAGGGGCCGCGATGGAGATAGAAAACCAGGCGTTGTGCCGTGTCGTGCAGGATGAGTTGCTGACGCGCTCTTTCAGCATTGCGCTAGATTGCCATTCCGGCTTTGGTCTGCGCGACCGGGTGTGGTTCCCCTACGCGCACAGCGTGCATCCGATCGGGAACCTGGCGGACATTCTCGCGCTGGAAGAGTTGTTCCACCAGACGCACCCCAACAACCGCTACCTGTTTGAACCGCAAAGTCTGCAATACCGCACGCATGGCGACGTCTGGGATTATCTTTATCTGCAGGCTCAACAGGACGGGCGCAAAACCTTTTTGCCATTGACGCTGGAGATGGGCTCATGGATGTGGGTAAAGAAAAACCCGCGCCAGCTGTTTTCCCGTCATGGCATGTTTAATCCCACGGTAGAGCATCGGCTGCACCGGGTGTTGCGCCGGCATAACGTGTGGCTGGATTTTCTGATGCGTGCCGCATCCGGTTATGACAGCTGGCTGGCCAAGGGCTCCACGCGCAGCCGCTTACAGGAACGCGCCATCGCGCGCTGGTACCGGCCATGAACACCTGGGTGCTGTTGCGTGGCCTGATGCGCGAGACACGCCACTGGGGTGAGTTCCCGCAGATGCTGCAGCAGGCCATGGGCGGGGATAAGCTGGTGATGCTGGATTTTCCTGGTAACGGTCGTTTGCATGCCCAGCCCAGTGCGGACAGTGTGGCGGAGATGGTGAGTTGCAGCCGCAAGCAACTGCTGCAACTTGGCTACGCTCCGCCGTACCGGGTGCTGGCGTTGTCTTTGGGGGCGATGGTGGGCGAGGCGTGGAGTGAGCTGTATCCGGCCGAGCTTGAAAAAATGGTATTGATCAATACCAGCCTGGCGCCCTATAGTCCGTTCTATCAGCGGCTGCGCCCCGCCAATTATGCGGCCCTGCTGTGCTACCTGCTCTTTGGCTCGGCAGCGCAGCGCGAGAGTTTGATACTGCGCCTCACCAGCAGATTAAGAAATCGCTCCGAGCAAAGGCAGGCGATATTGGCACAGTGGATTGGCTATGCCGAGGAGTGTCCCGTGACGCGTGCCAATATCCTGCGCCAGATACGTGCTGCCATGCGCTACCGCGCTGCACGGGCTGCGCCAGCCGTGCCTGTGCTGCTGCTGGCCGGGCAACAAGACCGGCTGGTCAATGCCAGATGCTCGCTCACGCTGGCGCAGCATTGGCGCTGCGCCATCCGTGTGCATCCACAAGCAGGACATGATTTGCCACTGGACGATGGCGCGTGGGTGGTGCAGCAAGTCAGGGAGTGGCTGGATTAAGGTTGCTGCAAGTCGGCGTGCTGCACGCAGCGTCAAAGCAGCCGTGATTTATCGCCCGCCCCGAAACAGCGCAAGGTGTTCTCCAGGCCTTTGCCCAGCGCAATCACCTTGAACAATTCGCCCATCTCTGCCGGGCTGGTGAGCTTCTGTATCTGGGCGGTGAGGGGAAGGTATTCGCGCACGCTTTCGGGTGATACTTCGCTCATCAGGTCGGTAATGCCGCAGTTGAGCAGGAAGTGCGCCTGCGTGGTGTAGCCCAGCAGGCTGGCGCCGTGGTCGATGGCGCTTTCGGCGATGGCAGTGAAATCCACGTGTGCGGTGATGTCCTGCAAACCGGGCAGGAAAAGGGGATCGTCGTGGGTGTGGTGGCGGTAGTGGCACATCAGCGTGCCGTTGTTGCGCTGCGGGTGGTAGTACTCGCGCGCGCCGAAGCCGTAGTCGACAAACAGCAGCGCACCGCTATGCAGACGCTCGCACAGGGTTTTGACGAGGCCGCGCGCGGCCAGCGAGATTTCGCTGACGTAGTCGTCGGGCACGCTGATCTGCTGCGCGATTTCCAGCAGCTGCGGGGTTTCCGGCAGGCGCTCGGTAAAGTAGAAATGCTCGTCCTGGTGCGCCACGCCAATCTCAAGAATGCGTGCATCCGCCCAGTGCACCAGGTGTACCGGCAGCGCATCCAGCACCTCGTTGCCGATAATGACGCCATCGATCTGTTCGGGCAGGGTTTCCAGCCAGTGTACCCTGCCGATCAGGTGGGGCAGGCGTTGCTGCAGCAGTGCCTGCTGGCGCTCGCGCAGGTCGGCGCTCACTTCCAGTATCGAGTAACGCTCGGGCAGCTGGCCCATCTGTTCCAGTTCTTCCAGCACATCCACTGCCAGCTTGCCGCTGCCGGCCCCCAGCTCCAGCACCAGTGACGCACTTTGCGCCATGATGTCGGCGACCTGGCGCGCCAGTGTGCGTCCAAACAGCGGTGACAGCTCGGGCGCGGTAATGAAGTCGCCTTCCGCACCGAGCTTGCGTGCACCGGCGCTGTAGTAGCCCAGCCCGGGGGCATACAGCGCCAGCTCCATAAAGCGCGAGAAGGGTATCCAGCCGCCCTGCAGGGTGATGTCGCTGTGGATCAGGTCTTTCAGTTGCTGGCTGTGCGCCAGGGCTTCTGCGCTGGGCAACGGGAGTGAGGACATGCGTAAGCCTCTGCTAAAGTTTTTCGTGGGACACCGGTTGGAAACGGCTGCGGGTGCCGGGCAAGAAACAGGAGTGCTAGCCTAGCCCAGTAGCGGCGTGAGTGCAACAGCGCGCACTGGCGCATGGCCAAGGCAATAACCCCGCCGTGCGTGCTGGCGTAGCTGAGGCGCGGCCGCGGATGTGTTAAATTGTGCGACTTGGCGTATTGGTGGAGAGGATCATGCAGGGCAAAGTGATTTTGGTAACCGGGGGGGCAAAGCGGGTGGGCGCGGCAATTTGCCGGCGCCTGCACGCAGCGGGGGCAAGCATCGCACTGCATTACCGCTCTTCCGCACACGAGGCGCTGGCCCTGCAGGCCGAGCTGGAGGCACACCGTCCCCACTCGGTGCTGTGCGTGCAGGCCGATCTGCTCAATCTGCCTGATCTGCCGCGCATGCTGCATGAGACGGTGGCGCACTTTGGCCATCTGGATGCGCTGGTGAACAATGCCTCCAGCTTTTATGCCACCACGCTGGAAGAGGTGGACGAGGCGCACTGGATCGACCTGGTCGGCACCAACCTGAAGGCGCCGCTGTTCCTGGCGCAGGCGGCGGCGAGCGAGCTGCGCCATCGCCACGGTGCCATCGTGAACATTGTCGATATCCATGCCGAGCGGCCGATGCAAGGCCATCTGCTGTACAGCGTGGCCAAGGCCGGGCTGGTGGCGCTGACCAAGGCACTGGCGCAGGAACTTGCGCCGCATGTGCGGGTCAATGCGGTGGCACCCGGCGTGATCATCTGGCCGGAGGCTGGCGGCTGGGAAGATGAGGCGCGCCGCCTGCAGATCGTCGCGCACACCCTGCTCAAGCGCGAGGGCGAGCCGGACGATATCGCCAGGACCGTGCAATTCCTGATCAGCAATGCGCCCTATATCACCGGACAGGTGATTGCGGTGGATGGCGGTCGCAGCGTCAATCTTTAAGATAATTTTTGCGCCAGAGGCGCTTCTTCACTTTTTGTCTCCACTATGAACGCAACAGCTCAACCCATACACTTCGAATCGCGCTCCACCAACTTCAACCGCCTGCGCGGCAAGCTGGAGCAGCAGGTCGGCCGCGCTATCGGCGATTTCAATATGATCGAAGACGGCGACACCATCATGGTGTGCATGTCCGGCGGCAAGGATTCCTATACCCTGCTGGAAATTCTGCGTGCGCTGCAGAAGCGCGCGCCGATCAAGTTCCGCCTGATCGCGATGAATCTGGACCAGAAGCAGCCGGGCTTTCCCGA